>NZ_JBYSZP010000014.1:0-216350 GCF_058787295.1 Pseudomonas sp. FW305-3-2-15-E-TSA4 | reverse complement strand
GTTATGAATCCTTAAGAGAACGGGGCAAGAGCGCGAAAGTCGCGCTCATCGCCTGTATGCGAATACTGCTGATCAGATTGAATGCCATGCTGCGAGACGGCACAGAGTGGCGGTGACGAATGGTGGCAGTAAGACAGTTGCTCCCACATTGGGTTTTGCGTGATGTTTAAGCGATTTTCTCGAACTTCAGATCCCACACGCCATGCCCAAGACGTTCGCCGCGGCGTTCGAACTTGGTGATCGGGCGTTCGGCCGGGCGTGGTACGCATTTGCCGTCTTCGGCGAGGTTGCGGTAGCCCGGGGCGACGTTCATCACTTCCAGCATGTACTCGGCGTACGGCTCCCAGTCGGTGGCCATGTGCAGGATGCCGCCAACCTTCAGCTTACTGCGCACCAGTTCGGCGAAGGACGCCTGAACGATACGACGCTTGTGGTGACGGCTCTTGTGCCATGGATCCGGGAAGAACAGCATCAGGCGATCGAGGCTGTTGTCGGCGATGCAGCGGTTGAGCACTTCAATCGCGTCGCAATCGTAGACCCGCAGGTTGGTCAGGCCCTGAGTCAGCACGCCGTTGAGCAGCGCGCCGACACCCGGACGGTGCACTTCAACACCGATGAAGTCCTGATCCGGTGCCGCCGCGGCCATTTCCAGCAGCGAGTGGCCCATGCCGAAACCGATCTCCAGCGAGCGCGGTGCCGAACGGCCGAACACCTGATCGTAATCCACCGGCGCGTCGGCCAGCGGCAGCACGTACAGCGGCGCGCCCTGGTCCAGACCCCGTTGCTGGCCTTCGGTCATGCGCCCGGCGCGCATCACGAAGCTCTTGATGCGGCGGTGTTGGCGCTCGTCGCCCTCTTCCGTCTGGATAGGCGTGTCGTTCGATTCAGTCATCAATGGCTCTTACTTGATCAGACCATCCAGCGGCGAAGAGGCGCTGGCATAGAGTTTTTTCGGCATGCGGCCGGCGAGGTAGGCCAAGCGGCCTGCGACGATCGCGTGTTGCATGGCTTGGGCCATCATCACCGGTTGCTGAGCATGGGCGATGGCCGAGTTCATCAGCACCGCGTCACAGCCCAGTTCCATGGCGATGGTGGCGTCGGAGGCGGTACCGACACCGGCATCCACCAGCACCGGAATCTTGGCCTCTTCGAGGATGATCTGCAGGTTGTACGGGTTGCAGATCCCCAGACCGGAACCGATCAGACCGGCCAGCGGCATGACCGCGATGCAGCCGATTTCCGCCAGTTGGCGAGCGATGATCGGGTCATCACTGGTGTAAACCATCACGTCGAAGCCTTCCTTGACCAGCGTTTCGGCGGCCTTGAGGGTTTCGATCACGTTGGGGAACAGGGTTTTCTGATCAGCCAGCACTTCCAGCTTCACCAGGTTGTGACCATCGAGCAGCTCACGGGCCAGGCGGCAGGTGCGCACGGCTTCGATGGCGTCGTAGCAACCGGCGGTGTTCGGCAGGAAGGTGTAGCGATCGGGCGACAGCACTTCGAGCAGGTTCGGCTCGCCTTCGATCTGGCCGAGGTTGGTACGGCGCACGGCGAAGGTGACGATCTCGGCACCCGAGGCTTCGATGGCCTGACGGGTTTCTTCCATGTCACGGTACTTGCCGGTACCAACCAGCAAACGCGACTGGTAAGTACGACCGGCCAGAACAAAAGGCTTGTCGCTGCGAACGATGCTCATGGGGAATCCTCTTTAGGGGTGAGGGTCTTGCAGAATTCTGTGCCCTTGCGGGCCGGCGATCAGCCGCCGCCGATGGCATGCACCACTTCGACGTTGTCGCCGTCGTTCAGGGTGGTGTCGGCATGCTGGCTGCGCGGGACGATATCCAGATTGAGTTCGACTGCCACCCGGCGACCGGTCAGGTCCATACGGGCAATCAGGGCCGCAACGGTTTCACCGTCGGGCAGTTCAAGGGATTCGCCGTTCAACTGAATGCGCATGCGCCTGGCCGCCATCATTTTTAGGGGGTGGCATTCTAGCCCGATCATGACCTAAAGGTCAGCACCAAGCGTCAAGCGGTTTACTGCAGGCGCCAGGCGGCAAGTCCAAGACACAGCCAGCCAACCAGAAACGCCAGACCGCCGAACGGAGTGATGATGCCGAGCTTGCTGATGCCGGTGGTGGTCAGCACATACAGACTGCCCGAGAACAACAGGATGCCGACGGCGAACGAGATACCAGCCCAGGTCACCAATCGCCCCTGAATCTGCGTGGCCAGCAGCGCCACGCCGAACAGCGCCAGGGTGTGCACCAGTTGATAGGTCACGCCGGTATGGAAAATCGCCAGATACTCGGGGGTCAGGCGGCTCTTCAGGCCATGAGCGGCGAAGGCGCCAAGGCCCACACCGGTAAAACCAAAGAAAGCGGCCAGCATCAGAAAGCCACGCAGCATGTGGAACTCCAGTCAGACTCGTTCGGCAGGGTCTGTATAATGGCCCGCTCTATCGGTTCGGCCAAGCCATCTCTATGCTGCGTTCACTTTTGCGTCGTCTCACGAAGGCCCTGCTCTGGTTCGCGGGCGGCAGCGTATTGCTGGTGTTGCTGTTTCGCTTCGTGCCGCCGCCGGGTACGGCGCTGATGGTCGAGCGCAAGGTCGAATCCTGGGTCGACGGCGAACCGATCGACCTGCAGCGCACCTGGAAACCGTGGGACGAAATCTCCGACGACCTCAAGGTCGCGGTCATGGCCGGCGAAGATCAGAAGTTTCCCGAGCACTGGGGTTTTGACTTCGGCGCGATTCAGGCTGCGCTGGCCCACAACGAACTCGGCGGTTCGATTCGCGGTGCCAGCACCTTGAGCCAGCAAGTGTCGAAGAACCTGTTTCTGTGGTCCGGTCGCAGTTATCTGCGCAAGGGTCTGGAAGCGTGGTTTACCGCGCTGATCGAGGTGCTGTGGCCCAAGCAGCGGATTCTTGAGGTTTACCTGAACAGCGTCGAGTGGGATGACGGGGTGTTTGGTGCCGAAGCCGCAGCACGTCATCACTTTGGTGTGAGCGCCAAGTCACTGTCGCGGCAGCAGGCGAGTTATCTGGCGGCGGTGCTGCCTAACCCGCGCGTGTGGAGCGCCAGCCATCCGACGGCTTATGTATCGCGCCGGGCCGGGTGGATTCGCCAGCAGATGAGCCAGCTGGGTGGGACCAGTTACCTGCTGGGGCTTGATGATTCGCGCCGGGCGCCTTGGGCCGAATAACCACATTCAATCATTCAGACACCATCAATCACTGTGGGAGCGGGCTTGCTCGCGAAGGCGGTGGGTCAGCCAGCATTGTCGGTGACTGACACGACGCCTTCGCGAGCAAGCCCGCTCCCACAGGGATTTGTGTTGAAACAGAAATGAAAACGCCCCGATCATCGCTGATCGGGGCGTTTTTGTTTGCCTGAGCGCCGGTTATGCGGCGATCGACAACTTGAGCTTGTTCATCGCGCTCTTCTCGAGCTGACGGATCCGCTCGGCCGACACGTTGTACTTCTGCGCCAGGTCGTGCAGCGTGGCTTTCTCTTCTGCCAGCCAGCGCTGGTAGAGGATGTCGCGGCTACGCTCGTCCAGCACTTCCAGCGCTTCGTGCAGGTTGTGGTTGGAGTTGTCGCTCCAGTCGGCATCTTCCAGTTGACGCGCCGGGTCGTACCGGTGGTCTTCCAGGTAGTTGGCCGGCGACTGGAAAGCGCTTTCGTCATCGGCCTCTGCAGCCGGGTCGAAGGCCATGTCATGGCCAGTCAGGCGACTTTCCATCTCGCGCACTTCACGTGGTTCGACGCCAAGGCTTTCCGCCACACGGTGGACTTCCTCGTTGTTCAGCCACGCCAGACGTTTCTTCTGGCTGCGCAGGTTGAAGAACAGCTTGCGCTGGGCCTTGGTGGTCGCGACCTTCACAATGCGCCAGTTGCGCAGGATGAACTCGTGAATTTCCGCCTTGATCCAGTGCACGGCGAACGACACCAGACGCACACCCATTTCCGGGTTAAAGCGTTTTACCGCCTTCATCAGACCGACGTTGCCTTCCTGGATCAGGTCAGCCTGAGCCAGACCGTAGCCGGAATAGCTACGGGCAATGTGTACGACAAATCGCAGGTGGGCGAGCACCATCTGCCGAGCCGCCCCCAAATCCTGCTCATAGTAGAGACTCTCGGCCAGTTCACGCTCCTGCTCCGGCGTCAGCAATGGAATGCTGTTGACGGTGTGCACATAGGCTTCCAGGTTCGCACCCGGAACCAACGCGTACGCAGGTTGCAAAGAATTGGTCATGCGAAAAAACCTCCCACTTACATACTCGTGCCTCTCGGCACTGCGAAAAATTGACCGGGAATTCAAGTACAAGTTCCCAAAAAAACCGCAAGGTCAATCACGCGCAAAAAAGATTCTACTTCGGCGCCAGCTCCCTGAGATGACGTGCGACTGCAATCCATGCACCGATATAACCCAACAGCACCGCGCCAAGCAAGAGCGACAGACCGTCGGCAACTGGCACTCCGGCCAGCGCGAAATCACTGCCGTACAAGCCGGCCAGTCCAACCACCGCGTCGTTCAGCCAGTTCAGGCCGAACGCCAGCACACCCCAGGACAGAACCCCCGCACCGAAGCCATACAACGCACCCATATAAAGGAAGGGGCGACGTACATAGCTGTCAGTGCCGCCGACGAGTTTAATCACTTCTATCTCTGTGCGGCGGTTTTCAATATGAAGACGAATGGTATTGCCTATCACCAAAAGTAATGCAGACACCAAAAGCACCGTCAGACCGAAGACAAAACGGTCACCGAGCTTGAGGATGGCGGCCAGACGCTCGACCCAGACTAGATCAAGTTGCGCCTGTTGTACCTTCGGCAGCTCGGAAAGTTTTTGTCTTAATGCTTCCAGAGTCGGCTTGTCGACCTCGTTCGGGGTCACCAGCACCACGCCCGGCAGCGGGTTCTCCGGCAGCTCGCGCAGGGCTTCGCCCAGACCGGACTGCTGCTGAAACTCTTCCAGCGCCTGATCACGACCGACATATTCGGCATCAGCGACGCCGGGCATGCCTTTGATCTGCTCGCGCAACGATTCACCCTGCGCGGGCGTGGCATCCAGCTGCAGGTATAGCGAAATCTGCGCCGCACGCTGCCACGAACCGCCCAGACGCTCGACGTTGTTGATCAGCAGTGACAAGCCCATCGGCAGGCTCAGCGCCACGGCCATCACCATGCAGGTGAAGAAACTGCCGATCGGCTGCTTGCCGAGGCGCCGCAGGCTGTCGAGCAGGCTGGCACGGTGACTTTCGATCCACGAACGCAACAGCGTGGAAAAGTCCGGGCCGTCGTCATCGTCGTGTTTTTTCTTCTTTGGCGGTTGCGGGTCGGCGGCTTTCGGGGCCACGCGCTCGGAAACCTTCGGACTGCGTGTCGCACTCATACGCCGGCCTCCCCGTCGCCGATCAGTCGGCCGCGTTGCAGAGTCAGCATGCGGTGGCGCATGCGCGCAATCAGGGCCAGGTCGTGACTGGCGATCAGCACGCTGGTGCCCAAGCGGTTGATGTCTTCGAACACGCCCATGATCTCGGCCGCCAGACGCGGGTCGAGGTTACCGGTCGGTTCGTCCGCCAGCAGCAGGGCCGGACGGTGCACGATGGCGCGGGCGATGCCGACGCGCTGTTGCTGACCGGTGGACAGGTCGCCCGGGTACAAATCGGTTTTATCCGACAACGCCACGCGCTCCAGCGCCGAATCGACGCGCTTGGCGATTTCGGCCTTGGACAAGCCGAGAATCTGCAGCGGCAGCGCGACGTTGTTGAACACCGTGCGATCAAACAGCAACTGGTGATTCTGGAACACCACGCCGATCTGCCGACGCAGGAACGGAATCTGCGCGTTGCTGATGGTGCTCAGGTCCTGCCCGGCCAGCAGCAGTTTGCCGCTGGTCGGACGCTCCATCGCCAGCAACAGGCGCAACAGCGTGGACTTACCGGCACCGGAGTGACCGGTGACAAACAGAAACTCGCCACGACGGACTCGAAAGCTCAGCTCATGCAAGCCGACGTGACCGTTCGGGTAGCGTTTACCGACCTGTTCGAAACGAATCATGAACGCTCCCGTTCGGCAAACAGTGCCTGGACAAAGGGTTCGGCTTCAAAGGTACGCAGATCGTCGATGCCTTCACCGACACCGATGTAGCGGATCGGCAAACCAAACTGCTTGGCCAGGGCGAAAATCACCCCGCCCTTGGCGGTACCGTCGAGCTTGGTCAGCGCCAGGCCGGTCAGTTCGACGGTCTGGTTGAATTGCTTGGCCTGGTTGATCGCGTTCTGACCGGTGCCGGCATCAAGTACCAGCAGCACTTCGTGCGGTGCGTCGGCGTCGAGCTTGCCGATCACCCGGCGAACTTTCTTCAGCTCTTCCATCAGGTTGTCTTTGGTGTGCAGACGACCGGCGGTGTCGGCGATCAACACGTCGATGCCACGGGCCTTGGCGGCTTGCACGGCGTCGAAGATCACCGAAGCAGAGTCGGCGCCGGTGTGCTGGGCGATCACCGGGATCTTGTTGCGCTCGCCCCAGACCTGCAGCTGCTCAACGGCAGCGGCGCGGAAGGTGTCACCGGCGGCGAGCATGACTTTCTTGCCTTCCAGTTGCAGCTTCTTCGCCAGTTTGCCGATGGTGGTGGTCTTGCCAGCGCCATTGACGCCGACCACCAGAATCACGAACGGCTTGCTCTGCGAGGCAATTTTCAGCGGCTGCTCGACCGGCTTGAGCATTGACGCCAGCTCGGCCTGCAACGACTTGTACAGCGCGTCGGCGTCGGCCAGCTCTTTGCGGGCGACCTTCTGGGTCAGGCGCTGGATGATCTGCGTGGTGGCTTCGACACCGACGTCGGCGGTCAGCAGTCGGGTCTCCAGCTCATCGAGCAGGTCGTCATCAATGGTTTTACGGCCGAGAAACAGGCTGGCCATGCCCTCGCCGATGCTGGCGCTGGTTTTCGACAGGCCTTGCTTGAGGCGGGCGAAGAAGCCGACTTTGGTTTCTTCGCTGCGCGGGGCTTCGACTGGCGTTTCAGCAACCACGTCTACCGGCACCACCGGAGCAGCGACGACCGGTGCAGGTGCAGGTGCAGGCTCGAGCTGCTGAACGACCGGCGCAACAGGGGCGACGACCACCGGGGTCACTGGCTCGGGAACAACCGGCGCAGGCTCGACAACCGGCTCAACCAATGGCGCCGGAGCGACTTCAGGGACGAACGCGGCAGGTGCAGGAATCGGCGGCGTCACATGCGGCGCAGCCTCTTCGACCAAGGCCACCGGCTCTTCCGCCACCGGCAAGGTCAGCCACGGCTCGGCCGCCGGAGTCAGTGGCAGCTCGGCCGCTACCGGGGTTTCAGGTTCTGGCTCGGGCTCGACCGGTTGCAGCACCGGCTCGGCAATCGGCAGCACGATCGGCGCCGGCTCTTCTTCTATAGCAGGCGCTGGCGTCGGAGCCGGTTCAGGAATCGCGGGCGGCTGTTCGACGACGGGTTCCTGCGGTTTCTTACGCAGCCATCCGAACAGGCTTTTCTTCTCGCCAGCCGCAGCTGGGGTCTTCTTGTCGTCGTTGGAACCAAACATGGAGGACGGCTATCTCACGGTAGCGACGCGCCATAAGGGCGCCCCGGCAAATAAATATTCGATGCAGAACAGACTGTGTTTCATCCAGCTTGTTCACGCGCAACATTTTGTCGAGGCGCCAGCGGCACCCCAAAGATTCGTATTAACGAAGGACTAAACCGGCAAAATCGGCGAAAAAGCGAAGTCTAGTCGATAAACCGCAGCTTTCTGCCGCCAACCTATACAACCGCATCAGGCCTGAAAACCTGATAGGCGTGGTCGCCGGTAAAACGGATCAGTATCCTAGCACCCTCTCGCCCGCCGACGCTAAGACCAAGCGGGCAGCCCAACAGGTTAAAAAACGAATGAATGCTCTAGCCCGCCGCGCTGCAGGCCTGCTGCTCAGCACAGTCTGCCTGCCCCTTTCGGCCCTGGCGGCCGACCCGCAACCGACCCACGAATTCACCCTCGACAATGGCCTGAAGGTCGTCGTGCGCGAAGACCATCGCGCGCCGGTGGTGGTGTCGCAGGTCTGGTACAAGGTCGGTTCCAGCTACGAAACTCCGGGCCAGACCGGCCTGTCCCACGCGCTTGAGCACATGATGTTCAAGGGCAGCGAGAAAGTCGGTCCCGGCGAAGCCTCGCTGATCCTGCGCGACCTGGGCGCCGAAGAAAACGCCTTCACCAGCGACGATTTCACCGCTTATTACCAAGTGCTGGCCCGCGACCGTCTGGGCGTAGCGTTCGAACTGGAAGCCGACCGCATGGCCAATCTGCGCCTGCCGGCTGAGGAGTTCGCCAAGGAAATCGAAGTCATCAAGGAAGAGCGTCGCCTGCGCACTGACGATAAGCCGATGTCCAAGGCTTACGAGCGTTACAAGGCGATGGCTTACCCGGCCAGCGGCTACCACACACCGACCATCGGCTGGATGGCCGACCTGGACCGGATGAAGGTCGAAGAGCTGCGCCACTGGTATCAGTCCTGGTATGTGCCAAACAACGCCACGCTGGTAGTGGTCGGCGACGTCACCCCCGATGAAGTGAAGACCCTCGCCCAACGCTACTTCGGGCCGATTGCCAAGCGCGACGTGCCACCGGCGAAGAAACCGCTGGAACTGGCCGAGCCGGGTGAGCGCCAGATCACCCTGCATGTGCAGACCCAACTTCCCAGCCTGATGCTCGGCTTCAACGTGCCAAGCATTGCCACTGCTGAAGACAAGCGCTCGGTCAACGCCCTGCGCCTGATCTCGGCGCTGCTCGACGGCGGTTACAGCGGGCGCATCCCGACGCAACTGGAGCGCGGTGAAGAGTTGGTCTCGGGCGGTTCGTCGAGCTACGACGCCTACACCCGTGGCGACAGCCTGTTCACCCTGTCGGCGACGCCGAACACCCAGAAGAAAAAGACCATGGCGCAAGCTGAAGCCGGTCTGTGGAAACTGCTGGAACAGCTGAAAACCACCGCACCGTCCGCCGAAGAACTCGAGCGCGTGCGGGCACAAGTGATTGCCGGTCTGGTGTTCGAACGTGATTCGATCACCAGTCAGGCCACCGCCATCGGCCAACTGGAAACGGTCGGACTGTCGTGGAAGTTGATGGATACCGAACTTGCTGACCTGGAAAGCGTGACCCCGCAAGACATCCAGAACGCCGCCAAGCTGTATTTCACCCGCGAACGTCTCAGCGTCGCCCACGTCCTGCCACTGGAGACGACTCATGAGTGAGCGCAAATCCCCACGCCTGTTGCTCGGCCTGATCGCCGTGGCGGTCATCGGCTCCGCCGCGTTCTATCTGATGCCCGGTGTCAAAACCGGCGCCAGCGAAGCACTGGACAACGCCAAGACCACCCAGAAGCTGCAATCGCTGGCCGAACTCGATGGCAAGGCCCCGGCCAGCCGCAAGCTCGACGTGCAGACCTGGAACACCGCCGAAGGCGCCAAGGTGCTGTTCGTCGAAGCCCATGAGCTGCCGATGTTCGACATGCGCCTGATCTTCGCCGCCGGCAGCAGTCAGGACGGCAATGCACCGGGCCTGGCAGTCCTGACCAACGCCATGCTCAACGAAGGCGTGGCCGGCAAAGACGTCGGCGCCATCGCCCAAGGCTTCGAAGGCCTCGGTGCGGATTTCGGCAACGGCGCCTACAAGGACATGGCGCTGGCTTCGCTGCGCAGCCTGAGTGCCGCCGAGCAACGTGAACCGGCGCTGAAGCTGTTCTCCGAAGTGGTGGGCAAACCGACCTTTCCGGCCGACTCCTTCGCGCGCATCAAGAACCAGATGCTCGCCGGTTTCGAATACCAGAAACAGAACCCCGGCAAACTCGCCAGCCTCGAGCTGATGAAGCGTTTGTACGGCGATCACCCATACGCGCACTCCAGTGACGGCAATGCGCAGAGCGTGCCGAAGATCACTCTGGCGCAACTGCGTGAAT
The DNA here is from genome assembly GCF_058787295.1 of Pseudomonas sp. FW305-3-2-15-E-TSA4. Classification (NCBI taxonomy): domain Bacteria; kingdom Pseudomonadati; phylum Pseudomonadota; class Gammaproteobacteria; order Pseudomonadales; family Pseudomonadaceae; genus Pseudomonas; species Pseudomonas sp. FW305-3-2-15-E-TSA4. Next base: position 206,368 of record NZ_JBYSZP010000014.1, on the reverse strand, counting down.
TCCACGCCAAGGCCTACGCGGCCGGCAACGTGGTGATCGCGCTGGTCGGTGACTTGTCTCGCGCCGAAGCCGAGGCGATTGCCAATCAGGTCTCCGGCGCCCTGCCTAAAGGCCCGGCGCTGACGAAAATCGCCCAGCCGCAGGAACCGAAAGCCAGCGTCAATCACATCGAGTTCCCGTCGAAGCAGACCAACCTGCTGCTCGCGCAGCTGGGCATCGACCGTAACGACCCGGATTACGCGGCGCTGTCGATGGGCAACCAGATCCTCGGTGGCGGCGGTTTCGGCACCCGCCTGATGAGCGAAGTGCGCGAGAAGCGTGGCCTGACCTACGGCGTGTACTCGGGTTTCAGCCCGATGCAGGCTCGCGGCCCGTTCATGATCAACCTGCAAACCCGCGCGGAAATGAGCGAAGGCACGCTGAAACTGGTGCAGGACGTGCTCGCCGATTATCTGAAGACCGGCCCGACCCAGAAAGAACTCGACGACGCCAAGCGCGAGCTGGCCGGCAGCTTCCCGCTGTCCACCGCAAGCAACGCCGATATCGTCGGCCAACTGGGCGCCATGGGCTTCTATAATCTGCCGTTGAGCTATCTGGACGACTTCATGCGTCAGTCCCAGAGCCTGACTGTCGAGCAGGTCAAAGACGCGATGAACAAACACCTGAGCACGGACAAACTGGTCATCGTCAGCGCTGGCCCGACCGTGCCGCAAAAGCCGTTACCGGCCCCATCTGATAAACCCGCCGAGCAACCGCTCGGGGTTCCGGAGCATTAATGGCTACTCGTCCTAAAAAACCTGCGCAGAACGTTCACAACGGCGTGAACCAGTTGCGCATCATCGGCGGCGAATGGCGCAGCCGTAAACTGAGCTTCCCCGATGCACCCGGCCTGCGCCCGACACCGGATCGCGTGCGTGAGACCCTGTTCAACTGGCTCGCACCGTATGTGGCCGGGGCCAAGGTGCTGGACCCGTTCGCCGGCAGCGGCGCGCTGTTTCTTGAAGCACTGTCGCGTGGCGCGGCCATGGGTCAGGCGCTGGATGCCAGCCACGTTGCTGTTTCGAGCCTGAAAGAACACCTCGGTACCCTGCGCTGCACCAACGGCCAGGTGCAAACCGCGGACGCGCTGCGTTATCTGGAAACCCAGGTCGCCACGCCGTTCGACCTGGTGTTCCTCGATCCACCGTTCAACCAGAACCTGCTTCCGGCCGTCTGCACCCTGCTGGAAGAGCGCCAATGGCTGGCGCCGGATTCGTGGATCTACACTGAAAGCGAGACCGCGCCTTCGACGCTGGGTCTGCCGGGCAACTGGCGCCTGCACCGCGAGCAGAAATCCGGGCGGGTGTACTACGCGTTGTGGCAACGTATGGCAGAGATCGCCGGTTAACTGAAAGTTTGCGCTAAATCTGTGACGAGGGAGCTTGCTCCCGCTGGGTCGCGTAGCGGCCCCTTTTTCAGCAGCGAGGCCTGCTGCGCAGTCCAGCGGGAGCAAGCTCCCTCACCACAAAAGCGTGCGTACTCTGCCCACAAAGCTGCATCGAGAACCATCGTGCCCGCTTCCTCAGAACGCTTCACCCCCGCCTTCGGCCTCGGCAATCCGCACCTGCAAACCTTGTGGGGGCCGCTATGGCGCAAAACCGTCCACCTGGATCGCGAGCGTGAACGCCTGTGGCTGGACGACGGGGATTTCCTCGATCTCGACTGGCACGGCCCGCACAGCGCCGAGGCGCCGCTGGTACTGGTGCTGCATGGGCTGACCGGTTCTTCGAATTCGCCTTACGTTGCCGGGATTCAGGCAGCACTCGCCGCGCAAGGCTGGGCCAGTGTCGCGCTGAACTGGCGCGGCTGCTCCGGCGAACCCAACCTGCTGCCACGCAGCTACCACTCCGGCGCCAGCGAAGACCTCGCCGAAGCCATCAGACACCTGCGCGCCAAGCGGCCACTGGCGCCGCTATATGCAGTCGGCTATTCCCTCGGCGGCAATGTGTTGCTCAAGCATCTGGGCGAGACCGGCAGCGACAGCGGCGTGCTCGGGGCAGTGGCGGTGTCGGTGCCGTTTCGTCTTGATCAGTGTGCAGACCGCATTGGCCAAGGCTTCTCCAAGGTCTATCAGGCGCACTTCATGCGCGAGATGGTCGCCTACATCAAGAACAAGCAACGCCAGTTCCAGCATGACGGACGCGAGGATGGCCTGGCGGCTCTGGCGGCGCTCGGTTCGCTGGAGAACATGCGCACCTTCTGGGACTTCGATGGCCGGATCACTGCGCCGCTGCACGGTTTTACCGATGCCGAGGATTACTATCGCCGGGCGTCGAGTCGCTACTTTCTCGGCGAGATCCGCACCCCGACCCTGATCATTCAAGCCGCCGACGATCCGTTCGTGTTCACCCACAGCCTGCCGACGGCCGAGGAGTTGTCCGCCACCACGCAGTTCGAGCTGCAGGCCAAGGGTGGGCATGTCGGCTTTGTCGATGGCACGTTGCGCCAGCCCGGTTACTACCTGGAACGGCGCATCCCGCAATGGCTGGCCCGTGTGACGTCATGAGCGATCAGGGCGAGTCGATCCGGTTCTGGCAAACCGCGCCGCTGGCCGGGGTCGAGTTGCTGTCGGCGCGCTACATCGAGCATCGCTTCGCCCCGCACGTCCACGACGGTTATGTGATCGGCATGATCATGGCCGGTGCCCAGCGTTATCGCTATCGCGGTGCCGAACACCTGGCTGGCAGCGGCACCCTGGTGCTGATCAACCCGGACGAATTGCACACGGGGCACAAGGGCACCGAGGACGGCTGGCTGTACCGGGCGTTTTATCCCGATACCGGACAGATCGTTTCACTGCTCGAAGAACTGGAACTGCCCACCGCGCCGATGCCGGCCTTCGGCGCGACGCTGTACCGCGACCCGGATCTGGTCAACGGTTTCTGTCAGTTGCATCGCTTGCTGGAAAGCCCCGCCACCGCGCTGCAACAGCAAACGGTATGGCGCGAGATGATGATGCTGCTGTTGCAGCGGCATGCGGCGGTGCAGATCAACGGCAAACCGGGAAAAGAACACCGCGCGGTGGTGATGGCCAAGGAGCTGCTGCATGCCCAACTCGCTGCGCCGCCGTCGCTGGAAGAACTGGCGGCCGCGGTCAACCTGTCGCCCTTTCACTTCGCCCGGGTGTTCCGCCGCGCCACCGGCATGCCGCCGCACACCTGGCTGATGCAGCAGCGCATCGCCACGGCCCGGGGTTTATTGCAGCACGGTTGCCTGCCGGTGGAAGTCGCCATGCAGTTGGGTTTTGCCGACCAGAGTCATCTGAGCCGGCAGTTCAAGCAGGTGTATGGCGTGGGGCCGGCGGCGTATCGCAGTGCCCGACAACCTGTCAGCGACGATTAACCCCTGTGGGAGCGGGCTTGCTCGCTCCCACATTGGGGGTATGGTGACTTTATTCGCCCGTGGCGATGACTCGGGAAGGCTCGTTGATCCACTCACTCCACGACCCGGCATACAGCGAACCCAGCGGATACCCCGCCAGGCACAACGCAAACAGGTTGTGACAAGCCGTCACCCCGGAGCCGCAATAGGCGACCAGCTCCGAAGGCGAACGCTCGCCGAGTTTCGCGGCAAAGCGCTGCTTGAGCTGCTCCGCCGGCAGGAATCGCCCGTCGCTGCCGAGATTCTCGGTAAACGCTGCGCATTGCGCGCCGGGAATGTGCCCGGCAATCGGATCGATCGGCTCCACCTCACCCTTGAAGCGCGGCAAGGCCCGGGCGTCGAGCAACGTCAGCGATGGCTGATCAAGGCGCTTCTGCAATTGCTCGGCGCTCAGCAGAAGGCCCATGTCCGGTTTGCCGCTGAAGTTGCCCCGGGTGACCGATGGCGCATCCAGGCTCAGCGGCAGACCCGCCGCGTGCCAGGCCTTGAGCCCGCCGTCGAGAATGAATACGCCATCGCGCTTGCCCAGCCACGCCAGCAACCACCAGGCGCGAGCCGCATAGGCACCGGGGCCGTCGTCGTACAAAACCACATCGCTGTCGGCATTGATGCCCCAGGCCTGTAGGCGCTCGATCAATGCCGCCGGCTCGGGCAGCGGGTGGCGCCCGGTCACGCCTTTGACCACCTTGCCACTGAGGTCACGCTCAAGGTCGGCGAAACGGGCGCCGGCAATGTGCCCTTCGGCGTAGCTGCGCTGCCCGTAATCCGGGTCTTCAAGGGCAAAACGGCAATCGAGAATCACCAGCCCCGGCTGCTCCTTGCGGGCATCCAGTGCATTCGGGCTGAGCAGTTGCGCAATCGGCATAACGGACTCCTGTGAGCGACTTCGAAATGGTTTAGCGCCCTTCCTCGAGGGCCTGGGCCAGCGGCACGTAGAACTCGTCGAACAAGGCATTCACCTCTTCGCGGGCCTGATCGGTGACGAATCCGGCCTCCAGCACCAGCACCTGATACACGCCACGCTTGATGGCCTGTTCGCTGAGGTGGTTGGAGTTTTCCCGGGTGGTGCACAGAAAGCGCACCCACGAGGTGAGGATGATCCAGGCATTGATCGTCAGGGATTCGATCTGCACCCGATCCATCTTGAGAATGCCGGCGGCGACGAAGCCTTCGTAGATCGCCATGCCCTGAATCACGCAGCGCTGGGAAAAACGTCGGTAGCGCGCGGCCAGATCAGGGTCGCTGTCGAGCAGGTGTTCGAGATCGCGATGCAGAAAGCGGTAGCCCCACATCGCCGACAGCAGCTCCTTGAGGTAATAGCGCTTGTCTTCGACGGTGGCGGCACGCCCCTGCGGCGGGCGCAGAAAGCTGTCCACAAGCGTCTCGTACTCACTGAACAGCACGGCGATGATCGCCTGCTTGTTCGGGAAGTGGTAGTACAGATTGCCCGGAGAAATCTCCATGTGCGCGGCTATGTGATTGGTGCTGATGCTGCGCTCGCCCTGCTGATTGAACAGTTCAAGGCTGTTCTGCACGATGCGCTCGCTGGTTTTTATTCGTGGGGCCATGGCTTGAGCTTTAATTCAGAGTGCGGTGAGGGGCATCTTACGACCTAACCGGAACTGGATAAAACAAAGCTGTGTCGGGAAGTCATTTGACTTTCTAGAGCATAGACTCTAGAAAGTCATCACTACAATAAATCCGGAGCCGACGATGACTGCCGACATTGCTTATCTGCAAACACTGCAACAGCCCCTGGAAGAGCTGGATCGGCTGTTCGCGGCACAGCGCGCCGCCTATGCCGCCAACCCGATGCCAGCGGCAGACCAGCGCCAGCAGTGGCTCAAGGCGTTGCGCGAGTTGCTCAGCGATGAGCGCCAGGCCCTGATTGACGCTATCAGCGCAGATTTCAGTCATCGCAGTGCCGATGAAACCCTGCTCGCCGAACTGATGCCCAGCCTGCACGGCATTCATTACGCCAGCCGCCATCTCAAGGGCTGGATGAAGTCGTCGCGACGCAAAGTCGGCATGGCCTTTCAACCGGCGTCGGCGAAAGTCGTGTATCAGCCGCTCGGCGTAATCGGCATCATCGTCCCGTGGAACTACCCGTTGTACCTGGCCATCGGCCCGCTGGTCGGCGCACTGGCGGCGGGTAACCGGGTGATGCTCAAGCTCAGCGAATCGACCCCGGCCACCGGCCAGTTGCTCAAAACCCTGCTGGGGCGAATTTTCCCCGAAGATCTGGTCTGCGTGGTGCTTGGCGAGGCCGATGTCGGCGTGGCGTTTTCCCGTCTGCGCTTTGATCACCTGCTGTTCACCGGCGCCACCAGCATCGGCAAACACGTGATGCGCGCCGCAGCGGAAAACCTGACCCCGGTGACCCTCGAACTCGGCGGCAAGTCCCCGGCCATCGTCTCCCGCGACGTGCCGCTCAAGGACGCCGCCGAACGCATCGCCTTCGGTAAAACCCTGAATGCCGGGCAGACCTGCGTCGCCCCCGATTACGTGCTGGTGCCGCAAGACCGCGTCGGCGCGTTCGTCGAGGCCTATCGTCAGGTGGTCAACAGTTTCTATCCAACCCTCGCCGACAACCCGGACTACACCGCGATCATCAACGAGCGCCAACTGGCCCGGCTCAACGGTTATGTCAGCGACGCCACGAGCAAGGGCGCGCTGCTGATCCCGCTGTTCGAACAGGGCCAGGGCCGGCGCATGCCGCACAGCCTGCTGCTCAATGTCACTGACGAGATGACCGTGATGCAGGACGAAATCTTCGGCCCGTTGCTGCCGATCGTGCCGTATCAGGATCTCGATCAGGCGTTTGCCTACATCAATCAGCGCCCGCGTCCTCTGGCGCTTTACTACTTTGGCTACGACAAGCGCGAGCAGGATCGCGTGCTGCACGAAACCCACTCCGGCGGCGTGTGCCTGAACGACACCCTGCTGCACGTGGCGCAGGACGACATGCCGTTCGGCGGCATCGGCCCGTCGGGCATGGGCCACTATCACGGCCACGAAGGTTTCCTGACCTTCAGCAAGGCCAAAGGCGTGCTGATCAAACAGCGCTTCAATGCCGCCAGGCTGATTTACCCGCCTTACGGCAAATCGATTCAGAAGCTGATCCAGAAGCTGTTCATCCGCTAATCATCGTCACCGCCGGGTAATAACAACAATGCACCCAAGCCTGACCGATACACCTGCCCTGTCGCGCCGTGGCCTGCTGAAGTTCAGCCTTGGTGCCACAGCATTTCTCGCCACCGCCGGCCTCGGCGCCAGCCTCAGTGGTTGTTCATCAAGTGTCGCGGCCAATGGCTTCGTCACTTTGCGCGACGGCGACCTGCTGTTTCTGCGCGCACTGATTCCGGTGATGCTCGAAGGCGCCGTGGCGAGCGAAAAAATGCCCGGCGCCGTCGATGGCACCCTCAAATCGCTGGATTACAGCCTCGATCACCTGTCGCCGGAGATGCTCAAACTCACCCGGCAATTGTTCGACGTGCTGGCCATGGCGGTCACCCGCGGGCCGCTCACGGGCATTTGGGGCAGTTGGGAAAACGCCAGCCCCGAGGCAATGCGCCACTTCCTCGAGCGCTGGCAGAACAGTTCATTGAGCCTGCTGCGCATGGGCCACAGCTCATTGCAGCAGATGGTGATGATGGCCTGGTACACCCGCGCCGAGTCCTGGGGCCATTGCGGCTACCCCGGCCCGCCTACTGTTTGAAACCGAGTCGCGCCCTTCGCGAGCAGGCTCGCTCCCACAGGGGGCTGCGGTGCAAATGTGGGAGCGAGCCTGCTCGCGAAGGGACCCGCAAGAACAACAAGAACAAGAGAACCTGATCAATGCCCGTACCCGACCCGTTCCGCGAAGGCCTCGCCCGTGGCTGGAAAACCTACAACGGCGCACAGCTGACCGCCGACCTGACGCTGCAAGCCGATGTGGCGATCATCGGCAGCGGTGCCGGTGGCGGCACCACGGCAGAAATCCTCAGCGCCGCCGGTTACAAAGTGCTGCTGATCGAAGAAGGCCCGCTCAAGACCAGTTCCGACTTCAAAATGCTCGAAGACCAGGCCTACAGCAGCCTCTATCAGGAAGGCATCGGCCGCATGAGCAAGGACGGCGCGATCACCATCCTCCAGGGCCGCGCGGTGGGCGGCACCACGCTGATCAACTGGACGTCGAGTTTCCGCACGCCCGAGCCGACGCTCGAGCACTGGGCCAGGGAGCACAACGTCAAAGGTCACAGCCCGGCCGAGATGGCGCCGTGGTTCGAAAAAATGGAACAGCGCCTCGGCGTCGCGCCGTGGATGGTCCCGCCCAATGCCAACAACGACGTGATCCGCAAGGGCTGCGAGCATCTCGGCTACAGCTGGCACGTGATCCCGCGCAACGTGCGTGGCTGCTGGAACCTCGGTTATTGCGGCATGGGCTGCCCGACCAACGCCAAGCAGTCGATGCTGGTCACCACCATCCCGGCGACGCTGGAAAAGGGCGGCGAGTTGCTGTACCTGGCCCGCGCGGAAAAACTACTGATCAGTGGCGACAAGATCACTGGCCTGCAATGCGTGGCGATGGACGAGCGCTGCGTCGCGCCGACCGGACGCAAAATCACGGTCAAGGCCCGGCATTACGTGCTGGCCGGCGGTGGCATCAACAGCCCGGCACTGCTGCTGCGCTCGGATGCACCGGATCCGCATCAGCGCCTCGGCAAACGCACGTTCCTGCATCTGGTGAACATGTCCGCCGGGCGTTTCGACGAGGTGATCAACCCGTTCTACGGCGCGCCGCAGTCGATCTACTCGGATCATTTCCAGTGGAAGGACGGCACCAGTGGGCCGATGGGCTACAAACTCGAAGTGCCACCACTGCAACCGGCACTGGCCGCGACCTTGCTCGGCGGTTTCGGCCAGCAGAATGCCGAACACATGGCCGACCTGCCGCACACCCACGCGATGCTCGCGTTGCTGCGCGACGGTTTCCACCCGGACAGCCCCGGCGGCAGTGTCGAACTGCGCGGTGATGGCTCGCCGGTGCTCGACTATCAAGTCTCGCCTTATGCCTGGGAGGGCCTGCGCCGCGCCTTTCACAGCATGGCCGAGATCCAGTTTGCCGGCGGCGCCAAAGCCGTGATGCCGATGCACGCCGATGCGCGCTACGTGAAAACCCTGGCCGAAGCGCGCACGCTGATCAACGGTCTGAGCCTTGAGCTGTATCGCACGCGGCTGGGCAGTGCCCACGTGATGGGCGGTTGCGCAATGGGTGAAGACCCGAAAAACGCAGTCACCGACAGCCTTGGCCGGCATCATCAACTGAGCAATCTGTCGATTCACGATGGCTCGCTGTTCCCCACCAGCATTGGCGCCAACCCGCAATTGTCGGTGTATGGCCTGACCGCGCAGCTGGCGACAGCCCTCGCCGATCGGCTGAGAAATCCGTGAAAAAACCGGTTTATCGCGTCGTCTATAGTGCTTTCTTACCCAACAGGCGACTTGGCCGACCGGGACGGCTGCGATACCATCCGACTCCCCAACGGACTCCCGCCAGGACGACGCGATGAACCGAGTGTTGTACCCAGGTACCTTCGACCCTATTACCAAAGGGCATGGCGATCTGGTCGAACGCGCCTCGCGCCTGTTCGATCACGTGATCATTGCGGTCGCCGCCAGCCCGAAGAAAAACCCGCTGTTCCCGCTGGAACAACGGGTTGAGCTGGCTCGCGAGGTCACCAAACACCTGCCCAACGTCGAAGTGGTCGGCTTCTCGACGCTGCTGGCGCATTTCGCCAAGGAACAGAACGCCAATGTGTTCCTGCGTGGCCTGCGTGCGGTGTCGGACTTCGAATACGAATTCCAGCTGGCCAACATGAACCGCCAGTTGGCCCCGGACGTCGAGAGTCTGTTTCTCACCCCGTCCGAGCGTTATTCGTTCATTTCCTCGACGCTGGTGCGGGAAATCGCCGCGCTGGGCGGCGATATCAGCAAGTTCGTGCACCCGGCCGTGGCCGATGCCCTGACCCTGCGCTTCAAGAAGTAACGACCGTTCAAACGGCGCCCGCGTGCACTGCGGGCGCCAATGCGGCACAATTGCGCGCATTGATTTATTGCGCCCGGGCCTGCCGCCCCGGCTGGAGTTAGCATGTCCCTGATCATCACCGACGATTGCATCAACTGCGACGTCTGCGAACCCGAGTGCCCGAACGCCGCCATTTCTCAAGGCGAAGAGATCTATGTGATCGACCCGAACCTGTGCACCCAGTGCGTCGGCCATTACGACGAACCGCAGTGCCAACAGGTCTGCCCGGTGGATTGCATTCCGCTGGACGAGGCGCATCCGGAGACTGAAGAACAGTTGATGGAGAAATACCGCAAGATCACCGGCAAGGCCTGATCTGAACGTTTTGTAGCGCTCTTCCGGGCCTCTTCGCGAGCAAGCCCGCTCCCACATTTGAAATGCGCTCCAATGTGGGAGCGAGCTTGCTCGCGAAAGGGCCATCAGCAGCAGCGCAAAACCCTGATCAGCTCACTCACGCTGCTCAAACCCCTCCCCCGTACACCCCAGACACCGCACAAAAGCAGCTTTCGCCGGATCAACAACCAACGCCTGCCCCGCATCGCCAATCCCGCCACCCAGCGCGGTAAACGGCAATGACACCACAAACACCCCCGCACCCAGCACCGTTGCCACCACCAATAAAGGTCGGGCAATCAGCAAATCGCCAATCATGGCGTAGGCGGGAGGGTTCTGGATGGTGTAGCGCGGATCACCGCTGCCGTGCTCCGTGGCCTGAACGGCCAGGCTGGAACACAGCAGCAGTGTTGCAAACAGGACTTGCAAGGACTTCATGGCACGATCCTTCGGGCTGAACAGTGAGACCACTCACTATAGACCGTAGGACTTTTTCAGATTTTTGCCTCAGGTCTGGCAGCGCGGACAGAACACACTGGCCCGTTGCCCCAGCTTCACTTCCCGCAGGCCAGTACCGCAGACCTTGCAGTGCTCACCACCGCGACCATAGACAAACAGTTCCTGCTGGAAGTAGCCGGGCTGCCCGTCACCGCCGATGAAATCCCGCAACGTAGTGCCGCCGCGTTCGATGGCTGCGGCGAGGATGCGTTTGATCTCGATCGCCAGCTTCAGATACCGCGCGCGGGAGATGCTCTTGGCTTCGCGGCGCGGATCGATCCCGGCGGCGAACAGCGCTTCGGTCGCGTAAATATTGCCGACGCCTACCACCACCGCGTTGTCCATGATGAACGGCTTGACCGCCATCGAACGCCCACGCGACAGCTGGAACAGGCGCTCGCCGTCGAACAGATCGGTCAACGGCTCCGGCCCGAGGCGAATCAGCAGTTCGTGATTGAGCGGATCGGTACTCCACAGCATCGCACCGAAGCGGCGCGGATCGGTGTAGCGCAACGCCAGACCGGATTCCAGTTCGATATCGACGTGCTCATGCTTGAGCGCCGGCAACCCGACTTCCACCAGCCGCAAGTTGCCCGACATGCCCAGGTGGCTGATCAACGTGCCGACTTCGGCATTGATCAACAAATACTTGGCCCGCCGCTCGACCAGCACGATGCGCTGCCCGGACAGGCGCACATCGAGGTCTTCGGGGATCGGCCAGCGCAGCCGGCGATCCCGCACGATCACCCGGCTGACGCGCTGGCCTTCCAGGTGCGGAGCAATGCCCCGGCGGGTGGTTTCGACTTCCGGCAATTCAGGCATGGTGTCCTCGAATCAATGCGCGCCGAGGTCGCGGATCGTCTGTTTGAGGGTTTCGAAATCGTAGTCCGACAGACCGACGTAATCGAGAATAAGCGGGCCGATGCTGTTCCACTCGTGGTCTTCGGTCTGATTGCCCAGTACCCGGTAAGACGCACAGATGTGCTCGGCCATCTTCAGGATCGCCAGCAGATTCTTCATCTGGCTGTTGCGCGAGGATTCGTCGCTGAAGATCGCCAGCGCATTGTGGTGATTGGCGATCGCCGTGCTGACGTGTTCCGGCAGGCGCCACGACTTGGCGGTGTAGTAGCCGACCACGGCGTGGTTGGTATTGAACTCGGCGTTCTCGGTGTCCACCACCCGGCATTCGGCGCTGGCATTGGCGTAAGCCTTTTCCAGTACCGACATGTAGTTGGGGAAGCGCTGCAGCATCAACGGCACGCCGCAGTCGTGGAACAGCCCCAAGGCATAAGCTTCGTCGCCGGCCTGGGTGCCGATGCGCTTGGCCAGGGTCAGGCAGGTCATCGCCACGTCCTGGGCGGTGTCCCAGAAACGGTTGAGGGTGACGATGGTGTCATCGTTCATCTCGCCCTTGATCGACTGCGCGTTGATCAGGTTGATGATCGAACGGCTGCCCAACAGATTCACCGCACGCTGGATCGAAGTGATCTTGTTGCTCAGGCCGTAATACGGCGAGTTGACGATTTTCAGCAGAGAACCGGACAGGCCGGGATCCTGGGCGATCAGCTTGGCGATCACCTCCAGGTCCGGGTCGGGCATGTACTGCTCCATCTGCAGATCCACCATGATCTGCGGCTGCGCCGGCACGCTGATGCCTTGCAGGGATTGTTGAATCTGTTCGGTGGTCAGCTCTTGGGACATAAGTACACACTCTGGGACAGGCGGCGATTCTAACCTCTAAAAACCGCAGGACGACACACCAGTGGGCAATTGTCAGGAACTTTCATTCACGCTCAGGCTTCGGACTTTGTAAGGCCGACCGGACAATCAAGCACCGGCTCGGCGGTATTTTCCCGCAGACTCAGGAGCTTATCGATGGCTACTTCCCTCACTGGCAAACGCGTCGCCATTTTAGTAACAGACGGTTTCGAACAGGTCGAACTGACCGGGCCCAAGCAAGCACTGGAACAGGCCGGCGCCCAGGTCGACATCCTTTCCGCCGAGGCCGGCAAGGTCAAAGGCTGGAACCACGACAAGCCGGCGGATGACTTCAAGGTCGATCAGACCTTTCAAGGCGCCAGCAGCGAGCAGTACGACGCGATCGTCCTGCCGGGTGGCGTGCAGAACTCCGACACCATCCGCATCGATCAGGATGCCCAGCATCTGGTCAAAACCGGCGCCTCCGCCGGCAAACCAATCGCGGTGATCTGCCACGGCAGCTGGCTGCTGATTTCCGCCGGGCTGGTCAATGGCAAGACCCTGACCAGCTACAAGACGCTCAAGGATGATCTGGTGAATGCCGGGGCCAACTGGGTCGACAAGGAAGTGGTCAAGGACGGTCATCTGATCAGCAGCCGTCAGCCGGACGATATTCCAGCGTTCAACCGTGAGTTGATCGACGCGCTCTCTGCCTGATCTGTGGGCTTGTGAGTTTATGTGGTGAGGAGGTTTATCCCCGATGGACAGCGCAGCTGTCCCAGATCGACTTACGCGGTCAGTCAGAAAACTGCGTTGGGGGTTTGCGGCTGCTGCGCAGCCGATCGGGGATAAATCCCCTCGCCACAGGTAATGTCTTCCACCGGCAATGACTTGCCACATGTCCACTCACCAGCCAATCGGGCCGAGCAACACGGTATACTCCCGCTCTTTTTTCCGGAGCGACGTCATGTCCCTGCCTAGCCTGCGCCTCAAAGCCAACGCCGACCGTCGCCTGCGCAACGGCCACTTGTGGGTCTACAGCAACGAAATCGATGTGGCCGCCACGCCACTGCACGGCTTCAAGGCCGGCGATCAGGCGATCCTCGAAGCCGCGGGCGGCAAGCCGCTGGGCATCGTCGCGATGAGCCCGAACAACCTGATCTGCGCGCGCCTGCTGTCGCGTGACATCAAACTGGCACTGGACAAGTCGCTGCTGGTACACCGCCTGAACGTGGCCCTGTCGCTGCGCGAGCGCCTGTTCGACAAGCCGTTCTACCGCCTGGTCTACGGCGACTCCGACCTGCTGCCGGGTCTGGTGGTCGACCGTTTCGGCGACATCCTCGTGGTGCAGATCGCCTCGGCGACCATGGAAGCGCATAAAGATGACGTGATCGCTGCACTGACCCAAGTGCTCAAGCCAAGCGGCATCCTGTTCAAGAACGATTCTGCCGCCCGTGACGCCGAAGGCCTCAACCGCTACGTCGAAACCGTGTTCGGTCTGGTGCCGGAGTGGGTGGCCCTGGAAGAGAACGGCGTGAAATTCGAAGCGCCGGTCATTGGTGGCCAGAAAACCGGCTGGTTCTACGACCACCGCATGAACCGCGCCCGCCTCGCCCCTTACGCCAAAGGCAAACGCGTCCTCGACCTCTATAGCTACATCGGTGGCTGGGGCGTGCAGGCTGCGGCGTTCGGTGCCAGCGAAGTATTCTGCGTCGACGCATCGGGCTTCGCCCTCGACGGCGTCGAGCGTAACGCCGCGCTGAACGGCTTCGCCGACAAGATGACCTGCATCGAAGGCGACGTCTTCGAAGCGCTGAAGGAACTCAAGGCCAGCGAAGAGCGTTTCGACGTGATCGTTGCCGACCCGCCAGCGTTCATCAAGCGCAAGAAAGACATGAAGAACGGTGAAGGCGCCTACCGTCGTCTGAACGAGCAAGCCATGCGCCTGCTGACCAAGGACGGCATTCTGGTCAGCGCTTCGTGCTCCATGCACCTGCCAGAGGACGATCTGCAAAACATCCTGCTGACCAGCGCCCGTCACCTGGACCGCAACATCCAGATGCTCGAGCGCGGCGGTCAGGGCCCGGACCACCCGGTACACCCGGCCATCGCCGAGACTCGCTACATCAAGAGCATCACCTGCCGCCTGCTGCCTAACAGCTGATCGGCCCATGAAACGGGGAGCCTGCGGGCTTCCCGTTGGCTTTACGGCGATGCAATGTCGTCGAATTTCTTCCTCTTTCCTACAACTAACTTCCTACATGCATGCAGGACATTTCCCTGCGAATTACATTTCAACATCTAATACTTACAAGTTTGCCCTTGCAGCACGCCCACTCCGACAAAATTAATAGAAATTTCCTACCCAAGTATCACTTGCCAATAATTCATTACAACCTATTATTAAGTTGTCACCACGACGGTGACATTCACTCTCAATGAACAAGGAGTTCATACTTATGAAAGCAATTACTCTGGAAACCAACCAAATCGCAAACCTGGCCTTCCTGGTTGCGCCTAAAGCCCGCTAAGTTAGCCAGAACGCTGGGGAGTGCCGGCACCCCAGCGTTCTTTCGACTATTTCCAGAGCGATGAATACAACATGCACATCAATCCTTACTTATTCATATTGCCGCGCACACCCGGACAAATAGTCTGGAACTATAAAGATCACACTCAGCATGAACTGGACCTGACTTACTCCTGTCGACTTGCACAACTTATCAACAATCCGGAACAGTTCGACAGACGCAATATCATAGACTCACAACTTCTGAACGCGGGCATATTAACCGTTGCAAAAATAGACAGTCCGCCATGGGGCTGGGATGAATTGTCGAAGATTTATCATATTGGCACCCAGAACATTCCCTGCGAACAGATACCCCAGAATATTCACGAGTGGTCCAGGCAATACCTGAACCATTGCAGCGCCGTGCTGACCACACCGGCACCCGCGCAAGATCGCCCGATCCATCAAGACAAACCTCTGATCACCCTGCCCGCCTCTGCGGCCCTGACCGTTGCCAGCTTGGGCAATGTCCTGCGCCTGAGAAAAACCTGCCGCTCTTTCACTGGCGCAGCGATCACCCTCAATGACGTCGGTACACTGCTTTACCTCTCGCTGGGCTTTCTTCGCCATCGCGACAATGACCGCGACGAGAGCATCGCCCAAGGCCTCGGCGCCCGTCGCAGCAGTCCGTCGGGTGGCGGGTTGAATGCCTGTGAAGGGTTTCTCCTGGCACGCAATATCGAGGGCCTGGAACCGGGCATTTATGCCTATCACCCGGCAGAACATGCACTCAGCCGGGTCAATCCATTGCCCGAACCCGCGCTCGGCCATTTGCTGGCGGGTCAGCACTTCATCAATAACCTGCCACTGGGTCTGTTCATCACCGCTCGTTTCGACAAGCTCTGGTGGAAGTATGAACACTCACGCGCCTATCGCATGGCGTTTGTCGAGGCGGGTCATCTGTCGCAAACCTTTCAACTGGTGGCCACAGCGCTGGGCCTGGGAACGTGGCTGACCGGGGCATTCGCCGACCGCCAGGTCGAAGCCCTGCTCAAACTCGAAGGCAGCGCTGAACAACCGTTGTTCTTTGTCGGCTGCGGCGCCAGCGACGGTCAGGCGATGTGTCAGGAAATGCGCGACCTGTTGCAGGAGACGCGCAAATGAGCACATCAACCGTGGATCAGCCCGAAGCGCCAGAGTCCTGGGCACTTCGATTCACCCTCGGCGACTGGAACAACCACGCTTCGGTACGCACCAGCCGGCACGACTACCAGTTGCCGGCAGACCTGCAGTTGCAACTGCAAACCCGCTTCTGGTTTCCGCCGGCATTCCTGCCGTATCTGTCCCACCCGGCGATCGAAGCCGCAGGCGGCAAGGTCATGCATCGGCTGGCTGCCAACCACCTGGTGCACTTTCTCGACTACACCACGCTGCTGGAACACCGCATCGTCAACCGCGCCGTGGAAACCATCGTCCACGGTGAGTTGCCCGCGCACATTCCGTCAAGGATGAAAACCGCCGCGCTGCAGCTCTATACCGACGAGGGTTATCACGCATTGTTCTCCCATCATCTGGCCGAACAGATCGCCGAACTGCATGGTTTCACCGGTCGTCCACAGATGCCGCTGCGCATCACCCGCCTGACCGGTCAGATCGCCCGAACGCCGGAGAGCAAACGCCCGCTGGCATGGTTTCTGCTCGGCTTCGTCTCCGAAACCATCATTGCCCGGGAGTTGCTGGATGTGTGTCGGGAAACGCTGGTCAGCAGCGTTAACGACATGTTGCGCGACCACCTCGCTGACGAAGCGCGCCACAGCCGGTTTTTTTCCGAAGTCTTCCACTACCTCTGGTTGACCCTGAACAGCCGCCAGCGCGCCTTTGCGGCCAGAACCTTGCTGGAGACCCTGGCGACCTTCTTCGAAGTCGACGAGCAATGGCTGCACCAAAGCCTGCGCCGCGCCGGCATTGGCGAAGGTGCAATCAAGGAAATCCTCGACAGCCTGACCAACGAACAGGCCAGCCGCCAGCGTGCCCGATCCGGAGCGACGGCTACGCTTGCTGCACTCGAAAAAGCCGGATTCTTCGCGCTACCCAACAACCGCAAACTTTTCGCCAAGGCAGGACTGATCGATGCTTGAAGGAAGAACGGTGGTAACGACCCGACAACGACGCGGGGCGATCAGCCTGCTTTTGGCCATGGTGCTGCTGGGGGTGTTTCCGCTGGACGTCCTGCTGCCGTCGTTCCCGGCGCTGGCCGAACACTTCGCCAGCACTCCGACCGACATCGCCCTGTCGATCAGCCTGTTCGCGGTGGGCATCGCCTTTGCCCAACTGCTGATCGGGCCGTTGTCCGACGTCATCGGGCGCAAGGGCTTGCTGCTCGCCGGCATGGCTGTCTCAATCCTCGGCGCTATCGGCTGCGTAATGACCAGCGACTACACATTGTTCATGACCTTTCGCATCGTGCAGGCCATCGGTTGTGGCTGTTTCGTCCTGTCACAGGCGCTGGTGCAGGATCTGTTCGAGGGCGCAGAGCGCGATCGCCTGCGGATCCTGATGGTGACCGCCACCGGGATCTTCATCTCCATATCACCGCTGGCCGGAACCTTTCTGCAGGCGACCCTGGGCTGGCGTGGCAGCTTCTGGCTGTTCATCGCACTGGCGGCGGTGGTGTTGCTCAAGGCCTGGCTGTTTCTGGACGGCGGTCGGCCAGTCGCCAAGGGCACACCGCTCAACTTTCTCAGCGCCTATCGACGGGTGCTGGGGGATTTCGAGTTCGTCGGCTACTGGCTGATTTCGGCTTTCGCGTTCGCCTGCCACTTCTCGTTCATCGTCATTTCGCCGTTGATCTTCATGGATCAGTTACAGCTCTCAGCCTATGACTTCTCACTGATCCTGCTGATCTACGGTGCGGCGTATGTGACCGGCGGGATTGCCGCCACGCTGTTGAGCCGGCGCATCAGCTCTGCGCAACAGATCGTGGCCGGGTTGGGCCTGATTCTGCTGGCAGGGCTGGTGATGCTATTACTGTCGCAGTACTTCGCACTCTCGCCCGTCACGGTATTGATCCCGATGCTGATCTGCACCGCCGGCACCACCATTGCACGCCCGGCCGCCACCTCACGCGCCATGGGCCTGTTTCCGGAGAACGCCGGTACTTCGGCCTCGGCCGGTAGCACGATCATCTTCATTTGCGGCGGGTTGATCAGTGCGCTGATCAGCCTGAGTCCGGGCAACCTGCAGGCCACCCTCGGCTACTGTTTTGTCCTGCTGAGTTGCATCGCGCTGGCGCTGAACAAGAGGATCAGCCATCGCGCCAGTATTATCGAGAACGGCGCCGTCACGCCCTCTGGCAGCGATTGAGCCTGCCGGTCGTCATGCCATACGCACCGTCGGCACTGGAACAACACTTTGCGCCATTCCCTCCAGACGCCAGCGGTGTAGAATCGGCTGATTCATCGCCATTCATCCCCCGGCGGGTTTATGAGCTCAGGCTGAGGCAAGCGGCGATCCCGCAAAGTCATCGGCAACATCCAGGACACACGGCCATTTCTGAGTGTTCCAGACGTCAATAGAAGCTCACTCCCTTTTGATACCTGATTAGCCGCCCGGAGTGCTCCATGCCAGATTACCGCTCGAAAACATCCACCCACGGCCGCAACATGGCCGGCGCCCGCGCACTGTGGCGCGCCACCGGGATGAAAGATGACGACTTCAAGAAGCCGATCATCGCCATTGCCAACTCCTTCACCCAGTTCGTGCCGGGCCACGTGCACCTCAAAGACCTCGGTCAACTGGTTGCCCGGGAAATCGAACGCGCCGGTGGCGTAGCGAAAGAATTCAACACCATCGCCGTGGATGACGGCATCGCCATGGGTCACGACGGCATGCTCTATTCGCTGCCGAGCCGCGAGATCATCGCCGACTCCGTCGAGTACATGGTCAACGCCCACTGCGCCGACGCCATCGTCTGCATCTCCAACTGCGACAAGATCACCCCGGGCATGTTGATGGCCGCTTTGCGCCTGAACATTCCGGTGATCTTCGTTTCCGGCGGCCCGATGGAAGCTGGCAAGACCAAACTCGCTTCCCACGGCCTCGACCTCGTCGACGCCATGGTGATCGCCGCCGACTCCAGCGCTTCTGACGAGAAGGTTGCCGAGTACGAGCGCAGCGCCTGCCCGACCTGCGGCTCGTGCTCCGGCATGTTCACCGCCAACTCGATGAACTGCCTGACCGAAGCGCTGGGCCTGGCATTGCCGGGCAACGGTTCGACCCTCGCGACCCACAGCGACCGCGAACAACTGTTCCTGCAGGCCGGCCGCACCATCGTCGAGCTGTGCAAGCGTTACTACGGCGAAAACGACGAGTCCGTGCTGCCGCGCAACATCGCCAACTTCAAGGCGTTCGAGAACGCGATGATGCTCGACATCGCCATGGGCGGTTCTACCAACACCATCCTGCACCTGCTGGCTGCCGCCCAGGAAGCCGAGATCGATTTCGACCTGCGCGACATCGACCGTCTC
Source organism: Pseudomonas sp. FW305-3-2-15-E-TSA4 (assembly GCF_058787295.1). Classification (NCBI taxonomy): domain Bacteria; kingdom Pseudomonadati; phylum Pseudomonadota; class Gammaproteobacteria; order Pseudomonadales; family Pseudomonadaceae; genus Pseudomonas; species Pseudomonas sp. FW305-3-2-15-E-TSA4. The sequence continues at coordinate 187,314 of NZ_JBYSZP010000014.1, read as the reverse complement.
TCGCGCAGCGTGCCGCAACTGTGCAAGGTCGCGCCGAACATCCAGAAGTACCACATGGAAGACGTGCACCGCGCTGGCGGCATCTTCAGCATCCTCGGTTCGCTGGCCCGTGGCGGCCTGCTGCACACCGACCTGCCGACCGTGCACAGCCGCAGCATGGAAGAAGCCATCGCCAAGTGGGACATCACCCAGACCACCGATGAAGCCGTGCATCACTTCTTCAAGGCCGGCCCGGCGGGCATCCCGACCCAGACCGCGTTCAGCCAGTCGACCCGTTGGGAAACCCTCGACGACGACCGTGAAAACGGCTGCATCCGCAGCTTCGAACACGCCTATTCGAAAGAAGGCGGCCTGGCCGTGCTGTACGGCAACATCGCTCTCGACGGCTGCGTGGTGAAAACCGCCGGCGTCGACGAGTCGATCCACGTCTTCGAAGGCAACGCGAAGATCTTCGAAAGCCAGGACAGCGCGGTGCGCGGCATCCTCGCCGACGAAGTGAAGGAAGGCGACATCGTCATCATTCGCTACGAAGGCCCGAAAGGCGGCCCGGGCATGCAGGAAATGCTCTACCCGACCTCGTACCTGAAGTCCAAAGGTCTGGGCAAAGCCTGTGCGTTGCTCACCGACGGTCGTTTCTCTGGCGGTACTTCCGGCCTGTCGATCGGCCACGCTTCGCCAGAGGCTGCGGCCGGTGGCGCGATCGGTCTGGTGCAGGACGGCGACAAAGTGCTGATCGACATCCCGAACCGCTCGATCAACCTGTTGGTCAGCGATGAAGAACTGGCTGCACGCCGGGTCGAACAGGACAAGAAAGGCTGGAAACCGGTCGAGCAGCGTCCACGCAAAGTGACCACCGCCCTGAAGGCCTACGCCCTGCTGGCGACCAGCGCCGACAAGGGTGCGGTGCGTAACAAGGCGATGCTCGACGGGCTGTAAGCGTCAATCGCAAAAACAAAAATGCCCTGCCAAAGTGCGGGGCATTTTTTTGCCTGATCCAAAAACAATGAAGATCAAAACTGTGGGAGCGGGCTTGCTCGCGAAAGCGTTCTACCGGTCAAAAAATCTCCCGCCTGACACTCCCTCTTCGCGAGCAAGCCCGCTCCCACAAGGGACTGTCAGTGATTCTGGAATCTGAGTTCCAACAGGGATTGGGGGCTTACTGGATTTCTTCAGGCTTGACGATCACCCAGTTTTTGTCCGCCGTCACCGGCAACCCTTCCTTGGCCTGCGCCGCTGCGTGTTTGGCCATCATGCCGTTGAGCTGGGTCATGTATTTGTCCTTGCGGTTGACCCACAAGTGAATGCCGCCCTTGGCCACATCCACATCGTGGAACAGCATGTAGCCGTCGCTGCTCGGGGTGTCGCCGCCCACCAGTACCGGTTTTTTCCACTCATCAATGTAGGTCAGGATCGCCGCGTGTTTGCCGGCCATCCAGGTCGCCGGGGTCCACAGGTACGGGGTCAGTTCGAGGCCGAGGTTGGCCTTCTCGTCATACTTGCCGGCGGTGATCTGCTTGCGCGCAGTCGTCAGCTCGCCGGTTTCGCGGTTCTTCAGCAACGTGGTCACGCCGATCACATTCTGCGGTTTGACGTTGTAGCCGTACTTCGGATCAGCCGCGACCATGCGCACCAGTTCTTCGGAAGCGGCGGTCATCACGTAGACCTCGATGCCGTTCTCCATCAGCTTGTTGTACAGCTCTTGCTGGCCGGTGAAGATCTTCGGCGGGTTGACGTCGAGTTTCTTCACCACATCGCCTTCGTAGTAAGTGGCCGGCACCGGTTTGCCCGACGCCATCAGCTCATCGACGTAGCCCTTGAGTTCCTTGAGAGTGAAGCCGGAGAACACCTGCGCTACCCACGGGTAGCAGACCATGTCGTCGACTTCGCACAGGCGATAGTAGTAACTGAACAGGCTTTCCTTATGGTCAGCGGTGTCCTTGAACGGCATCAGTTTCAGGGAGGGATCGAGCTTGTCGCGGGTGATCAGGCCCTTGTTTTCCATGAACGGCAGCAAAGACTCTTCAAGGTCGTATCGGTAGCTGGTGTTGTCCATGTCGAACACCGCGTAGTTACCCTTGTTGGCGTTGGCCGCGATCATCGCGTCGAGTGCCTTGGCCTGATCCGCCGGCCAGTGCTTCAGGTCGGTGGCGAATGCGTGAGCGGCCAAGCCCAATCCAAGAACCACAGCGAGCATTTTCGGTGCGTACTTCATCGGCATTTTCTCCCTGACTGAAAGACATCGACGCTAACAAATAAGTGTGACAGTCCTCGTCTGTCAGCGACCGCTTACGTCTCCTCAACGCCAGTTGCATTGCCGAGAGCGACAAGCGCTTATTCCAAAAACGACGGATGACCTGCGATTTCGGTATTAATTCATTGGAAATCAAACTGTTAGGCTTGCCGGTTCGCAGTTGCCCAAGAATGCGACTGGCACAAGTCTTATCGGAGTCTTCATGAATCTGCCGCTGATCCTCAATCTGCTGGTGTTCCTCGCCCTGCTCTTCGGTCTGGCGCAAACCCGCCACACGACGTGGAGCCTGGCGAAAAAAGTCCTGCTCGCGCTGGTGCTCGGCGTAGCCTTCGGTGTTGCCCTGCACACTGTTTACGGTGCCGGCAACCCGGTACTGAAAGCCTCGATCGGCTGGTTCGATCTGGTCGGCAACGGCTACGTGCAGCTGCTACAAATGATCGTGATCCCGCTGGTGTTCGCCTCGATCCTCAGCGCGGTTGCGCGTCTGCACAACGCCTCGTCGCTGGGCAAGATCAGCTTCCTGACCATCGGCACCCTGCTGTTTACCACCGCGATTGCGGCGCTGATCGGTATCGGCCTGACCAACCTGTTCGGCCTCACCGCCGAAGGCCTGGTCGCCGGCACGCAGGAAATGGCCCGCCTGCAAACCATCCAGACCGACTACGCCGGCAAGGTCGCCGACCTGAATGTGCCGCAGCTGCTGCTGTCGTTCATTCCGCAGAACCCGTTCGCCGACCTGGCCCGCGCCAAGCCGACCTCGATCATCAGCGTGGTGATCTTCGCCGCGTTCCTCGGGGTCGCGGCGCTGCAACTGCTCAAGGATGATGCCGAGAAAGGTCAGAAAGTGATCAACGCCATCGACACCCTGCAAGCCTGGGTGATGCGTCTGGTGCGTCTGGTGATGAAGCTGACCCCGTACGGCGTGCTGGCGCTGATGACCAAAGTGGTCGCCGGTTCCAACCTGCAGGACATCATCAAGCTCGGCAGTTTCGTCGTGGTCTCGTACCTCGGCCTGGGCCTGATGTTTGTGGTGCATGGCCTGCTGGTGTCGGCGGCCGGGATCAACCCGCTGCGCTTCTTCCGCAAGATCTGGCCGGTGCTGACGTTCGCGTTCACCAGCCGCTCCAGCGCGGCGAGCATTCCGTTGAGCATCGAAGCGCAGACCCGTCGTCTGGGCATTCCGCAGTCGATCGCCAGTTTCGCCGCCTCGTTCGGTGCGACCATCGGCCAGAACGGTTGCGCCGGTCTGTACCCGGCGATGTTGGCGGTGATGGTTGCGCCAACGGTCGGCATCAACCCGCTGGATCCGCTGTGGATCGCGACCCTGGTGGCGATTGTCACTCTGAGCTCGGCCGGTGTGGCCGGGGTCGGTGGCGGCGCGACGTTCGCGGCACTGATCGTGCTGCCGGCGATGGGCTTGCCGGTGTCACTGGTGGCGCTGCTGATTTCGGTTGAGCCGCTGATCGACATGGGTCGTACGGCGTTGAACGTAAGTGGTTCGATCACCGCCGGTGCGATTACCAGCCAAGTGATGCAGCAGACCGATAAAGCACTGCTGGATGCGGATGAGCATGCGGGGCTTGCTCAGGCTTAAATTCTTCTTTGCCTGACCTGCCCTCTTCGCGAGCAAGCCCGCTCCCACATTGGATCTGTGATCGACACAAATCCAATGTGGGAGCGGGCTTGCTCGCGAAGCTCTTAAGCTTTTTCCCAGACTTCGAAGTTGTACGCGGGCTTATCGCCCTCAGCCGGATTCGACACGTTCGACACCAGCTTCCACTGGTTCAGATCGAACTCCGGAAACCACGCATCGCCTTCCGGGCTCAGCGCCACTCGGGTCAGATACAGACGATCGGCCTGCGCCAGCCCTTGCGCATACAACTGCGCGCCGCCAATCAGCATCAACTCATCGACACCCTGCGCTTTCGCCCATTCCTCGGCGCGAACCACCGCGGCTTCCAGCGACGGATACACCTCCGCCCCTTCCAGCAGCAGATCCGGCTGACGGCTGACCACGATGTTCAAGCGGCCCGGCAGCGGACGGCCGAGGGAGTCCCAGGTCTTACGGCCCATGATGATCGGCTTGCCGAGGGTCGTGGCCTTGAAGTATTTGAAGTCCCCCGGCAGGTGCCAGGGCATGCTGTTGTCGACGCCGATCACGCGGTTTTCACCGAGGGCTGCGATCAGGCTGAGGGGGAGTGATTTAGTCATGCCGGCGAGGATACCAGAGCCTCGCTTGACCCGATAAGCGCCACAGCGGTTATGCTCACTGCTCAATCGAGCAACGGAATGGCGCGTGACTGAACTGACTCCACTGCAAAACCTCTGGCTGACTGAAACCATCCGCCTGCGCGAAGAACACGCAGGCCCCCTGGAAGATCTGGAAGCCAATCGTCTGGCCCGCGCGGCCGGCGGCGATCTGCCGGGCCGTATTCAGCGCCGGGCGGCGTGGCTGGCCGAGCGCGACGGGCTGAGCACGGCACTCAAGCACTGGCTGCAGGGCGCGCGTCTGGCGCTGGTGCTGCTGGTGATTTTCGCGCTGCTGAGCGGTGCCGGTCTGGCCTTCGCCGCACTGAGCCAGACGCCGGTGAATGTGTTCTGGGCCTTGGGCAGCCTGCTCGGGTTGAACCTGATTCTGCTACTGAGCTGGGCGCTGGGGCTGATCTTTGCCGGAGAACACGGCGCCACCCTCGGGCGCTTGTGGCTGTGGCTCAGCGAAAAACTCGCTCGCGATGCCAAAGCCGCGCAACTCGCGCCGGCCCTGCTGCTGATGCTGCAACGCAAAAAACTCAATCGCTGGGCGCTCGGCACATTGGTCAACGGTCTGTGGTTGCTGGCGATGCTCAGCGCCCTGCTGTTGCTGCTGACACTGATGGCGACCCGGCGCTACGGCTTCGTCTGGGAAACCACGATTCTCGGCGCCGACACCTTCATCAACCTGACCCAAGCCCTCGGCGCGCTGCCGGCGCTGCTCGGCTTCAACGTGCCGACCGTAGAAATGATCCGCGCCAGCGGCGGCGCAGCGCTGGATATCGAAAGCGCGCGACAGGCCTGGGCAACCTGGCTGGTCGGCGTGCTGGTGGTCTACGGCGTACTGCCGCGTCTGCTGCTGGCGCTGTTGTGTTTCTGGCGCTGGAGTCACGGCAAAGCCGCGCTGACCCTGGACCTGAACCTGCCCGGTTACGCCCAGTTGCGTGAACGGCTGATGCCGACCAGCGAACGCCTCGGCATCAACGACGCCGCGCCTGCGCAGTTGCATCGGGTCGAAAGCAGCGTCAGCGAACAGACCAGCGAGGGTGCTTTGCTGGTCGCCATCGAACTCGACGATCAGCGCCCGTGGCCACCGGCCCTGCCGAAAACCGTGAGCAACGCCGGAATCCTCGACAGCCGCGAATCACGGCACAAACTGCTCGAACAGCTCAGCCGTTTCCCTCCGGCGCGCCTGCTGATCGCCTGCGACCCGCGACGCTCGCCGGATCGCGGCAGCCTCGCGCTGATCGCCGAACTGGCGCGCAACGCCAACGCCACCCGGGTCTGGCTGCTGCAAGCACCGCCCGGCGAAGCGCTGGACAGTGCCCGTCTCGGCGACTGGCACGTTGCGCTGCAACAACTGGAGTTGCCGTTCGCCGATTGCGCGCCGATGAACTGGCTGGAGAGCGGTCATGACTGATGCCCGGAAAGCGCCGCTGAAACTCGCGGTGGTCGGCCACACCAACGTCGGCAAGACTTCGCTGCTGCGCACCCTGACCCGCGACGTCGGCTTCGGCGAAGTCTCGCACCGGCCGAGCACCACTCGACATGTCGAGGGTGCGCGGTTGTCGGTGGACGGCGAGCCGTTGCTCGATCTCTACGACACGCCGGGGCTGGAAGACGCCATCGCCCTGCTGGATTTCCTTGAGCGTCTGGAGCGCCCCGGCGAACGTCTCGACGGCCCGGCGCGACTGGCGCGTTTTCTCGACGGCAGCGAAGCACGTCAGCGTTTCGAACAGGAGGCGAAAGTCCTGCGACAGCTACTCGCGTCCGACGCCGGTCTGTATGTGATCGACGCCCGCGAACCGGTGCTGGCCAAGTATCGTGACGAACTCGAAGTGCTGGCCAGTTGCGGTAAACCGCTGCTGCCGGTGCTGAATTTCGTCAGCAGCGCCAACCATCGCGAGCCGGACTGGCGCGAAGCGTTGAAGCGTCTCGGCCTGCATGCGCTGGTGCGCTTCGACAGCGTGGCGCCGCCGGAAGATGGCGAGCGGCGACTGTACGAAAGCCTTGCGCTGCTGCTGGAAAACGCCCGTCCGCAACTGGAGCGCTTGATCGCCGATCAACAGGCCCAGCGCCTCGCCCGCCAACAAAGTGCGGCGCGTTTGATCGCCGAATTGCTGATCGACTGCGCCGCCTGCCGACGCAGCGTGGTCAGCGAGGCCGAGCAGGAACAGCAAGCGATCAGCGAACTGCGCAAAGCCGTGCGCCAGCGTGAACAGAAATGCGTCGAAGCGTTGCTCAAGCTCTATGCGTTTCGCCCGCAGGATGCGGCGGCCAGTGATCTGCCGTTGCTCGATGGGCGTTGGGGCGATGATCTGTTCAACCCGGAAACCCTGAAGCAACTCGGCGTGCGTGTCGGCGGAGGGATTGCGGCAGGCGCTGCGGCAGGGGCTGGCGTGGATTTGCTGGTGGGCGGGATTACCCTCGGTGCGGCGGCTTTGGCCGGTGCGATTGCCGGTGGTGCGCTGCAAACCGCGCGCAGTTATGGCAGCCGCCTGCTCGGCAAGATCAGGGGCCAGCGGGAGTTGACCGTGGATGACGGGGTGTTGCGGCTGCTGGCGTTGCGTCAGCGCCAACTGTTGCTGGCGCTGGATCAGCGCGGGCATGCGGCGATGGACGCGGTTCAGGTCGCCACCCCGCAGGACAAGACCTGGCGTGAAGGCAAGTTGCCGGATGCGCTGAGCAAGGCGCGGGCGCATCCGCAGTGGTCTTCACTCAATCCGCATGCGAAGTTGAATCAGGCGGAGCGGCAGGAGCAGATTGAGTTTCTGGCTGCAGATTTGTAGCGCCTGATCTGGCCTCTTCGCGAGCAGGCTCGCTCCCACATTGGATCGTGGTCAGAACACAAAACCCTGTGGGAGCGAGCCTGCTCGCGAATGGCGCAATTCGGTGACATGGATTACGCAGCCAGCAGCCGCGCCGCTTTCTCCTTCAGCAAACCAAGGTCCATCACCGGCACCGCCCTCTCCTTGGCCAGCTCGTCCCACTGGCGCATGCGCAAGCTGACGGCACACAACGGATCCCGCTCAAACACATCCGCCTCAGCCTCGCTCATCACCCCGCCCTGATACTCCAGGGTCCGGCGACTCGCGTCACTCAACCGCTCGAAATACCCAGGCTCGCGCAAGGTCAGATAACGTTTGGCCTGCACGTGATATTCCACCAGCCGCGCCAGGCGCTCACTGAAACCGGCCTCACGCAAATAATTCGCCCCCAGCCGCTCATGGCTGACCACGCCATAACCGCCCATGTTCTCGGCACCTTCGGCGCACAGGTGGCCGATGTCATGAAAGAACGCCGCCAGCACCACTTCATCATCAAAGCCTTCAGCCATCGCCAACTGCGCTGCCTGAGACATGTGCTCGATCTGCGACACCGGCTCGCCGATGTAATCGCGGGTGCCAAAGCGTTCATACAGCGCAAACACCCGGTCAACGACTTGCGCATGCCCCGCCATCACATTTCCTCCAGCCACTGCGCGACATTGCGCTCGGCCAGTGCCGGGCCGACGCTCATGCCGACGCCGGTGTGCATCAGCGCCACACTCAGCCCCGGTGCCGGGCGCAGCAACGAAAACGGTCCCGGCCCACGGGCACCGTAGACGCCCTGCCAGCGCTCGACCACTTGCACCTTGCAGCCCAGCGTTTGTTCGGCCAGCTCCAACATCCAGTTGTCGACCTGCTCGGTATTGAACGGCGACGGATCGCTGCCGTAATGGTGCGAGTCGCCGATGATCAGCTCGCCATACGGCGTCGGACTGATCAGCAGGTGAATGCCGTTGTCGTGCAAGTGCGGTTGTTCGCGCAGGATCTGCGCCTGCACCGCCGCCGCTTCTGGCAAATCAGCGAAGGCGCCGTAGTGCACGCAGCTCAAACCGGTGAGCAAGGCGTGTTGCAGATTCAGCTCGATCTGCGGTTTGGCGCGAAGCATTTGCAGGCGGCAGATCTGCGGATCGAGCGCGGCAATCGGTTCGGCCAGCAGGGTCTGATAATCGTGGCCGGAGCAGACGATGATTTGCTTTGCCGTGAAGCTGCCGGCAGTACTGTGCAGGTGCCCTGGTTCGACGTCGCGCACCAGCGTACTGAAGTGAAACTCGACGCCGAGGTCGCGGCGCAGATAGTCGATCAACGCCGGAATCGCTTCACGCGAGTACAGCTGTTGATCGTCCAAGCCGTGCAACGCCGCGCGGTGATGACTGAACTGACCCTGGTACAGATCACGCAGGGCAGCGCCACGCAGCAAGGCGACGTTGTACCCGTGCTCCACGGCGCGGCCGTTGCAGAAAGCTTCGAGCAAGTGTTCTTCGCCTTCACTGCGGGCGAACAGGTACGAGCCGTTTCGCTTGATCTGCAGACCGGCGAGTTGCGCCCAGTCACCCCAGATCTCGCGGCTGGTCTTGGCCAGTTCAAGCATCGGCCCCGGTGGCTGACCGGTGACCAGCGCCTGACCGAAGTTACGCACCGAAGCGCCGAGGGGCGTGGCGGTGCGTTCGAAAACGCTGACCTTGAGGCCGCGTTTGGCGGCGGCGTAAGCGTGGGACAGGCCGAGGATGCCGGCGCCGACGATCAGCAGGTCTTTGTGTTGAGTCATGGAGATTTTCCCTGAATGGGAGACCGCCTTCGCGAGCAAGCCCGCTCCCACAGTTTGATCGCATTCCTTCCGGTGGAACTCGGTCGAATGTGGGAGCGGGCTTGCTCGCGAAGAGGCCCTGTCAGTCGATAAAGATCTTACTTGGCGACAACTTTCTCGGACTTGCCGTCATACCGCTTGCGCCATTCGGTCAGGATCTCGTCGCGATTCTTCGAGGCCCAGGCAAAGTCGTTCTTGATCAGGCGCTGCTCGTAGTCGGCCGGCAGTTCGGTCTGCGGCTTGGCGATGCCCGGCTGCGCAAGAACCGCAAAGTTCTCCTTGTACAGATCCATCGCCTCGGCGCTGGCGGAGAAGTCTGCGAGTTTTTTCGCCGCGTCTTCATGCGGCGTGCCTTTGATTACCGCAGTGGCTTCGATCTCCCAGCCCAGGCCTTCCTTCGGCAGGATGATGTCCAGCGGCGCGCCCTGGCGTTTCAGCTGTACGGCCGGGTATTCGAAGGAAATGCCGATCGGGAATTCGCCCGCAGCAGCCAGTTTGCAAGGCTTGGAACCGGAGTGAACATACTGGCCGATGTTCTGGTGAAGACCGTCCATGTAGGCCCAGCCCTGTTTCTCACCGAAGGTTTGCAGCCATGCGCTGACGTCGAGGAAACCGGTGCCGGACGACGCCGGATTCGGCATGACGATCTTGCCCTTGTACTCAGGCTTGGTCAGATCCTGCCAGCTCACCGGTTTGCTCAAGCCCTGCTTCTCGGCTTCCACGGTGTTGAAGCAAATAGTCGCGGCCCACACGTCCATGCCGACCCAGGCTGGCGGGTTGGCAGCATCGCGGTAGTTCGCGCCGATCTTGCCCAGATCCTTCGGTGCGTAGCTTTGCAGCATGCCCTGCTGATCGAGGATCGCCAGGCTCGAAGCGGCCAGGCCCCACACCGCGTCAGCCTGCGGACGGGCCTTTTCGGCCAGCAGTTTGGCAGTGATGATCCCGGTGGAATCACGCACCCACTTGATTTCGACGTCCGGGTTGGCCTTTTCGAACGCGGCTTTGTAAGCGGTCAGTTGCTCGGCTTCGAGGGCGGTGTACACCGTCAACTCGGTTTTTGCCGCGAAGGCATTCAGGCTGAAAGTAGCGAGCACAGCAGCGGCCAGAGCCATAGGCTTGAACATGATCGTTTTCCTGTCGGTGAGTTGAGGCTGTAGGGATAAGTCGTCAATCAGTGACCGGGCGCGGTTTGCCGCCAGGCCTGGGAACGGCGCAGCAAGCCGCGCGAAGTCCAAGCCAGCAGCAAGGACACGCCCGCCGAGGTGAACAGAATCAGGGTCGACATCGCTGCCGCGCCGCCGACGTTGCCGGCGTCGTCCATGTTCAGCACCGCCACCGCCGCGAGGATGGTGTCGGGGCTGTAGAGGAAGATCGCCGCCGACACCGTGGTCATCGCCGAGACGAACAGGTAGCGCACGATGTCCAGCAGCGCCGGCAGGCAGATCGGCACGGTGACGCGCAGGTAGTGGCGGTACAGCGGGGCCTTGAGCGACAGCGCGGCGGCCTCGAACTCGGCGTCGAGCTGGCGCAGCGCGGTGGTCGCGGTCATTTGGGCGGTGGTCAAATAGTGAGCAATGGTGCAGACGATCAGCAGGGTCATCGTGCCGTACAGCACGTGCAGCGGGTTGCCTGTGAGGTTGAAGAAGAAGACGTAACCCAGACCGAGCACCAGCCCCGGCACTGCCATCGGCACGAAACTGAGCATGCGCAACGTCAGGTTGAGGCCGCGTTGGCTGCGGGTTTTCTCCATCAGGTAAGCGCCCGTGAAGATCAGCACGCTGCCAATCAGCGCCGTGCCCAGCGCCATCTTCAAGCTGTTGCTGTACGCCAGCCAGCCACCGCCGGCGGTCTCGTTGAACTGGTAGTGATTGAGCGACAGCGACAGGTTGTACGGCCAGAACTTCACCAGCGAGGAAAACAACGCCATGCCGAATACCAGCAGCAGCGCCGCACTGATCAACAAAACAATCGCCATGTAGCAGCCATCACGTAATTTCGACGGCGCCGGTTTGAACACTTGCGCACGGCCACTCATGGAATCACCGTGACGCCGACGCAGCCAGGCATCGACGCCGAAGCTGAACAGCGCCGGCAGCAACAGCACCATGCCGATCAACGCGCCGCGACCGAATTGCTGCTGGCCGACCACGGCTTTGTAAGCCTCCAGCGCCAGCACTTGATAGTCGCCACCGACCACCACTGGCACGCCGAAATCGGTGATGGTCAGGGTGAACACCAGACAGAACGCGGCGAATACCGCTTGGCGCGTCGCCGGCCAGGTGATGCTGCGAAAGGCTTTCGCCGGACTGGCACCCATGCTCGACGCCGCATCGAACAGCCGCGCATCGGCCAGCGACAGCGCCGACAACAAAATCATCAACGCATGGGGAAAGGTGTAAATCACCTCGCCCAACACAATCCCCCAGAAGCCGTAGATGTTGTCCGAGAGCAGCCCGCGCAACATGCCCTGATTGCCGAACAGATAGACCAGTGCGATCCCCGGCAGCATCGACGGCGCCATCAATGGCAGCAGAGAAATTCCGCGCCAGAGGCCCTTGGCCGGAATCATCGTGCGTTGCAGGGCGTAGGCAAACAGGTAGGCCAGCGGTACGACGATGGCCGCGACGCTGAGGGAAACTTTCAGACTGTTGCCGAGCAGCCAGTGGAAATTCTCGCTGCTGACCAACTCCTTAGCGGCGAGCCAGCCACCGCCCTGCCCGGCCTCACTGCTGAAGCCACGCCAGAAGATCGCCAGCAACGGCAGCAGCACGGCGATACCGAGCAGCAACAGCAGCAGGAGTTTGCCGCCGAGGACGAAGATCCGGTCACCGACCTCGGCCCCGGACACTCGCCGCGCTTGCTTGTGCGGTAGCGGCAGTGCGATGTTCGCGCTCATCAGGCAAACACCTGCAGGCTGCGCGGTGGCAAGGCGACCATGATCTGCTGGGCGCCAAGGCGTGGCATGGCTTCCGGCGCCAGTTCAGCAAGCAGCGCGTGGCCCGGCAATTGGTCGAGTTCGAAGCTCATGCGGCAGCGGTTGCCGAGGAAGGTGATCTCACGGACTTTCGCCGGAAACAGGTTTTCTTCGTGCACCAACGGATTGACGCTGATTGCTTCTGGACGGCAGAACAGTCGGCCCGAGGCGCCGCTGACGCTACCATCGGCCAGACGCACATCCATCCCGCCAACCCGGGCGTGACTGGCGCTGCTGCGCTGGAACGGCAGCCAGTTGCCCTGCCCGACAAACTCGGCGACAAACGGCGTGGCCGGGCGGTTGTAGATTTCCTGCGGGGTGGCGTACTGCTCGACCCGGCCGTTGTTCATCACGGCGATGCGGTCGGCCATCAGCATGGCTTCGTCCTGATTGTGGGTGACCATCAGGGTGGTGATGCCGAGGTTGCGCTGCAGTTGGCGCAGTTCGGTGCACAGATGCTCACGTACCCGGGCGTCCAGCGCCGACATCGGTTCATCGAGCAACAGCAGCGACGGCGCCGGGGCCAGGGCACGAGCCAGGGCAACCCGCTGTTGCTGACCGCCGGACAACTGGCCCGGGTACTTTTTCTCACTGCCGCTGAGGCCGACCAGTTCCAGCATCTGCCCGACTCGACGGCGTACTTCGTCGCGACCACTGCCGGCGAGGCCGTAGGCAATGTTCGCTTCGACGGTCAGATTGGGGAACAGCGCGTAGGACTGGAACAGAATGCCGTAATCCCGGGCCTGCGGCGCGAGGTGCGAAACATCGCGGTCGCCGAGGTACAACTCGCCGCTGTCCTGCTTCTCCAGCCCGGCGATGCAGCGCAGCAGCGTGGTCTTGCCGCAACCCGACGGGCCGAGCAGGCACACCAGCTCACCGGCGGCGACATCGAGGGAGACGTTATCCAGCGCGGTGAACGCGCCGAAGCGTTTCTGCACGCCGCGCACTTTCATCGGCGCACCGGGGTTGGTCAGGGCAGTTGCGATTGCAGGATTCATGGACAGACCTCATCAAGCTGATGGGGCCAATCCTAGAGTTGTAATGCGTCCGTCATGTGGCAGTAGGGCAAAAACGGCCGATAGTGGTATTCGGGGATTTTGGTTCAGGTCATTCGGTGTCTGGACTGGCGCCATCGCGAGCAGGCTCACTCCTACAGGGGAACGCATTCCAATGTGGGAGCGAACCTGCTCGCGAAGAGGCCAGCAAGATAGATGGAGATCTCAGGCCGGGGACATCTCTTGGGCCAGGCCAAGAAATGCCGCTGGCAACCGCGCGCCCTTCCTTTCTTTCAAGCAGTAAAGGTACTCGGGAATCTGCGGTGCATTCTCGATGGTCAGCACCCGCAACTGCGGATCGTGCGGGACTTCCTGGCGGGCAATGATGCTGATGCCGATATTGCGCAGCACCGCCTCGCGGATCGACTCGCGGCTGCCAATTTCCAGCAGCGGCCCGAAACTGACCCCGGCGCTTTCCAGCAACTCCTCGGTCAAACGGCGGGTGGTCGAACCCGACTCGCGCATCAGCAAGGTATGCCCGGCCAGCGCACTCAACGCCACATGCTCCTGCGCCGCCAGCGGATGGTTGCGATGCACCGCCAGCACCAGCGGATCGCTACCCAATACCCGGCGAATCAACCGCGCATCCTCTAGCAACTGCGACGACGCCGCGACATCGACCCGGTAATCCTCCAGCGCTTCGAGCACCTGCTGCGAGTTGCCGATCTCCACCGATACTTCCACCTGCGGCAGGCGCTCGCGGAAGGTCTTCACCAGATCGAGGATGTAATACGGCGCAGTGGCAGCGATGCGCAACGTGCCCTGCACCTGACCGCTGTTGCGCAGGAAGAACTCGATGTCGGCCTCCTGCTGCAACAGCGCCTTGACCATCGGCAGCAACCGCGCGCCTTCGTCGCTGACACTCAAGCGTCGGCCGCCACGGTAGAACAGCTCCACCGAGTACTGACTTTCCAGATTACGAATCTGCGTGGTCACGGTGGGTTGGCTGAGGCCGAGCTTTTTCGCCGCCAGCGTAATGCTGCCCAGGCGGGCGACCATATAAAACGCTTTCAGCTCGGCACTCAGCACAACCATCCCTCATCGTTTATTTACGCAGCAGGCGCAAACCGTTGAACACCACCAGCAGGCTCACGCCCATGTCGGCGAACACCGCCATCCACATGGTGGCGAGTCCGGCGAAGGTTACCCCAAGAAAGATAGCCTTGATCACCAGGGCCAAGGCGATGTTCTGTTTCAGGATGCTCGCGGTGTCACGCGACAGGCTGATGAACGCGGGAATCTTGCGCAGATCGTCGTCCATCAGGGCGACATCGGCGGTTTCAATCGCGGTGTCGGTACCCGCAGCGGCCATGGCAAAACCGATCTCGGCGCGGGCCAGTGCCGGGGCGTCGTTGATGCCGTCGCCAACCATGCCCACCCGATGACCCTGTGCATAAAGCGCTTCGATGGCTTGCAGCTTGTCGGTTGGCAGCAAGTCGCCCTTGGCCTGATCGATGCCGACCTGCGCGGCAATCGCCTGCGCGGTGTGCACGTTGTCACCGGTGAGCATCATGGTTTTCACGCCCAGCGCGTGCAACTGGCGGATCGCTTCGCGGCTGGACTCCTTGACCGTGTCGGCCACGGCGAACAGCGCCAGCGGACCAGAACTGTCGAGCAGCAACACCACGGATTTGCCCTGTTTCTCCAGCGCAAACAGCTTCTCTTCCAGTTGCGGCGAGCACAGGCCCAGCTCCTCGACCAGACGATGGTTGCCCAAGTGATAGGTCTGGCCGTTGACCTGTCCCTTCACGCCACGACCGGCCAGCGCTTCGAAGTTATCCACAGTCAGCACGGCGAGGTTTTTATCCACAGCCGCATTGGCGATGGCCAGCGACACCGGGTGATCGGAGCGCCCGGCCAGCGCGGCGGCAATCGCCGGGGCTGTGGCGTCGGCGGTCGGATCGAGCGACAGGTAATCGGTCTGCACCGGTTTGCCGTGGGTGATCGTGCCGGTCTTATCCAGCGCCAGATAGTCGAGCTTGAAGCCGCCCTCCAGGTACACGCCACCCTTGACCAGAATGCCTTTGCGCGCCGCTGCCGCGAGGCCGCTGACGATGGTCACTGGGGTGGAGATCACCAGCGCACAAGGACAGGCAACCACCAGCAACACCAGCGCACGGTAGATCCAGTCGAACCACAACGCGCCCATAAACAGCGGCGGAATGATCGCCACCGCCAGCGCCAGCACGAACACCACCGGGGTGTAGATTTTCGAGAACTGATCGACGAAGCGCTGCGTCGGCGCCCGCGCACCCTGAGCCTGCTCGACGGCGTGGATGATCCGCGCCAGGGTCGAGTTGTTCGCCGCCGCAGTCACCGAGTATTCCAGCGAACCGGCCTGGTTGATGGTGCCGGCGAAGACTTTGTCGCCCACGGTTTTCTCCACCGGCAGGCTTTCACCGGTGATCGGCGCCTGATCGATGGTCGAACTGCCGCTGACGACCTCGCCGTCCAGCGCAATGCGCTCGCCGGGTTTTACCCGCACGCGGGCGCCGAGTTCGACGCTTTTAACCTCTTGTTCGATCCAGTTGCCGTCGGCTTGCTGCACCGTGGCCTGTTCCGGGGTCATCTGCATCAGGCCGCTGATGGCATTGCGCGCACGATCCAGCGAGCGCGCCTCGATCAGCTCGGCCACGGTGAACAGGAACATCACCATCGCCGCTTCCGGCCACTGCCCGATCAGCACCGCACCGGTCACCGCGATGCTCATCAGCGCATTGATGTTGAGGTTACGGTTCTTCAGGGCGATCCAGCCCTTTTTATAGGTGGTCAGGCCGCCGCTGAGGATCGACACCAGCGCAATGATCGCCACCACCCAGGTTGGCGCGGCGTTGGTGAAGTGGATAACTTCCGCCGCCAGCGCGCCGACGCCGGACAGCGCCAACGGCCACCAGTGTTTTTTTACTGGCGCCGGGGCCGGGGCTTCGACGCCCGCCTCCAGCGGCTCGGCGTGCATGCCCAGCGAGGTGATCGCCTCGGTGATCGGCGCGGTGTCCGGCAGATTGTGGGTCACGCCGAGCACGCGGTTGATCAGGTTGAATTCCAGTTGCTGCACACCGGCCAGCTTGCAGAGTTTGTTCTGGATCAGCGTCTGCTCGGTCGGGCAGTCCATCGCTTCGATGCGGAAACTGCTCAGGCGGGCGTCAGCGCTGGTCTTTTCGCTCAGTTGCACCAACGCAGGCGCGGCGACTGTCGATGAGCCGCAAGAATCTTCGTGCGAATGAACCGGTGCCGGTGCTGCGGCTTTCGACCCGCAGCAGGAATCGCCGCCATGTTCGTGCTTATGCACAGGCTGCAATTTATGGCTGTGGCTATGATCGTGCCCGTCGCCGGGCTTGTGGGTGTGCTGGGAATCGCTCATTGGTCGCGTCCATGAAGGTGCCTGTTGCCAAGTAAAGACCCTGTAGCCACTATAGGGTCAAGCACCCTTTTGGAGATTGCCGTCATGAAGATCGGAGAACTGGCCAAACTCACCGACTGCGCCGTGGAAACCATCCGCTATTACGAGCGCGAAAACCTGCTGCCGGAGCCGGCGCGCAGCGACGGTAACTACCGCGTTTACACCCAGGCCCACGCCGAACGCCTGACCTTCATCCGCAACTGCCGCACCCTCGACATGACCCTCGAAGAAATCCGCAGCCTGCTGGCCATGCGCGACAGCCCGCAGGATCAGTGTGCAAGCGTCAATACGCTGATCGACGAGCACATCCAGCATGTGAAAGCGCGGATTGACGGGTTGCTGGCGTTGCAGACACAACTGCTCGACCTGCGCCAACGCTGTGGCGAAGGGCCGGGGGCGGATCAGTGCGGGATTTTGCAGCGGCTGGAGGTGAGTGGCGGGGTTGTGGCGACGGAGGTTGAACACTCCCATGTGGGCCGCAGCCACGGCCACTGAGCCTTACACAGAACCCAATGTGGGAGCGGGCTTGCTCGCGAAGGCGGAGTGTCAGTCGACATCATCGTTAACTGATACACCGCTTTCGCGAGCAAGCCCGCTCCCACAGGGTATTACGTGAAGCTTTTAGACCGCCATCGGCGCGGTCATTGGCGCATGGTGCTCATAGCCTTCCAGCGAGAAATCGCTCGGCTCGACCAACTCCAGCCACTCCGGCTGATACACACCCGTCTTGGCAAACTCCGGCACGCGATCCGAAATTTTCAGTTTCGGCATGGCAAACGGCTCGCGCTTGAGCTGTTCGTTGAGCATGTCCAGGTGGTTCTCGTAGACGTGCGCATCACCGATGAAATAGGTGAACCAGCGCGGCGTGTAACCGGTCAGGCGCCCGATCAGGCTTAGCAGGGCGGCGCCCTCGGTGAGGTTGAACGGTGTGCCCAGGCCCAGGTCGTTGGAGCGGATGTACAGGGTCAGGGAGATCTCTTTGGTCTCGACGTTCGGGTGGAACTGGTACAGCAGATGGCATGGCGGCAGGGCCATTTCATCGAGCTGGGCGACGTTCCAGCCGTGGAACAGAATACGGCGGCTGCCCGGATCGTTGATGATCGTGTCGACGCACTGGCGCACCTGGTCGATGGCTTTGTACAGCACCACATAGGCCTGGCCGTCTTCTTCGCCTTGAGCGATCTGCTTGTAGCCGTTGCTCAGGGTTTGTTCGATAGCGGCGGTGTTGCTCAGCGGGATCTGCTTGTACGCCGGCCATTTGCGCCATTGCACGCCGTAGATTTCACCGAGGTCGTCTTCGCCCTGACGGAAAGGGTTGGCCAGCCATTGCGCATTTTCGTTGGCGTTCTGGTCCCAGACCTTGCAGCCCAGCGCACGGAATTCAGCGGCGTTGTTCACGCCACGCAGAAAACCGCACATCTCGCCGATGGCCGACTTGAAGGCCATCTTGCGGGTGGTGATCGCCGGGAAACCTTCCTGCAGATCGAAACGCAGCATCGCACCCGGGAAGCTGATGGTGTTGATGCCGGTGCGGTTGGCCTGTTTGGTGCCGTTCTGGATGACGTGCGAGACCAGTTCGAGATATTGCTTCATGAGTTACCTGTGTCCTTTGAGCCCCGGCGTCGCGCGCCGGGGTTCGTAGTTTAAGCGGTCGGCGCGAGCGGCGCTGCCGGCGCACGACGATAGGCCAGCCAGATCAGGAACAGCCCGCCGACGATCATCGGTACGCACAGCACCTGACCCATGGTCAGCCAGTTCCAGGCCAGGTAGCCCAGTTGAGCGTCCGGAACGCGGACGAACTCGACAATAAAACGGAAAATGCCGTAAAAAAGCGCGAACATGCCCGATACCGCCATGGTCGGACGCGGCTTGCGCGAGAACAGCCACAGGATCAGGAACAGCGCCACGCCTTCGAGCGCGAACTGATACAGCTGCGACGGGTGACGCGGCAGCTGCGCCGGATCGCTGAACGGCGGGAAGATCATCGCCCACGGCACGTCGGTCGGCTTGCCCCACAGCTCGGCGTTGATGAAGTTGCCGATACGCCCGGCACCCAGACCGATCGGCACCATCGGCGCAACAAAGTCCATCAGTTGGAAGAAGGTCTTGCCGTTACGCTTGCCGAACCACAGCGCGGCGAGCATCACCCCGATGAATCCGCCATGGAACGACATGCCGCCCTTCCACACTTCGAAAATCAGCGTCGGGTTGGCGATGTAGGCGCTCAGATCATAGAACAGCACGTAACCCAGACGTCCACCGACAATCACCCCCATCGACAGCCAGAACACCAGATCGGAGAGCTTCTCCTTGGTCCAGGTCGGGTCGAAACGGTTGAGCCGGCTCGACGCCAGCAGCCATGCGCCGCCGATGCCGACGAGGTACATCAGGCCGTACCAGTGGATTTTCAGCGGACCGATGGCCAGGGCCACCGGGTCGATCTGCGGGTAAGGCAGCATTGCGACTCCTCGTTAGAGTTGAAACCAAAATTCCCGGGCGACGCTGCCACCTCAGGATTAAGCCAGGATTGCGGCCCGTTCTGACCCAGCAGGTCAGAGCAGGAAATTCAGGCCCACGCAGAACAGCAAAGCGGCGAACAGCCGTTTCAGCAAGCGCGGTGACAATCTGTGTGCCAGGCGCGCGCCGAGACGGGCGAACACCATGCTGGTCAGGGCAATGCCCAGCAGCGCCGGCAAATAGACAAAACCGAGACTATGCGGCGGCAACAGCGGATCATGCCAGCCCAGAATCATGAAACTTAACGCACTCGCCACAGCAATCGGCAAGCCACAGGCCGACGACGTTGCCACCGCCTGCTGCATCGGCACGCTGCGCCAGGTCAGGAACGGCACGGTCAGCGAGCCGCCGCCGATTCCGAAAATCGCCGAGGCCCAGCCGATTACACTGCCGGCCACGGTCAGACCGAGTTTGCCCGGCACCGTTCGACTGGCCTTGGGTTTGACCTCCAGCGCCAGTTGCACAGCAATGACCAAGGCGAACACGCCGATGATCTTCTGCAGGTTCGGCCCGGAAATCGCCTCCGCCGTCAGCGCACCAAAACCGGCGCCTAGCAGAATGCCGACGGTCATCCACATGAAGATCGGCCAGCGCACCGCACCACGTCGATGATGTTCACGCACGGCATTGACCGAGGTGAAGATGATCGTAGCCAGGGAAGTGCCAACAGCCAGGTGCGTGAGGATCGACTGATCGAATCCCTGCAAGGTAAAACTGAATACCAGCACCGGGACAATAATGATCCCGCCGCCCACCCCGAACAGCCCGGCCAGCACGCCCGCACAGGCGCCCAACGCCAGATAGAGCAGAAATTCCATGACCGTCTCCCAGACGCATCCCCAAAACCGGAGCGGCATGGTAACGGATGCATGCCCTTTGGCTCCACTGACGATGGATGCACGGACGCCGACTGCGTAGAGTGAGCAGAAAACACACAAGGACCACCTTATGTGCCTGATCGTTTTCGCCTGGCGCCCGGGCCATGCCCAGCCGCTGATCGTCGCGGCCAACCGTGACGAGTTCTACGCCCGCCCGAGCCTGCCGCTGGCGCCATGGGCCGACGCGCCGCACGTGCATGCCGGGCGCGATCTTGAGGCTGGCGGCACCTGGTTGGGGATCGGCGCCAACGGGCGCTTCGCCGCGCTGACCAATATCCGCGATCCGCACCAGCCGCCGGCGCGCAAGTCGCGGGGAGAGCTGGTGGCGCGTTTTCTCACGGGTGATGCTTCGATTGATGATTATTTGCGAGATGTGGCCGGTCGCGCGCCGGAGTACGCCGGGTTCAACCTGCTGCTGGGCAATGCCCACGAGCTGTGGCACTTCAATGCGCGGACGTCTGAACCGGTGATGCTCGAGCCCGGGGTTTACGGGCTATCGAATGCCGGGCTGGATACCCCATGGCCGAAGTTGCTCAAGGCCAAGGCGGCCCTGAGCGCGGTCTTGGATGATCCGCAGCCTGCGCGACTGCTGGGGTTACTGAGCGATGCGCAGACCGCGCCGTTTAATGAATTGCCGGACACCGGGGTCGGGCTGGCGACTGAATCGTTACTGTCGAGTGTGTTTATTGCCAGTCAAAGTTACGGGACACGGGCGAGTACGGCGTTGATCGTGCAGGCGGACGGCACGCGGCGAATGGTCGAGCGCAGTTTCGGGCCGTATGGCGGGCATTTGGGTGAGGTGGAGGTTCAGGTTTAGCGGTAGCGGGACTGACGCCTTCGCGAGCAAGCCCGCTCCCACATTGGTTCTGTGATCGACACAAATCCCTGTGGGAGCGGGCTTGCTCGCGAAGGGGCCATCAGCCTTTCAGAGGGCCTTGTTGACCGCCGGCGGATTCATCTTCGACAACCCGAGATTCTTCAGCGCCAGTTGCAGCGAGCTGTGGATCACTTGCGGGTTATCGATCTTCATCAGCTCCGCCAGCAGATCCTTGGCCTTGCTCAGGTTGATCTGACGCAGCATCCACTTCACTTTCGGCAAGTTGGTGGCGTTCATCGACAAGCTGTCGAAGCCCATCGCCATCAACAGCACCGCCGCTGCCGGATCACCGGCCATTTCGCCGCAGATGCTCACCGGTTTGCCTTCGGCATGCGCGTCGCGGACCACGGTTTGCAGGGCTTGCAGCACCGCCGGGTGCAGGTAGTCGTAGAGGTCGGCCACTCGCGGGTTGTTGCGATCCACCGCCAGCAGGTACTGGGTGAGGTCGTTGGAGCCGACCGACAGGAAGTCCACCTGCCGCGCCAGCTCCTTGGTCTGGTACACCGCAGCCGGAATTTCAATCATCACCCCGATTGGCGGCATCGGCACGTCGGTGCCTTCGTCACGCACTTCGCCCCAGGCCCGGTGGATCAAGTGCAGGGCTTCTTCGAGTTCGTGGGTGCCGGAGATCATCGGCAGCAGGATCCGCAGGTTGTTCAGGCCTTCGCTGGCCTTGAGCATCGCGCGGGTCTGCACCAGGAAGATTTCCGGGTGGTCGAGGGTCACGCGAATCCCGCGCCAGCCGAGGAACGGGTTGTCTTCCTTGATCGGGAAGTACGACAGCGACTTGTCACCGCCGATGTCCAGGCTGCGCATGGTTACCGGTTGCGGGTGGAACGCGGCGAGTTGCTCGCGGTAGATCGCCAGTTGTTCCTTTTCGCTCGGGAAACGCTGGTTGATCATGAACGGCACTTCGGTGCGGTACAGGCCGACACCCTCGGCGCCGCGCTTCTGCGCCCGCGCCACATCGGCCAGCAGACCGGTGTTGACCCACAACGGCATGCGATGGCCATCGAGGGTCACGCATGGCAGATCACGCAGGGTGTCGAGGCCCAGCGCCAGCTGTTTCTCTTCTTCGACCACCTCGGCGAACTGCTTGCGCAGCACATCGCTGGGGTTGGTGTAGACCTCGCCGCGGGTGCCATCGACGATCACTTCGATGCCGTCAACCTTGGCGTACGGCAGGTCAACCAGGCCCATCACCGTCGGAATGCCCATGGCCCGGGCCAGGATCGCGACGTGGGAGTTACCCGAACCGAGGACCGACACCAGACCGACCAGCGTGCCTTCCGGCACCTCGCCGAGCATCGCCGGCGTCAGTTCTTCGCTGACCAGAATGGTTTTTTCCGGGTAGACCAGATTCTGCTGACGCTCTTCCTGCAGGTAGGCCAGCAGGCGCCGACCGAGGTCTTTGACGTCCGACGCACGCTCGCGCAGGTAGGCGTCGTCCATCAGTTCGAAACGGTTGACGTGCTCAGTGACCACCTGACGCAGCGCGCCCTGGGCCCACTGGCCGGTCTTGATCACGGTGGTGATTTCGCTGCCCAGCGAGGCATCGTCAAGCATCATCAGGTAGACGTCGAACAGCGCACGCTCTTCCGGGCGCAGCTGGGTCGCAAGCTTGGCGGACAACGCGCGCATGTCGGCGCGCACGCCTTCGATGGCGGTCTTGAACAGCGCCAGCTCGGCGTCGATGTCGGTGATGGTTTTATCTGGCACCACGTCCAGATCCGCCGGCGGCAGCATGACCACCGCAGTACCGACCGCCGCACCCGGCGAACCCGGTACGCCGACGAACTTGGCTTCCTGAATGCCCTTGCCCTGACGGCCCAGGCCACGGATCGACCCGGTGGCCTCGGCGTGGGCGATTACGCCGGCGAGCTGCGCGCTCATGGTCACGAGGAAGGCTTCTTCACCTTCATCGAACTGGCGGCGTTCTTTCTGCTGGATGACCAACACGCCGACAACGCGGCGGTGGTGAATGATCGGCGCCCCGAGGAACGAGGCGTAGCGCTCCTCGCCGGTTTCGGCGAAGTAGCGGTAGCGCGGGTGATCCGCGGCGTTTTCGAGGTTCAGGGGTTCTTCACGCGTGCCGACCAGACCCACCAGACCTTCGTTGGGTGCCATGCTGACCTTGCCGATCGAGCGCTTGTTCAAGCCCTCGGTGGCCATCAGGACGAAGCGGTTGGTCTCGGGATCAAGCAGGTAGACCGAGCAGACCTGGCTGCCCATGGCCTCTTTGACGCGCAACACAATAATCCCCAACGCCGCCTTGAGATCCTTGGCGGAGTTAACTTCCTGGACGATCTTGCGCAGCGTATTGAGCATGGCTCGGGGTCGAACTCCGTCGTCAGTCGCGCGCTAAAAGGCGCGGGGCAAGCTCTTTGAGGGCGCGTCGATACACCTCGCGCTTGAATGTCACCACCTGGCCCAACGGATACCAATAACTGACCCAGCGCCAGCCATCGAACTCCGGTTTACCGGTCAAATCCATCCGCACCCGCTGCTCGTTGGAGATCAGGCGCAGGAGAAACCATTTCTGCTTCTGGCCGATGCACAGCGGTTGGCTGTGGGTACGCACCAGACGTTGCGGCAAACGATAGCGCAACCAGCCCCGGGTACAGGCCAGTATTTCAACATCTTCACGTTCCAGGCCAACTTCTTCGTTCAGCTCGCGGTACAAGGCGTCTTCCGGCGTCTCCTCGGGGTTGATTCCCCCTTGTGGAAACTGCCAGGCATCTTGATTGATACGGCGAGCCCATAGCACCTGGCCGGCGTCATTCGTCAGAATGATCCCGACATTGGGGCGGAAACCATCGGGGTCGATCACGGCAACAACCTCGCAAACGCATGTCGCCGCATTGTTCCACAAAGCTTGATAAGGCGGCAACGAAGGTTCCTACCTTATGTGCACTCTTGTGAAAAGACCGTATTCTTGTCGCCTTTTTACTGACTTTTCAGCGGGTAACTGCAATGCGCCTGGCTCTATTCGATTTGGACAACACCCTTCTGGGCGGCGACAGCGATCACGCCTGGGGCGACTATCTGTGCGAACGCGGCTTCCTCGACCCGGTTGCATACAAGCAGCGCAACGACGAGTTCTACCAGGATTACCTGGCCGGCCAACTGGATAACGCCGCGTACCTGAACTTTTGCCTGGAAATCCTCGGTCGCACCGAAATGGCCGTGCTTGAGCAGTGGCATAACGATTACATGCGCGACTGCATTGAGCCGATCATGCTGCCCAAGGCGCTGGAACTGCTCAAACAGCACCGCGACGCCGGCGACAAACTGGTGATCATCACCGCCACCAACCGCTTCGTCACCGCGCCGATTGCGGTGCGCCTGGGCGTCGAAACCCTGATCGCCACCGAGTGCGAGATGATCGATGGCCGCTACACCGGGCGCAGCACCGACATTCCGTGCTTCCGCGAAGGCAAGGTGACGCGCCTGAATCGCTGGCTGGAGGAAACCGGGCATTCGCTGGATGACAGCTATTTCTACAGCGACTCGATGAATGACCTGCCGCTGCTGGAGCAGGTGGCGAACCCGGTGGCGGTTGACCCGGATCCGAATCTGCGGGCCGAGGCCGAGAAGCGGGGCTGGCCGGTGATTTCGTTGCGCGGCTGATTACGCCTTCGCGAGCAGGCTCGCTCCCACAGGGGATGGTGTTCACAACACAAATCCAATGTGGGAGGGGGCCTGCTCGCGATGGGGTCGACGCGGTCTCAAGCCTTAAACAGGCTTGGCGCCCATCAACCCGGCAATGGCGATAAAGCAGACAACACTGAACAACGCCAAGGCAAAAGTGAACCTGCCAACGCCGCCCGGCGCCTTGCGCAAGCGATTCAACCGCACCAGCAACCAGAACCACGCCAGCGCCGCCACGGTGTACAGCACGCTGGAGGCCAGCAGCCAGGTCTGCCCCAGCGGCCAGCCGACCAGATGCACCATGCCCCAGCCGGTGAACGGCATGCTCAACAACGCCAGGCCCATCAACAGCCAGATGAACACCCGTGGCCGTTGCAAGGTGCGGCTGCCAGCCGTTGCATCACCTTTGCGGCGCGCCAGAAAAACCCAGACTCCCAACCCGAGCGCACCAGCCAGCAATACTACAGTGGCGACCATGTGCGCGGCTTTCAGGGCAGTTAACGTTTCCATTGTTCGATTTCCTCAGGGCCTGCCCATCAGCGTAGCCGCTCAGCCAAGAAACAGCTGATAGGCCGGGTTCTCGCTTTCATCCCAGTACGGGTAGCCGATTTCTTCAAGTGCCGCCGGCACCAGATGACGCTCGTCATGCGGTACTTGCAGGCCTGCGACGACACGACCATCCGCCGCGCCATGATTGCGATAGTGGAACATCGAGATGTTCCAGCGCCCGCCGAGCTTGTTGAGAAAGTTGAACAGCGCGCCCGGACGTTCCGGGAATTCGAAGCGAAACACCACTTCGTCGATCACGTGCGCCGCGTGGCCGCCGACCATGTGGCGGATGTGCAACTTGGCCAATTCGTTATCGGTCAGGTCGAGTACCGGGAAGCCCTGCTCGGTCAGGCTCGCCAGCAGTGCGCTGCGCGGGTCGTTTTCCGGGTGAGTCTGCACGCCGACGAAGATGTGCGCTTCGCTGCCGGTGTTGTAGCGGTAGTTGAATTCGGTGATCTGGCGCTTGCCGATCGCTTCGCAAAACGCCTTGAAGCTGCCGGCCTGCTCCGGGATGGTCACGGCGATGATCGCTTCGCGACCCTCGCCCAGCTCGGCGCGCTCGGCGACGTGGCGCAGGCGATCGAAGTTGACGTTGGCCCCGGAGTCGATGGCGACGAAGGTCTGGCCACTGACGCCGCGCAACTCGACGTACTTCTTGATCCCGGCCACGCCCAAGGCGCCGGCAGGTTCGGTGATCGAGCGGGTATCGTCGTAAATATCCTTGATGGCCGCGCAGATCTCGTCGGTGCTGACGGTGATCACTTCGTCGACGTAATCCTTGCAGATGTCGAAGGTGTGCTGGCCGATCTGCGCCACGGCCACGCCGTCGGCGAAGATGCCTACGGTCGGCAGCACCACGCGCACGCCGGCGGCCATGGCCGCTTGCAGGCAGTTGGAGTCGTCCGGCTCGACGCCGATGACCTTGATGTCCGGACGCAGGTATTTCACGTACGCCGCAATACCGGCAATCAGCCCGCCGCCGCCGACCGGCACGAAGATCGCGTCCAGAGGTTGCGGGTGCTGACGCAGAATTTCCATCGCCACGGTGCCCTGCCCGGCAATGGTGTGGGGATCGTCGTACGGGTGGATGTAGACGTAGCCCTTTTCATCGACCAGTTTCAGCGAGTACGCCAAGGCTTCCGGGAACGAATCACCGTGCAGCACGACTTTGCCGCCGCGCGAACGCACGCCTTCGACCTTGATCTCCGGAGTAGTCTTGGGCATCACGATGGTCGCTTTCACGCCCAGCACTTTCGCCGCCAGCGCCAGACCCTGCGCATGGTTGCCCGCCGACGCGGTGACCACGCCACGGGCGCGCTCTTCGTCAGTCAGCTGGGTCAACTTGTTGTACGCGCCGCGAATCTTGAACGAGAACACCGGCTGCAAGTCTTCGCGCTTGAGCCAGATGTCATTGCCCAGCCGCTCGGAGAGCTGGCGAGCGTTCTGCAGCGGGGTTTCTACGGCAACGTCATAAACGCGCGAGGTGAGGATCTTTTTGACGTACTGTTCGAGCATCGGAAAGCATCACTGGCGATTGGGCGGGGCCGACGAGTCTAACCCGGCTTTTGCCCGTGCGACCACACGAATCAGGAGGTTTTAGCCCGGCTTGCGGCTATAATGCCGGCCTTTCCGAACTCACCTTGCCCGCTTCCGGAGCCCGCATGACCCAGGATCAACTCAAACAGGCAGTGGCTCAGGCCGCCGTCGACTTCATCCTTCCGAAACTCGACGACAAGAGCATCGTCGGGGTCGGCACCGGCTCCACCGCCAACTGCTTCATCGATGCACTGGCCCAGCACAAGGGCGCATTCGATGGCGCGGTTGCCAGCTCCGAAGCCACTGCGGCGCGCCTCAAGGGCCACGGGATTCCGGTGTATGAGCTGAACACCGTCAGCGACCTGGAGTTCTACGTCGACGGCGCCGACGAGAGCGACGCGCACCTGAACCTGATCAAGGGCGGCGGCGCGGCCCTGACCCGCGAGAAGATCGTCGCGGCCGTGGCCAAGACCTTCATCTGCATCGCCGACGCCAGCAAACTGGTGCCGGTGCTGGGCGAATTCCCGCTGCCGGTCGAAGTGATCCCGATGGCCCGCAGCCACGTCGCCCGCCAACTGGTGAAACTGGGCGGCGACCCGGTGTACCGCGAAGGCGTGCTGACCGACAACGGCAACATCATCCTCGACGTGTTCAACCTGCAGATCACCAACCCGGTGGAGCTGGAAGCGCAGATCAATGCGATCGTCGGCGTGGTCACCAATGGCCTGTTCGCGGCGCGTCCGGCGGATCTGCTGTTGTTGGGGACCAGCGAAGGTGTGAAGACGCTGAAGGCTGAGTAAGCCCGATCACCCACATTATGTGGGTAGATGAAATACCCTTGTAGGAGTGAGCCTGCTCGCGATAGCGGCCTGTCAGTTGATATTGATGTCGACTGACACACCGCTATCGCGAGCAGGCTCACTCCTACATTGATTTGAGGTGTAGGTCAGGGCTGGGTTGGCTTTTTGAAGACGTAAAACAGATTCGGCTCACTCACCAGATACAACGTCCCGTCGTCATCCATCGCAATGCCTTCGGCCTGCGGCACGCGCTTCTGCAAACCCTGGCGACCTTTGTTCAGCGACAGCGTGCTCAACGGCCGCCCGTCCACGTCCAGTTCCAGAATCAGCCCCGACTCGTCGGACAGCGCCAGCAAATGGCCGCTGCGCTCGTCGTATTGCAGGCTCGACAGATCGCGCACGAACATCCCGGCATCGCGCTTGGGGTTGTTGATCACGTGCACCGCGTAGGACTTTTCCGGATTGAAGTGCGGAAATCCGTGCACTTCATAAATCAGCATCGGATCGCGCTCCTTGGCGACGAACAGACGCTTGCCCACTGAGTCGTACGCCAGGCCTTCGAAGCCCTTGTTGCCGCTCATGTGCACGCCCAGAGTCATCTGTTCAGCGTCCGCCGCATCAAGGAACGTGGTGTCCCGCTCAAGATGAACCTTGATCAGGCGTTGCTGGCGCTCGTCGGTGATCACATAGGTGTCGGCGCTGATGAACTCCACCGCTTCAGGATCGCCGAAGCCGATCAGCGCGATGCGCCGCAGGATTTTGCCGTCGAGGGACAACTCGACCAGCTCGGCATTCTTGTTGGTCACGGTGAACAGGCTTTTGCGCACCGGATCGTAGGTCAGCGCCGAGACATCGTCGTTCAGGCCGTCGATGACCCTGGCCTCGACCTCGACCCGGTATTGATCCAGACCAATGGCCTCGCTGCTCAACGGCTGCCACAAGGTATGCAGATTGAACCAGGCGCGCTCGAACAGGCGCAGGTATTGGCCGATCGCGATCAACACGATCAGGACAACAACCGACAGGATGATAAACAGGGGCTTGGGGCGGGCAAGTCGACGCATTCAGGCAGGCTCGGGATCAAAACAGGCGGATGAAATATCACGCCTGTCTGAACTGAAGCTTAATGGCCACTTGCCTCAGGCCACAAGACAACCCTGCGGCAGCTCCTACATGAGGATTAGTGAAAGGTGGTTATTTCTGCTTTTCGAAGCGATAGAACAGGTTCGGCTCGCTGACCATGTACAGCGTACCGGCGTCGTCCATGGTCACGCCTTCGGCGCGGGGGATGGTGTCCTTCAAACCATTGAAGCCGCCAAGCAGGGTCATGAAGCTGACCTGCTCGCCCTTCTCGTCCAGTTCCAGCAACAGGTGCGAGTCGGCCGATAGCACCAGGGTGTGGCCGGTACGCGGGTCGATCGCCAGCGCCGACAGGTTGCGGATATCCAGTTCATCGCTGGCCAGCTTCTGCTTGTCGCCCTTGAGGATCTGGCTGCCGTCGCTCTTCCAGGTAAACAGCGCCGGCGGACGCTCTTCGCCCAGCAGTAGCTGTTGATTGTGCGGATCCCAAGTGATTGCTTCGAATGCCTTGTTCTGGTTTTTCGACGGACCGAGATCGTATTTCGGGAAGTCGGCGATATTCAGCTCGCGGGTGTTGGCATCGACCTTGACGATGGTCAGCAGGTGTTCGCGCTCATCGACGATCGCCATCAGGCCGTTTTCCATCACGGTCACGCCCTCCGGATTGCTCCAGCCCACCAGCGGCATCTTGCGCAGCACATCACCCTTCAGGGTCAGTTCGACCAGAAACGGATTCTTGCCCATCACCGAAAACAGGGTTTTGGTCTGCGGGTTGTAGGACAGGTCCGAGGCCTCGTCCTTTTCCATGCCCGGCAGCAGTTTGCCGTCGATCACCGCCCGATAGTCCGGCAGCCAGATACTCGCCTTTTGCTCGGTCTGGCTCTCGAAGCGCTCGCGCAGCCACAGCAGGCCACGGTCGTCCCAGTGCATGGCAAACGCCAGGCCATACGCGGCGGCAAGCACCAGCAACAGCCAGACATACCAGCGCAGGGCGAAACGTGAGCGACGAGGAGGATTGAGCTGAGTGTGAGCTGACATCAGGGGCGCGTTCCGAAAATTCAGGCTAAGGGTAATAGCACAAAGAGGCCGGCTCAGACGCCAGAATGCGAGGAATTATCCGGACAGGATGTGAAAAAAACGGCAAATGGCGGGATTGGCGTGTGCCGCCAACCTTCTTCAGGACACCACAAAGCGAGGTGGGAGCGGGCACTGTGGTGAGGGGATTTATCCCCGATGGGCTGCGAAGCGGCCCCAAAAACTGGGACTGCTGCGCAGGCCATCGGGGATAAATCCCCTCACCACAACAGGCTCGCTGCCACAGGGTGTTACGGTTTCGCGGTTAGCGAACGCTGCTGCTGAAGCTGCTCGCGCCAACCAGTTCCAGCACGATGTCATCGCCGACATTCAGCGGACCGACGCCCACTGGCGTGCCGGTGAGGATCACGTCGCCGGCCTGCAGCGAGAAGCAGCCGGCCATGTGCTGGATCATCGGCACGATCGGGTTGAGCATGGCGCTGCTGTTGCCGTCCTGGCGCACTTCACCGTTGATGGTCAGGCGAATGCCGATGTCGGTCAGATCAGAGAAAGTGCTGCCAACCACGAACGGGGCAATCACCGCCGCGCCGTCGAACGACTTGGCGATTTCCCATGGCAGGCCCTTGGACTTGAGTTCGGCCTGCTTGTCGCGCAAGGTCAGATCCAGCGCCGGGGCGAAACCGGAGATCGCATCCAGCACTTCTTCGCGGCTCGGCTTGGTCGACAGCGGCTTGCCGATCAACACGGCGATTTCCGCTTCGTAGTGCACCGAACCGCGCTCGGTCGGAATGCTGAAACCGCCTTCCAGCGGCACCACGCAACTGCCCGGTTTGATGAACAGCAACGGCTCGGTAGGCACCGGGTTGTCCAGTTCCTTGGCGTGTTCGGCGTAATTACGGCCAATGCACACCACTTTCCCGATCGGGAAGTGAATGCGCGTGCCGTCGACGTACTGGTGCTGATAGCTCATTTACCGACTCCTGCCTTCATTGATTCAGGGGATTGCCAATCAAACCGCGAAGATCTTGCCCGGGTTCATGATGCCGTTCGGGTCGAACACCGCTTTGACCGCTTTCATGTACTCGATTTCGACCGGAGAACGGCTGTAGGTCAAGTAGTCGCGCTTGGTCATGCCCACGCCGTGCTCGGCGGAGATCGAACCGTTGTACTTCTCGACGGTTTCGAACACCCACTTGTTGACGGTCGCGCACTTGGCGAAGAACTCGTCCTTGCTCAGATTATCCGGCTTGAGAATGTTCAGGTGCAGGTTGCCGTCGCCGATATGGCCGAACCAGACGATTTCGAAGTCCGGGTAGTATTCGCCGACGATCGCGTCGATTTCCTGCAGGAATGCCGGGACTTTCGACACGGTGACCGAGATGTCGTTCTTGTACGGCGTCCAGTGCGAGATGGTCTCGGAGATGTACTCGCGCAGCTTCCACAGGTTCTGCAGCTGGGTTTCGCTCTGGCTCATCACACCGTCCAGCACCCAACCCTGCTCAACGCAGTGCTCGAAGGTTTCCAGCGCCGTGTTGGCTACTTCTTCGCTGGTCGCCTCGAATTCCAGCAGCGCGTAGAACGGGCACTCGGTGTCGAACGGCGCCGGCACATCGCCACGGCCCAGTACTTTGGCCAGGGCCTTGTCGGAGAAGAATTCGAACGCGGTCAGATCAAGCTTGCCCTGGAAGGCGTGCAGCACCGGCATGATCGAGTCGAAGTCGGCAGTGCCGAGCACCATGGCGGTGAGGTTTTTCGGCGCGCGATCCAGACGCATGGTCGCTTCGACCACAAAGCCGAGGGTGCCTTCGGCGCCGATGAACAACTGGCGCAGGTCGTAACCGGTAGCGTTCTTGATCAGGTCCTTGTTCAGCTCCAGCACATCGCCCTTGCCGGTAACCACTTTCAGGCCGGCGACCCAGTTACGGGTCATGCCGTAGCGAATCACCTTGATCCCGCCGGCATTGGTGCCGATATTGCCGCCAATCTGACTGGAACCGGCGGAAGCGAAGTCCACTGGGTAATACAGGCCGTTTTCTTCGGCGACGTTCTGCAACTGCTCGGTGACCACGCCCGGCTGACACACGGCGGTGCGGTCAGTGAGGTTCACGTCGAGAATCTGGTTCATGTAGTCGAACGAGACGACCACTTCGCCATTCGCGGCGACGGCGGCGGCGGACAGCCCGGTGCGCCCGCCCGACGGTACCAGCGCCACTTTGTGGGTATTGGCCCAACGGACGATCGCCTGCACCTGTTCGATGGTCTTGGGGAATACAATGGCGCACGGCGCGGGCGCGAAGTGCTTGGTCCAATCCTTGCCGTACGCGTTCAGGGAGTCGGCGTCGGTCAGGACCTTGCCAAGCTCGACCAGGGTCTTCAGTTCATCAATCAGGGCAGGATTGGTCATCGACAGAACTCTCGAACAATTCATGGTCATCCTGAAGACGCTTCACGTCGCAGGAATGAGTGTTTAGCGGGGTGGCTATGCTAGCATACCGACCCCGCAGGCCAGTGCCCAAGGCCAGTTCTGCGGTGACGGCTTTCTTGTCGTCCAGGTCAATGTCTGTTGACCATTTCCTGCCATTTTTCTCCGGGATACAGGTTTACGCAGATGAGCAAGACTTCTCTCGATAAGAGCAAGATCAAGTTCCTTCTTCTCGAAGGCGTCCACCAATCGGCTGTCGACGTCCTCAAGGCGGCGGGCTACACCAGCATCGAATACCTGACAGGCTCCTTGCCGGAAGCCGAGCTCAAGGAAAAGATCGCTGACGCTCACTTCATCGGCATTCGTTCGCGCACCCAACTGACCGAAGAGATCTTCGATCACGCGAAGAAGCTGGTCGCGGTCGGCTGTTTCTGCATCGGCACCAACCAGGTTGACCTGAGTGCTGCCCGCGAGCGCGGTATCGCCGTGTTCAACGCGCCGTACTCCAACACCCGCTCCGTCGCGGAACTGGTGCTGGCCGAAGCGATCCTGCTGCTGCGCGGCATCCCTGAGAAAAACGCTTCCTGCCACCGTGGCGGCTGGATCAAGTCCGCAGCCAACTCCTTCGAGATCCGTGGCAAGAAACTCGGCATCGTCGGCTACGGCTCGATCGGTACTCAGCTGTCGGTTCTGGCGGAAGGCTTAGGGATGCAGGTGTTCTTCTACGACACCGTGACCAAGCTGCCGCTGGGCAACGCCACTCAGGTCGGCAACCTGCACGAGCTGCTGGGCATGTCCGACATCGTCACCCTGCACGTTCCGGAAACCGCTGCGACCCAGTGGATGATCGGCGAGAAGGAAATCCGCGCCATCAAGAAGGGCGGCATCCTGATCAACGCCGCGCGCGGCACCGTGGTCGAGCTGGACGCCCTGGCGGACGCGATCAAGGACAAGCACCTGATCGGCGCGGCCATCGACGTGTTCCCGGTGGAGCCTCGCTCCAACGACGAAGAGTTCGAAAGCCCGCTGCGTGGCCTGGACAACGTGATCCTGACCCCGCACATCGGTGGTTCGACTGCCGAAGCACAAGCCAACATCGGTCTGGAAGTGGCGGAAAAACTGGTCAAGTACAGCGACAACGGTACTTCGGTGTCGTCGGTAAACTTCCCGGAAGTGGCCCTGCCGGCCCACCCTGGCAAGCACCGCCTGCTGCACATCCACGAGAACATCCCGGGTGTGATGAGCGAGATCAACAAGGTCTTCGCCGAAAACGGTATCAACATCTCCGGTCAGTTCCTGCAGACCAACGAGAAAGTCGGTTACGTGGTGATCGACGTCGACGCCGAGTACTCGGAGCTGGCGCAAGAGAAGCTGCAACACGTCAACGGTACTATCCGTAGCCGCGTGTTGTTCTGACCCGACGCTGAGCGACAAAAAAAGGGAGCCTTCGGGCTCCCTTTTTCATGCGTGCGAAAACGTCATTCGACGTTGACGGTGATCTTTTTCGACACGATCGGCGGATCGAACGCCATGTGGCCGCTGTCGCCCAGCTCCAGTTGCAAGGTGTGCTTGCCCGGGGCCAGTTTGATTGTGGCCTCGGTTTGCGCCTTGCCGAAGTGCATATGGTTGGCGTCGGTCGGCACGACGGAACCGGCCGGAACGATTTCCTTGGCATCAATCAGCAGGTGATGGTGCCCGGTGTTCTTGGTGACGTCACCGGCGGGTGCCAGCGCAACGTCCTTGACCCCGAACTTGACCTTGAACTCCTGAGAAACCGTGGCCCCGTCTTCGGGAGAAACGATGAACACTTCGGCGCCCTTGGGTGCCGGGGTCGCTGCACTGGCCAGCACTGAAACACCCATCAACAGGCCAGCCAAGGCTGCTCGTGACATAAACGTTTTCATTCTCTTCTCCAGTTTTTCCGTAAAATCCGCGCGGTCATGACAACTTCATGACCATTCGTTGTCGAAGGCACTCGACAACCATAGCAAAGCGAGCCTGACTCAGAGCATCGCAATAATGATTTCAAAGGAGTGACCATGCGCTTTCTGCCTGGCCTGATCTGCCTGCTACCCCTTCTGAGCCCTCTGGCTCACGCCGAACTGATTGATGACGTCAACGACCGTGGCGAGTTGCGCATTGCCCTTGAGGCTAATACACCGCCCTTCAATTTCAAGGATGGCGACACACTCACGGGGTTCGAGGTCGAGCTTGGGCAACTGCTGGCCAACGAGCTGGATGTGCGCGCCGACTTCATCGTCACCGACGAAGCCGACCTGCTCCAGGGCGTTGAAAGCGGCAAGTACGACGTTGCGCTCAACCACATAGCACTGACACCTGAACTCAAGGATCGTTTCGACGTCAGCGAGCCTTACGGCAAGGTCGATTCGCAGCTGCTGGCGAAGAAGGATGAGCAGCCTCGACCGATGGTGCTGGTACAGGCGCTGACCGAGGAGAAGCCGAAGACGGCGGTGCCGGTGGAGTTGGCGATTCCGTTTCAGAAGGGTAATCCGGCGTTTCAGGCGAGCCTTGCGGGTGCATTGCAGCGGATCAAGGCGGATGGGCGGTTGGCGGCGTTGTCCGAGAAGTGGTTCACCGAACCTAAATGAACACACAAACCCTGTAGGAGTGAGCCTGCTCGCGATAGCGGTCTGTCAGTCATTCACTCATGTGCTGATAGACCGCTATCGCGAGCAGGCTCACTCCTACAGGGGTCTACGGTTGGCTTTCAGTTGAGGTGGGTCAGGGCGATTGCGGCCTCAGACAATTCGAGCTCGCTGAAGACCTGCACACCATGGCGCTTGAGCAATGCTGCCGTCACGCCTTCGCCAGAGACTTTGACGCCACTGAACGTCCCGTCATAGGTCAGCAAATTCCCGCAAGAAGGACTGTTGGCCTTGAGCACCGCCACGCGGATGCCGTGCTTTTGCACCAGCGCCAGCGCCTGCCGCGCACCATCGAGAAACTGCGCGCTGACGTCCTCGCCCTCGGTGGTGATCACCGCCGCCTTGCCATCGAGCACTTCGGCGCCCTGCCCGCCGGGGATTTCCGCCGCAGCACGCGGGGTTGGCAAACCGCCAGCTACCTCTGGACACAGCGGTACCACGCGGCCCTCGGCGATCCACTGTTCGAGCAGATCGAACGGCCCGCTGGCCCCGCCGTCGTAACGCACGTGGTGGCCCAACAGGCAGCGGCTGACCAGAATCTTCTGCATATCAGAACGGCTCGTTGCCACGGCGGCGGAACCAGCCGGTCAGCGACAGGCGTTCGCGGTGCGCCGGCAGCACTTCATGCGGCACCTCACCGGAGAGGAACACCACCAGACAGCCGCCGGTGGGTTGCACATCGTGGACCCGGTCTTCGTCCAGATACATGCGCAACTGACCGCCGTCTTCCGGCAGCCACGCGTCATTGAGATAGACCACCGCCGAAACCATGCGCCGGTCATCGTCGCGAAAACGGTCGACGTGCTTGCGGTAAAACGCGCCCGGCGGATACAGGGCGAAGTGGCACTCGAAATCCTCGAGCCCGAGGAACAGCCCGCGATTGAGCGCCTCGCGCAGGCTTTCCATCAGGTTCAGATAACGGTCGCTGGCTTCGGCCTGGCCCGGGTCGATCCACTGGATGTGGTCGCCACGAATACCCTCGCGAATCTCTGAAAACGGCCCACGGCCTACCGCCGCCGGCGCCAGTTCACCCTCGGCCTCACGTTTGCGGCACTCGGCCGCCAGCTCACGGGTCAAACCTGCGGGCAGGAAAATGTTCTGCTGCGACCAGCCGTGTTCGGCCAGGTCGTCGACGATGCGTAACAGCAGCGGGTGTTCAGAGGATATTTGCATGGCGCGCATAGTATGCCGGCGGCAGGAAATCCGACAGAGCCACGCAGCGGCTTGCTACGAATTCTCGACAAGTA
This sequence comes from Pseudomonas sp. FW305-3-2-15-E-TSA4, assembly GCF_058787295.1. Lineage (NCBI taxonomy): Bacteria > Pseudomonadati > Pseudomonadota > Gammaproteobacteria > Pseudomonadales > Pseudomonadaceae > Pseudomonas > Pseudomonas sp. FW305-3-2-15-E-TSA4. The sequence continues at coordinate 151,494 of NZ_JBYSZP010000014.1, read as the reverse complement.
CCGGCACCGCACGGAGAATAGTCCGCTGCTGACAGGAGTCCCTATGCGCCGTTTGCTTTTTTCACTGTTGATGTTCTGCGTTTTGCCCGCCTGGGCGGACGGCCACGATCAGTTGTACAAGATCGCCGGCTGGCCAGATCAACGTGCGCATTTCAATGATGCCCTGAGTGCCGCGCAGCAGCGCTACCAGAACAACCTGCCGCCGGCGGTGTTTCAAGCCCTGGTCAACAACAGCAACCAGCGCTTCGCCCCCCAGGCGATGGATCAGCGTGCCGAAGCGCAACTGCGCCAGCACCTTGCCGATCCACAACCGGCGCTGACTTTCTTCCAGTCACCGCTGGGCAAGAAAATCGTCGCCGCTGAATTACTCGCCACCCGTCGCGATCAACTGGCGAAGAACGCCAAGGGCCTGCCGAAGATGCAGGCCAGCGACAGCCGCCTGCTGATCATCGGCCATCTGGCCCAGGCCCTGCCCGCCCGCGAGGCCGGCGCGGAAGTCAGCCTGGCGATTGCCGGGGTGGCGGCGGACAGTCTGAGTTCGATGATCCCCGGCCTGCTCGGCGGCGGTCAGGCGCAAGGCATGTTGAACGGTCAGCGCCAGCGTTTGATGGAGCAGATCGGCGCCGATTTGAACAACACGCTGCTCTACGTTTATCGCGATCTGTCGGATGCCGAACTGGAGCAGTTCGCGACCTTCGCCGAGTCCAGCGAGGGCAAGGCGTATTACCAGGCGGCGCTGGCGGCGATCCGGGCGGGGTTGGCGGTGGGGCAAAGCTCCTCGAACCACAGCCAGTAATCTTTATCGCCTTTCAGACCGCCATCGCGAGCAGGCTCACTCCTACAGGAGACCGCGATCAATTGTAGGAGTGAGCCTGCTCGCGATAAGGCCCTCGAAGACGCTAGAGATTCCGCCCCCTGATCCGCTTGTTCAGAAACTCGAAATACTCCTCGCGCATTTCCAGCGTCTCGTTCGCCAGATGATGCCGCGCCTCTGGCAGCAGCAGAATCTGTGGCCGGTCGAACTTCCACTTCAGCACCTGCAAGTTATGCTGCCAGTCCACGGTCATGTCCGCCTGCCCCTGAATGATCAGCGGCCGTCGCGGACTTTTTTTCGCGTGTTCCACACGGATGATCCAGCGCGACAGCGCACCGACCCACGCGGTCGGCAAGCGTTTGGGCTGTAACGGATCGGTCTGCAGGAACGGCAGGAAATCCGGGTCGTTGGAGTTCTCGCTGAAGCGCCGGGCGATGCCCCGCACGAAAGGCCTCAGCAGGTAATAACTGAGCTGCGACCAGCCCCAGGCGCGCGGACGCACCAGCGGCGCCAGCAGAATCAACTGACCCTGCGCCGGACTGTTCTCGCCATGATTGAGCACGTGGTCGACGACGATCGCGCCGCCAGTGCTTTGCCCGCACAGGTGCCAGGGCTGCGGCAGGGCAATCGAACGGGCTTCAGCGAACAACGCCTGCAAGGCGTCCTGGTATTCGGAGAAGTCGCGAATGCTCGCCCGCGGCCCACTCGACAAACCATGACCCGGCAAGTCGCAGGCGATGACGGCAAAATCCTGATCCAGCGCCCACTCGATCACATGTCGATACAGCCCGGTGTGATCGTAAAAACCGTGCAGCAGAAACAGCGTGCCCTTGACCTTCTCCGGCCACCAGCAATGGCTGACCAGCTCATAACCGTCCACTTCGAACCGGCCCATGCCGCGCCAGACATCGCGCTCGGGGAAGTCGGTCTGATAGAACCGCTGATACGCCTTGGCTTCGTCCGACAACGGCTGCCACTGGGCCAAAGGCTTGAGGCTGGCGCGTAAATGATCGGCATCGAAAGTGTCAGGCATGCAGGTATTCCAAAGCGGTAAACAGACTTTATCGGCCTGCGATATTCATCTGTTGCGGCAAGCATGGCAAGCTAGCCCACCTTCGAGGATCGAAAAACCATGCGCTCGCCCTACCGCACCGCACTGTTTGCCAGCCTGCTCGCGCTTGTGTGTGCCGGGGTGCTGTGGGCGGCGTACGACTGGTTTCAGGGACGCTATCTGCGCGCGTTCAGTCAGCACACCGCGGTGTTTTCCGGTGATCCGTTGCGCCTGCCGGATGAGCTGGCCGGCCCCGGCAAAATCCGTCTCGTGCACTTCTGGGACCCGGCCTGCCCGTGCAACGTCGGCAATCAACAGCACCTGACCGAGATGGTCGAGCAGTACGGCGCGCGCGGTGTGGAATTCTTCGCCGTGCAGCGCGCCGGCTCCCACGGCCAGTTACCCGCCACCCTGAGCAATCTGAAAACCATCGCGGTATTGCCCGGTTCCGAGCAGATCCCGGCCAGCCCCGCCGTGGCGATCTGGGATCGCAGCGGCAAACTGGCGTACTTCGGCCCCTACAGCGAAGGGCTGACCTGCAACTCCAGCAACAGTTTTATCGAACCGATCCTCAATGCCCTGACCGAAGATCGCCCGGTCAACGCCACGCACACCCTGGCGGTCGGTTGTTATTGCCCGTGGCCGGTGCTGGCGCAGTAAGGCATTCCGGACTTTTCGAGGACAGCGATGCACGGCACGGAAGGTCTGTGCTAATTGTTTGCAGCCCGACGGGCGGCAATCCCGCATGCACAAGGAGTCACCATGAAACGCGTCTTCACCGTTCTTGCCTTGCTCATCGTTGTCCTGCTCGCCGGAGTCGGCGGGTACGTCTATAGCAAGCAACCGACGCGTCAGGGCCAGGTAGAGCTGCGCAATCTGCAAGGTTCGGTGACCGTGCGCTATGACGAACGCGGGGTGCCGCATATTCGTGCCGAGAACGAAACCGATCTGTATCGCGCCCTCGGCTACGTGCACGCTCAAGACCGACTGTTCCAGATGGAAGCCATGCGCCGCCTCGCGCGTGGCGAACTGGCAGAAGTGCTCGGGCCGAAGCTGCTCGACACCGACAAACTGTTTCGCAGCCTGCGCATCCGTGAACGCGCCGCCCGTTATGTCTCCAGTCTCGATAAACAGTCACCCGCGTGGAAGGCCCTGCAAGCCTATCTGGACGGCATCAACCAATATCAGGACAGCCACGTCGCGCCGATCGAGTTCGACGTGCTGGGCATCCCCAAGCGGCCGTTCACCGCCGAAGACAGCATCAGCGTCGCCGGTTACATGGCCTACAGCTTCGCCGCGGCGTTTCGCACCGAGCCACTGCTGACCTACGTGCGCGATCAACTCGGCGCTGATTACCTCAATGTTTTCGACCTCGACTGGCAGCCCAAAGGCGTGCTCGTCAAAGGTCAGGCCAAGAAGTCGCCGACCCTCGCCGCCGGTGACTGGCAAGACCTCAACGCCCTCGCCCGCCTCAGCGAGCAGGCGCTGATTGAAAACGGCCTGCCGCAATTCGAAGGCAGCAACGCCTGGGTGATCGCCGGCAGCCGTAGCCAGAGCGGCAAACCGCTGTTGGCTGGTGACCCGCACATTCGCTTCTCGGTGCCGTCGGTGTGGTACGAGGCGCAACTGTCGGCACCGGGCTTTGAGCTCTACGGCCATCATCAGGCGCTGGTGCCGTTCGCATTCCTGGGGCACAACCTGGATTTCGGCTGGAGCCTGACCATGTTCCAGAACGACGATCTGGATCTGATCGCCGAGAAGGTCAACCCGGACAACCCGAATCAGGTCTGGTATCACGGCCAGTGGACCGATCTGGTCAGCACCCAGCAGCAGATCGCGGTGAAGGGCCAGGCGCCGGTGACGCTGACCTTGCGCCAGTCGCCCCACGGCCCGATCGTCAACGACGTCCTCGGCACTGCCGCCGGTAAAACGCCGATCGCCATGTGGTGGGCGTTTCTCGAAACGCCGAACCCGATCCTCGAAGGTTTCTACCAGCTCAACCGCGCCGACACCCTGGCCAAGGCCCGTGCGGCGGCAGCCAAGGTGCAGGCGCCGGGGCTGAACATCGTCTACGCCAACGCCAAGGGTGACATTGCATGGTGGGCCTCGGCGCTGTTGCCGAAACGCCCGACGGGCGTGCGCCCGGAGTTCATTCTCGACGGCAGCGGCAATCAGGCGGACAAGGACGGCTACTACCCGTTCAGCGCCAACCCGCAGGAAGAAAATCCGGCGCGCGGCTACATCGTCTCGGCCAACTTCCAGCCGCTGTCGCCGACCGGGATGGAAATCCCCGGTTACTACAACCTCGCCGATCGCGGCCAGCAGCTCAACCGCCAGCTCAGCGACAAGAGCCTGAAGTGGAGCAACGAGGCCAACCAGAAGCTGCAACTGGGCACCACCACCGCCTACGGCCCGCGCACCCTGGCGCCGTTGCTGCCGGTGTTGCGTGAAGTGGTGAGTGATCCGGCGCAACTGAAACTGGTCGAGCAACTGGCGCAGTGGCAAGGCGACTATCCGCTGGATTCGGTCAACGCCACAGTGTTCAACCAGTTCCTCTACGATCTCGCCGATGCGGCGATGCGTGATGAGCTGGGCAACGATTTCTTCGAAACGCTGTTGTCGACCCGGGTGATCGACGCGGCCCTGCCGCGCCTGGCGGCGAACGCGGACTCACCGTGGTGGGACAACCGCAACACGCCGAACAAGGAAACCCGCGCCGACGTAGTCAAAGCGGCGTGGCAGGCGAGCATGACGCACCTGAAACAGACCCTCGGCGACAATCCGTCCGACTGGCAATGGGGCACGGCGCACACCCTGACCCACGGTCATCCGCTGGGTCAGCAGAAGCCGCTGGACCGCATCGTCAATGTCGGGCCGTTCGCTGCGCCCGGCAGTCATGAAGTGCCGAACAATCTCTCGGCCAAGCTCGGCCCGGCGCCGTGGCCGGTGACCTATGGGCCTTCGACGCGGCGCCTGGTGGATTTCGCCGACCCGGCGCACAGCCTGACCATCAACCCGGTCGGCCAGAGCGGCGTGCCGTTCGACAGCCACTATGACGATCAGGCCGAAGAGTACGTCGAGGGGATGTATGTGCAGGCGCACTTCAGCGAGGAAGAGGTGACGGCCAATACTCGCAGTACCTTGAAGCTGTTGCCGGCAAGGTCTGCGCAATAGTTCTCGGTTAGCCGGACGGGCCCTATCGCGAGCAGGCTCACTCCTACAGGTAACGCATTCCAATTGTAGGAGTGAGCCTGCTCGCGATCGGGCCCGCCAACTCAACACATCTCTCAGAGCATCAACGCAAAATTCAGCCGAAACTGCTGTGGTGTCACCCCCAACCGCCGATTGAACACACTGCGCATATGCTGCGCATCGCGAAACCCGCACTGATAGGCCACGGTTTTCAGTGGCGCCGTGGTGCTTTCCAGCAGCACCCGCGCCGCATCCACTCGCGCACTTTCGACGAACTCCGCCGGGGTGACCCGGGCTTCGCGAGCGAACACCCGGGAGAAGTTGCGCGCACTCATGTTCGCCGCATTCGCCAGATCGGCAATCGTCAGATCCCCGGTGAGGTTGGCCAGCACATATAACTGCACCATCGCCACCGCCGACGTCGGCTCCGCGTGCGGCGTGAGGAACGGGCTGAACTGCGATTGCCCGCCAGAACGCTGGGTGAATACCACCAGCCGCTTGGCCACACTCAGCGCCACTTCAGCGCCGTGATCGCGGGCCAACAGGTACAACGACAGATCGATCCCGGCGGTGACCCCGGCCGAGGTGTAGAGCGCACCGTCTTCGACGTACAGGCGATCGGCCTCGACTCGGGTCGATGGACACAACTGTGCCAAGGCTTCGGCATCGTTCCAGTGGGTGGTCACGGTGCGCCCTTCCAGCAGTCCCGCCCGCGCCAGCATGAACGCGCCGTTGCAGATCGAGCCAAAGCGCCGGGCACGGGTGCAGGCCTCGCGCAGCCAGGTGTCGAAAGGCTTGCCGAAATCCATGAACGGTAACTGCGGCCCGCCGGCCACCAGCAGCAGGTCATAAGCATCGTGCGCTTCGCTGAAGTGTCGGTGAGCGCTGAGGTTCAGGCCATTGGAGCAAGCCATCGGCCCACGTTCGAGGCCGATCACCTCCAGCTGGTAGTGATCCTCGGGCGGCAGAAACCGGTTGGCCTCGGCGAACACATCCATCGGCCCGCTGACATCCAGCGCCTGCACGCCGGGGAACACCACGATGGCGACGGTTTTGTTCATGAGCCTCCAATGTCCTCAATGCCTGTGGCAAACACAAATCCCTGTGGGAGCGGGCTTGCTCGCGAAAGCGGTGTGTCATTCAACAGGTAAGTTGAATATGAGGGCCCTTTCGCGAGCAAGCCCGCTCCCACATGGGCCGTGCCTGCCTTGTTGATTGAGCCAACCCTAGCCAATCCAGGTTCAACAAGCGAGGTTGGCACGATTTGCAGGTCGATTGGCAAGGATCGCAGCCATGCGTTGATTGTCCGTTTAGTGCCTCGGGGAACAGACTTTGTCCATCAGCGCCACGACGGCGTTTTCGATGAGGATACCTTCATGAGCACGACCATTGCCGGCATCAAGATCCCCGACAGCGCCCTCGCCCGGGCCACCACCGAGTACATTCGCGACATCGAAACCGACTTGCTCTACCACCACTCGCGCCGGGTATTTCTGTTCGGTGCGTTGAGCGGCGAGCGCCGGCAACTGGCCTACAACCCGGAGCTGCTGTACGTCGGCGCGATGTTCCACGACCTCGGCCTGGTCGAAGGCTATCGCAGTGTCGACGAGCGTTTCGAAGTGGATGGCGCCAACGCGGCAGCGGCATTTCTCAAGCCGTACGGACTGAGCGATGACGACATCGAGCAGGTCTGGCTGTCGATTGCTCTGCACACCACGCCGGGGGTGCCGAAGCATTTGCGGCCGACCGTGGCGCTGGTGACGGCGGGTGTCGAGATGGATGTATTGGGGATGGATTACGCGGCGTTCAGCAGCACCCAGCGCGAGGCGGTGGTGCATGCGCATCCACGCGGGGAAGGTTTCAAGGAGTGCATCATCTGCGCGTTTGCCGACGGCTTGCGCCATCGTCCGCAGACCACGTTCGGCAATGTGAAGACCGATGTGCTGGTGGATCAGGAGCCGGGGTTCAAACCGATGAACTTTGTTGAGGTCATCCGCCAATCTCCTTGGACTGCATAAAACCGACTGTGGGGGTGTGCCCTGTGGTGAGGGGATTTATCCCCGATGGACTGCGTAGCAATCCCTACTTTCAGGATCAAAAGAGGGGCCGCTTCGCAACCCATCGGGGATAAATCCCCTCACCACAATAGCCCGCTCCCACAGTTGGATTTGGGTTGGCCTTGATAAAGGGGCCAACCCGAGTTTGCTTTAAGCCGCTTCCGGCGCAGGCGCGCGGCGCACGTCCGGTTGCTTCCACGAATCGGCGGCGCCTTCTTCGATGGCTTGCTGGATGGCTTTCTTGCGCGCTTCTTCGGCTCGGCGGCTGAAGAACCACACCAGGAACGTCACGATCGACACCGCCAGCAGAATCAGGCTGGCCACGGCGTTGATCTCAGGCTTCACGCCCAGACGCACCGCCGAGAACACTTCCATCGGCAGGGTGGTCGAACCCGGGCCGGAAACGAAGCTCGCCAGTACCAGATCGTCCAGCGACAGGGCGAACGACATCATGCCGCCCGCTGCCAGCGACGGTGCGATCATCGGGATGGTGATCAGGAAGAACACCTTCCACGGCCGCGCACCCAGATCCATTGCTGCCTCTTCGATCGACAGGTCCAGCTCACGCAGACGCGCCGACACCACCACCGCCACATACGCTGCACAGAAAGTCGTGTGGGCGATCCAGATGGTGACGATGCCGCGTTCCTGCGGCCAGCCGATCATCTGCGCCATGGCCACGAACAGCAGCAACAGCGACAGACCGGTGATCACTTCCGGCATTACCAACGGCGCCGTCACCAGGCCACCGAACAGCGTGCGGCCCTTGAAGTGGGTGATGCGGGTCAGCACGAACGCTGCCAGCGTACCCAGCGCCACCGCCGCAACCGCGGTGTAGCAGGCGATTTCCAGCGAGCGCACCACCGAGCCCATCAGTTGGGTGTTATCGAGCAGGCCGACGTACCACTTGATCGACCAGCCACCCCACACCGTCACCAGTTTCGAGGCGTTGAACGAGTAGATCACCAGGATCAGCATCGGCAGGTAGATGAACAACAGACCCAGTACCAGCATCAGGCTGGAGAAACGGAAGTTCTTCATTCTTTGCCCTCCATTTCCTTGGCCTGACTGCGGTTGAACAGGATGATCGGCACAATCAGGATCGCCAGCATCACCACCGCCAGCGCAGACGCCACCGGCCAGTCACGGTTGTTGAAGAACTCTTGCCAGAGCACTTTACCGATCATCAGGGTTTCCGGGCCGCCGAGCAGTTCCGGGATCACGAACTCACCGACCACCGGGATGAACACCAGCATGCAGCCGGCAATGATCCCGTTCTTGGACAGTGGAATAGTGATTTTCCAGAAGCTGTTGAAGGTGCTCGAACCGAGGTCGGAAGCCGCTTCCAGCAGGCTCTGATCGTGTTTCACCAGGTTGGCGTACAGCGGCAGGATCATGAACGGCAGGTACGAATAAACCACGCCGATGTACACCGCCAGGTTGGTGTTGAGGATCTGCAGCGGCTCGTCGATAAAGCCCATGCTCATCAGGAAACCGTTGAGCAGGCCGTTGTTGCTGAGGATGCCCATCCACGCGTAAACGCGGATCAGGATCGCAGTCCAGGTCGGCATCATGATCAGCAGCACCAGCACCGTCTGCAGCTCTTTGCGCGCACTGGCGATGGCGTAGGCCATCGGGTAACCGATCAGCAGACACAACAGCGTGCTGAAGAACGCCATCTTCAGCGAGCCTAGGTAAGCAGCGATGTACAGCTCGTCGTCGCCGAGCATCGCGTAGTTGCCCAGGTTCAGCAGCAGTTGCAGCTTCTGTTCGGCGAAGGTGTAGATCTCGGTGTACGGCGGGATGGCCACGTCGGCTTCAGCGAAGCTGATCTTCAGGACGATGAAGAACGGCAGCATGAAGAACAGAAACAGCCAGATGAACGGAACCCCGATGACCAGCTGCCGGCCATTGGGAATTATTCGGTTGAGCCGTCGTTTGAACTTGCGCATGTTCATGAGCGAAGTACCACGCCGCTGTCGTCTTCCCACCACACGTAAACCTGATCGCCCCAGGTCGGACGCTGGCCGCGACGTTCGGCGTTGGCAACGAACGACTGCACCAGCTTGCCGCTCGGCAATTCGACGTAGAACACCGAGTGGCCGCCGAGGTAGGCGATGTCATGCACCTTGCCGCTCGACCAGTTGTATTCGCAGGTCGGCATCTCGGCGGTGACCAGCAGCTTCTCCGGACGAATCGCGTAGGTCACGGACTTGTCTTGCACCGAGGTGCTGATGCCGTGGCCGACGTAGATCTGCCGGTCGAGGTCCTTGCAGGTGATGGTCGCGTGGCCTTCGGCGTCGTCGATCACTTCGCCTTCGAAGATGTTCACGTTGCCGATGAATTCACAGACCAGACGGCTGGTCGGGGTTTCGTAGATGTCGATCGGGCTGCCGATCTGGGCGATCCAGCCCAGGTGCATGATCGCGATGCGCTCGGCCATGGTCATGGCCTCTTCCTGGTCGTGGGTCACCATCACGCAGGTCACGCCGACGCGCTCGATGATCTCTACCAGCTCCAGTTGCATCTGCGAACGCAGTTTCTTGTCCAGTGCGCCCATCGGCTCGTCGAGCAGCAGCAGTTTCGGCCGCTTGGCCAGCGAGCGTGCCAGTGCCACACGCTGACGCTGACCGCCGGACAGTTGATGCGGCTTGCGCTTGGCGTACTGGCTCATCTGCACCAGTTTGAGCATTTCGGCCACACGGGCGTCGATTTCGGCGTTCGGGATCTTGTCCTGCTTGAGGCCGAAGGCGATGTTCTGCGCCACGGTCATGTGCGGGAACAAGGCGTACGACTGGAACATCATGTTGATCGGTCGCTCGTACGGCGGCATGTCGGTGATGTCGACGCCGTCGAGGAAAATGCGCCCCTCCGTGGGCCGTTCGAACCCTGCCAGCATCCGCAGCAGCGTGGATTTGCCCGATCCCGAACCGCCGAGCAGGGCGAAGATCTCGCCTTTCTTGATTTCCAGGGACACATCGTCCACGGCAATCGTCTCGTCGAACTTCTTCGTGACCCGGTCGATTTTGACCAACACCTGCTTAGGTGTCTGGTCGCCCTCGAGGGCTTTCTTATAGGCGCCGGAGGCAACTGCCATTTACGAAACTCCCAGAAAAAAACAGTGCAGTTCGCCCCATGCGGACGAACCCAGGATAGTTTGTGCCTTACTTGCCCGACTTGACCTTGGTCCAGCTACGGGTCATCAAACGCTGAATATTGGGTGGCAACTCGACCGACACGTAAGTCTTGTCGAGGACTGCTTGCGGTGGATAAACCGCTTCGTCGGTGCGGATGGACTGTTCCATCAGCTTGTCCGACCCCGGGTTGGGGTTGGCGTAACCGACGTAATCACTGACCTGGGCGATCACCTCAGGTTTCAGCAAATAGTTGATGAAGGCGTGGGCCTCTTTGACGTTGGACGAGTCCTTTGGAATCGCCAGCATGTCGAACCACAGCGCGCCGCCCTCTTTCGGGATCGAGTAGGCGATGTTCACGCCCTTCTTCGCTTCTTCGGCACGGTGCTTGGCCTGGAAGATATCGCCGGAGAAACCGATGGCCACGCAAATGTCGCCGTTGGCCAGATCACCGATGTATTTCGACGAGTGGAAATAGGTCACATAAGGACGCACGGCCAGCAGTTTGTCGGTGGCCTTGGCGTAGTCTTTCGGATTGGTGCTGTTGGCGTTCAGGCCCATGTAGTTGAGCACGGTCGGCATCATTTCATCGGCCGAGTCGAGGAACGCGACGCCACAGCTGTGCAGCTTCTTGATGTTCTCCGGCTCGAACAGCACGCTCCAGGAGTCGATCTTGTCGATGCCGAGCACCGCTTTGACTTTCTCGACGTTGTAGCCGATGCCGTTGGTGCCCCACAGGTACGGCACGGCGTACTGGTTGCCCGGGTCGTTCTGTTCCAGGCGCTTGAGCAGCACCGGATCGAGATTCGAATAATTCGGCAACTGCGACTTGTCGAGCTTCTGGAACGCGCCCGCCTTGATCTGCTTGCCGAGGAAATGGTTCGACGGCACGACCACGTCGTAACCGGTACGCCCGGCCAGCAGCTTGCCTTCCAGGGTCTCGTTGGAATCGAACACGTCGTACACCGGTTTGATTCCGGTTTCTTTCTGGAAGTCGGCCAGGGTGGTCTCGCCGATGTAATCCGACCAGTTATAAATATGCACCGTACCGGCGGCCTGGGCTCCGACAGCGATCGTCAGGCCGGCAGTGGCCAGCAGGGCTTTGCGCAAAGAAGAAAAAATAGGCAAGTGGAGGTCCTCTAAATTAGTTGGGCCCAAGTTGCCCCGCGTTACATGACAGCCATGGCTGCCCGGCAACCAAACCGGCGCGCAACTTACCCTCGAAAAACCGTTCCTGCAAAACTTCCTGTCATTTAATTGATCCGCTGGCCGCCGTCGCGGCGACGACGGCCAGCGGTTGCTGCGTCAAACCGGCTTATTTACCGGATTTGATCTTGGTCCAGCTGCGGGTCAGTTCACGCTGGGTAGCGGCCGGCAAATCGGCGATCGCATACAGCTTGGCCTGCACGTCGGCTGGCGGGTAGATGCCTGGATCGCTGGTGATGTCTTTTGCCACCAGAGCGGTTGCAGCCGCGTTACCGTTCGGGAAGCGTACGGCGTTGGTGATGCCGGCCATGACGTCAGGCTTCTGCAGGAAGGTCATGAATTTGTAGGCGCCTTCAACGTTTTCGGCATCCTTAGGGATGGCGACCATGTCGAAGAAGCTGCCAGCACCTTCCTTCGGAATGGCGTAGCTGACTTTCACCTTGTCACCGGCCTCGGCGGCACGGGATTTGGCCTGCTGCACGTCACCCGAGTAGCCGACCGCTACGCAGATGTTGCCGTTGGCCAGATCCGAGATGTACTTGGAGGAGTGGAAGTAGGTGATCGAAGGACGAATCTTGAGGAACAGCTCCTCGGCTTTCTTGATGTCTTCTTTTTTCTGGGTGTCTGTAGGCAGGCCCAGGTAGTGCAGCGCGACCGGGAGCATTTCGGTCGGCGAGTCGAGGAAGCTCACGCCGCAGCCCTTGAGCTTGGCGATGTTCTCAGGCTTGAGCAGCACGTCCCACGAGTCGATGGTGTCGACGCCCAGCGCAGCCTTGACCTTCTCCGGGTTGTAACCGATGCCGATCGAGCCCCACATGTACGGGAAGGCGTGCTTGTTGCCCGGGTCGCTGACCGACACGGCCTTGAGCAGGTCCTGGTTCAGATTCTTCCAGTTAGGCAGCTTGGACTGGTCCAGCTCCTGGTAAACGCCCGCCTTGATCTGCTTGGCCAGGAAGTTGTTCGACGGCACAACGACGTCGTAACCGGATTTGCCCGCCAGCAGTTTGGCTTCCAGGGTTTCGTTGCTGTCGAACACGTCGTAGACCACCTTGATCCCCGACTCTTTTTCGAAGTTGGCGATGGTGTCCGGAGCGATGTAGTCAGACCAGTTGTAGACGTGCAGTACCTTGTCGTCCGCGTGAACCGCACCCGCCATCATGCCCGCGACGGACAGCGCGAGAAGAGTCTTGCCAGCAAGCTTTTTACCTAATGCCTTCATGCGTCATGCTCCAAATTTTTCTTTTTTGAACCACTTTGTTCAGCGGCCGAACCCGGACAACTGGAACCGCGGCTAGTCTGGCAAGATCGGAGGCGGTCTTTCAAGAAAAGGCCAACCTTTCTGACACCTTCGAGCGAGAGCGCCGCAGCTCCCCCGCTCGAAGCCTAGCACTTAGGCCTGCAACGCACTGAGGGTCAGGTCCAGGCACTTGCGCGCCTTGGTCACCAGCTCATCGATCTCCGCCTTGCTGATCACCAGCGGCGGCGCAATGATCATGGTGTCGCCCACGGCGCGCATGATCAGGCCGTTATCGAAGCAGAACTGCCGGCAGATCATGCCCACGCCCCGACCTTCGTAACGCTTGCGAGTGGCCTTGTCCTGCACCAGCTCGATCGCCCCCAGCAGACCAACGCCGCGCACTTCGCCCACCAACGGGTGGTCGTTGAGTTCGCGCAGACGTTTCTGCAAATACGGTGCCGTTTCGTTGTGCGCGTTCTCGATAATTTTCTCGTCGCGCAGAATCCGGATGTTTTCCAGCCCCACCGCCGCCGCCACCGGGTGCCCGGAGTAGGTGAAGCCGTGGTTGAAATCGCCGCCCTCGTTGAGCACCTTCACCACTTCATCACGCACGATCAGACCACCCATCGGGATGTAGCCGGAGGTCAGGCCTTTGGCGATGGTCATCATGTCCGGCTTCAGATCGTAGAAATCCGAACCGAACCATTGGCCGGTACGACCGAAGCCACAGATCACTTCGTCGGCCACGAACAGAATGTCGTACTTGGCGAGGATTTCCTTGATGCGCGGCCAGTAGGTGTCTGGCGGAATGATCACGCCGCCGGCGCCCTGAATCGGCTCGGCAATGAACGCACCGACGTTGTCCACGCCGACTTCGAGAATCTTCTCTTCCAGCTGATTGGCCGCCCAGATGCCGAACTCTTCCGGCGACATGTCGCCGCCCTCGGCGAACCAGTACGGCTGCGCGATATGGACGATGCCCGGAATCGGCAAGTCGCCCTGCTCGTGCATATAGGTCATGCCACCCAGGCTAGCGCCGGCCACGGTGGAACCGTGATAACCGTTCTTGCGGCTGATGATGACTTTCTTGTTCGGCTGGCCCTTGATCGCCCAGTAGTGGCGAACCATGCGCAGCATGGTGTCGTTGCCTTCGGAGCCGGAACCGGTGAAGAACACGTGGTTCATGCCTTGCGGCGCCACGTCGGCGATGGCCTTGGCCAGTTCCAGTGCCGGCGGGTGCGCAGTCTGGAAGAACAGGTTGTAGTAAGGCAGTTCGCGCATCTGCTTCGCGGCGGCGTCAGCCAGCTCATCGCGGCCATAACCGATCGCCACGCACCACAGACCCGCCATGCCATCGAGGATCTTGTTGCCCTCGCTGTCCCACAGGTACACGCCCTTGGCGTTGGTGATGATCCGTGGACCCTTCTCTTTCAGCTGCTTGAAATCGCTGAACGGGGCCAGGTGGTGATCGCTGCTCAGGGCTTGCCACTCACGGGTTTGCGGGTTGTTGCTGGTCATGCCAATTCTCCTTGTTATCGGTGAAGGCGCGGCGGCTGGCCACCGCGCCCGGCGTATCAGACGGCGAAGAGCAGGTACTCACGCTCCCAGGAACTGATCACGCGCTTGAAGTTTTCATGCTCGGCCCGCTTGACCGCGACGTAGCCGGTGATGAAGGTCTTGCCCAGGTATTTCTCGATGGTCGCGCTGTTCTCCATACGCTCCAGCGCATCCTCGATGGTCAGCGGCAGGCGCAGGTTGCGGCGTTCATAGCCACGACCGACCACTGGCGCGCTCGGATTGAGGCCCTCGACCATGCCGATGTAACCGCAAAGCAGGCTCGCGGCAATCGCCAGGTACGGGTTGGCGTCGGCGCCCGGCAGGCGGTTTTCCACCCGACGGTTCTGCGGCCCGGCATCCGGTACGCGCAGGCCCACGGTGCGGTTTTCTTCGCCCCACTCCACGTTCACCGGCGCCGAAGTGTCCGGCAGGAAGCGGCGGAACGAGTTGACGTTCGGCGCGAACAGCGGCAACAGCTCAGGGATCAGTTTCTGCAGGCCACCGATGTGGTGCAGGAACAGCTGGCTCATGGTCCCGTCTTCATTAGAGAACACGTTCTTGCCGGTCTCGATGTCGATGATGCTCTGGTGCAAGTGCATCGCACTGCCCGGCTCGCCGGTCATCGGCTTGGCCATAAAGGTCGCGGCCACGTCATGCTTGAGCGCGGCTTCGCGCATGGTGCGTTTGAACACCAGGATCTGGTCGGCCAGCGACAGTGCATCGCCGTGACGGAAGTTGATTTCCATCTGCGCCGTGCCGTCTTCGTGGATCAGCGTGTCGAGGTCCAGCTCCTGCAGTTCGCACCAGTCGTAGACGTCTTCGAACAGCGGGTCGAATTCGTTCGCCGCTTCGATGGAGAACGACTGACGACCGATTTCCGGACGTCCCGAGCGGCCGATTGGCGGCTGCAGCGGATAGTCGGGGTCGTCACTGCGCTTGGTCAGGTAGAACTCCATCTCCGGCGCCACGATCGGCTGCCAGCCCTTGTCGGCATAGAGCTTGAGGACTTTCTTGAGGACGTTGCGCGGCGACAGCTCAATCGGGTTGCCTTGCTTGTCGTAGGTGTCGTGGATCACCTGGGCAGTCGGCTCGATGGCCCATGGCACCAGGTACACGGCGTTCTGGTCGGGGCGGCAGATCATGTCGATGTCGGCCGGGTCGAGCAGTTCGTAATAGATGTCGTCTTCGACGTAGTCGCCGGTCACGGTCTGCAACAGCACGCTTTCCGGCAGGCGCATGCCCTTCTCGGCGATGAACTTGTTGGTCGGCGAGATCTTGCCCCGGGTGATACCGGTCAAGTCGCCGATCATGCATTCGACTTCTGTGATCTTGTGGTCTTTCAACCAATCGGTGAGCTGGTCGAGGTTGTTACTCATAAATGCCTCTGGGCTGAGTCTCCTGACATCGTGTCAGGCAAAGTTTGACGCCGTGGCGTCGCGTTAAAGGGGGCTTGCTTGCGCGCAGTACCGGCTTACGCCTGGCACCGCGCATAGACAATGAAAGAGGAGCTTACCTGCCCTTTACGCTGGCGTTGCATTTCCTGTGCACATTCAAGGCGTGCAGAATCATGAGCACGGCTTTGGAAGCGGCACAGGCTTTGGGACTCAAAGGGATCTATATTGGAAGGAGACGCCATAAACAGGATGCTGTCCCGTGCGTCCAGAATATCGGACGTTGCCGTTGGGCCTGATGCGCACAAGAACCTCGTCGACCCGCCACGAGCCATGCTGGCCGCGTCACGGACGGATTTGTCGCCACTGATGTGATGAGCATGCAGACCGGACTGTTGCGAGCAGTCGGTGATGCCGATTAACGGCAGGCGAGACATGAAGCACCCCGGTATTATTGCTGTTATGGGTTTGGTCGGAGCTTAGCCTTGTTCATTTTTTTACACAACACCCCCGTAAAAAATACAACACGGCCTGCTCAAGCCCGCGGGTGCCAAGCGTCCCAAGGACAAAAAACTGCCCCAAAGTGCCCCATAAATGCCCTTGCAGCGCTTTTTTAGGGCAAAAAAGGCCTCGCTTGACTTCGGCAGGCCGTTCGGGTTGACTGAAACCAGAAAAGATCAATGATTGATATTTTTAACAACAAAGGTGTTGCATCATGTCGGTACCCCCGCGTGCCGTTCAGCTTAACGAAGCGAACGCGTTCCTTAAGGAACATCCTGAGGTTCTGTACGTTGACCTTCTGATTGCGGATATGAATGGTGTGGTGCGCGGCAAGCGCATCGAACGCACCAGCCTCCACAAGGTTTACGAGAAAGGCATCAACCTGCCGGCCTCTCTATTTGCTCTGGATATCAATGGCTCTACGGTGGAAAGCACCGGCCTGGGTTTGGACATCGGCGACGCCGACCGGATCTGCTATCCAATCCCCGATACCCTGTGCAACGAGCCATGGCAGAAGCGCCCTACCGCGCAACTGTTGATGACCATGCACGAACTCGAAGGCGACCCGTTCTTCGCCGATCCGCGCGAAGTGCTCCGTCAAGTTGTTGCAAAGTTTGACGAGCTGGGCTTGACCATCTGCGCAGCCTTCGAGCTGGAGTTCTACCTGATCGACCAGGAAAACGTGAACGGCCGCCCTCAGCCGCCACGCTCGCCGATCTCCGGCAAACGCCCACACTCGACTCAGGTCTACCTGATCGACGACCTCGACGAATACGTCGACTGCCTCCAGGACATTCTGGAAGGCGCCAAAGAGCAAGGCATCCCGGCCGACGCGATCGTCAAGGAAAGTGCCCCGGCGCAGTTCGAAGTGAACCTGCACCACGTCGCCGACCCGATCAAGGCGTGCGACTACGCAGTCCTGCTCAAGCGTCTGATCAAGAACATCGCCTACGACCATGAAATGGACACCACCTTCATGGCCAAGCCGTATCCGGGCCAGGCGGGTAATGGTCTGCATGTCCACATCTCGGTGCTCGACAAAGATGGCAAGAACATCTTTGCAAGCGAGGATCCCGAGCAGAACGCCGCGCTGCGTCACGCGATCGGCGGTGTGCTCGAGACCCTGCCGGCGCAGATGGCTTTCCTCTGCCCGAACGTCAACTCGTACCGTCGCTTCGGCGCGCAGTTCTACGTGCCGAACTCGCCGTGCTGGGGCCTGGACAACCGCACCGTGGCGATCCGCGTACCAACCGGCTCTGCCGATGCCGTGCGTATCGAACACCGCGTAGCGGGCGCCGACGCCAACCCGTACCTGCTGATGGCTTCGGTCCTGGCCGGTGTGCATCACGGTCTGGTGAACAAGATCGAACCGGGCGCTCCGGTCGAAGGCAACAGCTATGAGCAGAACGAACAAAGCCTGCCGAACAACTTGCGCGATGCCCTGCGCGAGCTGGACGACAGCGAAGTGATGGCCAAGTACATCGATCCGAAATACATCGATATCTTCGTCGCCTGCAAGGAAAGCGAGCTGGAGGAGTTCGAACACTCCATCTCCGACCTTGAGTACAACTGGTATCTGCATACCGTTTAAGCGGATTGCAGGAATAAAAAGCGCTGCCGGCCATTTCAGCCCGCAGCGTTTTTTTATGCCTGAACATTTTCCACTGTGGTGAGGGGATTTATCCCCGACCGGCTGCGCAGCAGTCGTAATCCCTGAGAACCGGATACTCCTGACACACCGAGGGGAATGGGTTTGGGGTCGCTTCGCAACCCATCGGGGATAAATCCCCTCGCCACAGGTCGGCAGACAACACACGGCGCGGCTCGTACAATGCCCGCTGCCCCGCAGGAGACTTCCATGACGCGTCCCGCCCCCGTCCGCAAACCCCGTGCCCGCAGCCAGGCGCGCATCGATTCGATACTCGAAGCCGCGCGTACGCTGCTGGCCGCCGAGGGTGTGGCCAGTCTGTCGATCTACAGCGTCGCCGAACGCGCGCAGATTCCGCCGTCATCCGTGTATCACTTCTTCGCCAGCGTCCCGGCACTGCTCGAAGCGCTGACCGCCGACGTGCATGCGGCGTTTCGCGCCTGCCTGCAAGCGCCGATCGACCACGAGGCGCTGCGCGACTGGCGTGACCTGTCGCGGCTGGTCGAAGAGCGGATGCTGGAGATCTACGACGAAGACGCGGCGGCCCGCCAGTTGATCCTCGCCCAGCACGGCCTGACCGAAGTGACCCAGGCCGACCGCCAGCACGACATCGAACTCGGCGACCTGATGCACAAGCTGTTCGACCATCACTTCGAATTGCCGCGCCTGCCCAGCGATGTCGATGTGTTCGCGCTGGCGATGGAGTTGGGCGACCGCGTGTATGCGCGCTCGGTGCAGCAGCATGGGCAGATCACGCCGCGCATGGCCGAGGAAGGGATGCGGGTGTTTGATGCCTACATCGGGTTATACCTTCCACCTTACCTGCCCAAAAGAATTCTCTAGCGTCTTTACCGGCCTCTTCGCGAGCAGGCTCGCTCCCACATTTGGAATGCGGTTCCCTGTGGGAGCGAGCCTGCTCGCGAAGGCCGCACCGCGAACTTCAAGACAGACACAAAAAACCCCGAAGGGCTCACGCCTTTCGGGGTTGTTTTTTACTCACTGGCTTACAACTTGGCGATCGACACCTCGGTGGATTTCACGAAGGCGATCACCTCGCTGCCCACCGCCAGTTCCAGCTCCTTGACCGAGCGGGTGGTGATCACTGAAGTGACGATGCCGGAAGCGGTTTGCACGTCGATTTCCGACAGCACGTCGCCGAGAACGATCTCCTTGATCGAGCCTTTGAACTGGTTGCGCACGTTGATGGCTTTGATAGTCATGGCTTTGATTCCTGTCGTTGGATGTAACTTGAGTTATTGAGCCCAGCGCAATTGCGTAGGCAGTGGTGAAACAGGTTCCGGCTCCGGCGGCTCGCCGGGCAGGGACAGAACACGGTTGAGCACTTCGGTTTCCAGCGCCGCCAGTCGATGCGATCCGCGCACTCGCGGGCGTGGCAGTTCCACTTGCAGGTCGAGACCGACTTCGCCGTCCTCGATCAGAATCACCCGGTCGGCAATCGCCACCGCTTCGCTGACGTCATGGGTCACCAGTAGCACGGTGAACCCATGCTTCTGCCAGAGGCGTTCGATCAGTTGCTGCATCTCGATGCGGGTCAGCGCATCCAGCGCACCCAGCGGCTCGTCGAGCAGCAACAGGCGCGGCTGGTGAATCAGCGCCCGGGCAAGCGCCACACGCTGCTTTTGCCCGCCGGACAAGGCGGCTGGCCACTCGTTGGCGCGATCGGCCAGCCCCACCGCTTCCAGCGCCTCCAGAGCTTGCGGGCGCCAGTTGCCTTTAAGGCCGAGGCCGACGTTGTCGATGATCTTTTTCCACGGCAGCAGCCGGGCTTCCTGGAACATCAACCGGGTGTCTTCCCGCGCATCGCTCAGCGGTGCAGCACCGGCCAGCAGGTCGCCGCCAGTCGGTTGATCGAGGCCGGCGAGCAAGCGCAGGAAGGTGCTCTTGCCGCACCCGCTGCGCCCGACCACGGCGACGAATTGCCCCGCCGGAATGTGCAGGTCGATGTCGCGCAACACCTGCCGCGCGCCAAAGGTTTTCTGCAGGTTGCGCACCACCAGCGGAATCCCGCGCAGCAAGCGTGGAGGTTGTTGAGCGGTCATGCCGCACCTCCCTTGGCAACCTGATACGCCGGATGCCAACGCAACCACACGCGCTCAAGTCCACGGGCCGCGAGGTCGGCGAGTTTGCCGAGTACCGCGTAAAGCAGGATCGCCAGCACCACCACATCCGTCTGTAAAAACTCGCGGGCATTCATCGCCAGATAGCCGATGCCGGAGCTGGCGGAGATGGTTTCGGCAACGATCAGCGTCAGCCACATGAAGCCCAGCGCAAAGCGCACACCGACCAGAATCGAAGGCAACGCACCCGGCAGGATCACTTGCCAGAACAGGCTGAAACGGGACAGGCCGTAACTGCGCGCCATTTCCACCAGCGCCGGATCGACGTTGCGGATGCCGTGATAGGTGTTGAGGTAGATCGGGAACAACGTGCCCAATGCGACCAGGAAAATCTTCGCCGACTCATCGATGCCGAACCACAGAATTACCAACGGAATCAGCGCCAGGTGCGGCACGTTGCGGATCATCTGCACCGAGCTGTCGAGCAGGCGTTCACCCCACTTCGACAGGCCGGTGATGAAGCCCAGCACCAGGCCGATGCTGCCGCCGATAGTGAAGCCCAGCGCCGCGCGCCAGCCGCTGATCGCCAGGTGCGTCCAGATCTCGCCGCTGCGCACCAGGCTGACACCGGCCTCAATCACCGCCACCGGTGCCGGCAGAATCCGCGTCGACAACCAACCGGCTGACACCGACAACTGCCACACCGCCAGCAGGAGCACCGGCAACGCCCAGGGCGCGAGGCTGTGGATAAATGTTTTCATGGCGCGCCTCAGCTCTGCGACGCGGCTTTGGGAAGAATGTCGTTGGCCACCATCTCGCCGAACGGGCTGACATAACCGGCGCTTTTCGGCAGTTCCGGACGCTCGATGTCGAGGTGCGGGAACAGCAGTTCAGCGACGCGGTACGATTCTTCGAGGTGTGGATAACCGGAGAAGATGAAGGTGTCTATACCCAGATCCGCGTACTCCTTCACGCGGGCGGCCACAGTCGGGCCATCACCGACCAGCGCCGTCCCCGCACCACCGCGCACCAGACCGACACCCGCCCACAGGTTGGGGCTGACTTCGAGGTTGTCGCGACTGCCGCCGTGCAGCGCGGCCATGCGTTGTTGACCGACCGAGTCGAAGCGCGCCAGCGATGCTTGCGCACGTTTGATGGTGTCATCGTCCAGATGCGAGATCAGCCGGTCGGCTGCTTGCCAGGCTTCGGCGTTGGTTTCGCGCACGATCACATGCAGACGAATGCCGAAGCGCACGGTACGCCCGAGCCTGGCGGCTTTGGCGCGCACTTGTTCGATCTTCTCGGCCACCGCGGCTGGCGGTTCGCCCCAGGTCAGTACCATCTCGACCTGTTCGGCAGCCAGATCCTGCGCCGCTTCCGACGAGCCGCCGAAGTACAGCGGCGGACGCGGTTGCTGGATCGGTGGATAAAGCAGCTTGGCGCCCTTCACGCTGATGTGTTCGCCGTCGTAATCAACGGTTTCGCCTTCCAGCACCCGACGCCAGATGCGGGTGAATTCCACCGAGGCTTGATAGCGTTCTTCGTGGTTGAGGAACAGACCATCACCGGCCAACTCTTCCGGGTCACCGCCGGTCACCAGGTTGAACAGCGCACGACCGCCGGACAGACGATCCAGGGTCGCTGCCTGTCGCGCCGCCACCGTCGGGGAAATGATCCCGGGGCGCAGGGCGACAAGGAATTTCAGACGCTGGGTCACCGGTATCAGCGACGCGGCGACCAGCCACGAGTCTTCGCAGGAACGGCCGGTGGGAATCAGCACGCCGCCAAAGCCCAGACGATCCGCCGCTTGCGCGACCTGTTGCAGATAACCGTGGTCAACGGCGCGGGCGCCTTCGGCGGTGCCAAGGTAATGGCCGTCGCCGTGGGTAGGCAGGAACCAGAAGATGTTGAGGCTCATGGAGTGGTCTCCTTGGGGATTCGATTTACTGGGTTTGGCTAACCGAGCTTTGGGCCACAGCGGCCGGAGGTGTCCAGATCACATCCTTGATGCTCAACGGCTTGGGAATCAGCTTGAGCTGGTAGAAGGTGTCGGCGATTTTCTGTTGTGCGGCGACCACTTCCGGGGTCAGGAACAGCGCACCGTAGCCCTGGCGTTTCACCGAGGTCAGGGTGATGTCCGCCGGCAGGCCGAGCAGTGGCGCGACCTGTTGGGTCACGTCTTCAGGGTTGGCTTTGGACCACTCGCCGACAGCGCGCACTTCTTCGACGAGGGTCTTGATCACCTCGGGATTTTTCTGCGCGTAAGGTTTGGTCGCGAGGTAGAACTGATGGTTGTCGACGATGCCTTTGCCGTCACGCAGGGTGTGCGCTTGCAACTGTTGCTCGGCAGCGGCCTGGTATGGGTCCCAGATCACCCAGGCATCGACGCTGCCACGCTCGAACGCAGCGCGGGCATCGGCCGGCGGCAGGAACACGGTCTGGATATCGGAGTATTTGAGACCGGCGTCTTCCAGTGCGCGCACCAGCAGGTAGTGCACGTTGGAGCCTTTGTTCAGGGCGACTTTCTTGCCCTTCAGATCCGCCACCGATTTGATCGGCGAGTCTTTCGGTACGAGGATCGCTTCGCTGTTCGGCGCTGGCGGTTCGTAGGCGACGTAGAGCAGATCAGCGCCGGCAGCCTGAGCGAATACCGGTGGGGTTTCGCCAGTCACGCCGAAGTCGATCGAGCCGACGTTCAGGCCTTCGAGCAGCTGAGGGCCGCCGGGGAATTCAGTCCATTGCACGTCCACGCCTTGGGCGGCCAGACGCTTTTCCAGAGTGCCTTTGGCCTTGAGCAGCACCAGCGTGCCGTACTTCTGATAACCGATCCGCAATGTCTCGGCTTGAGCTTGAGTAATGGCGCCGAAGGACACAGCCGCAGCAAACAGAGCGACCAGACCACGACGCAAAAATACAGTGCGCATAGCGCTCTCCTTTTTGCTGTTGGGTTTTGGCTGCACCTGCTTGGCCGTTAGCGGCTGAGTAAGGTGAGTGGAGCAAATTCGGGTAAGGCTCAAATGCTCCAGCGAGCACTCAATAAACGTTCATTCAACAGGCCCGGCTCCAGCGGTTTCGGCCGACGAGCCATGGCAGTGACAAACTGATCCAGCGCTTCATGCAGACGCTGTTCCAGCGCTGGCGCCAGTTGCGCCTGGGCGCTGCCTTCGCCATAAGCGATCTGGCTGTCCTCGGCGAAAATGCCCTGGAGCATTTCCTGGGCTTTCAATGCCGACAGCACGGGCTTGAGCGCGTAATCGACCACCAGCATGTGGGCGATGCTGCCGCCGGTGGCCATCGGCAGAACAATCTTGTGGTTCAAGGCGCGTTCGGGCAGCAGATCGAGTACGGTCTTCAGCGCCCCGGAAAACGACGCCTTGTACACCGGCGTGGCGATCAGCAGACCGTCAGCGTTTTCAATCTGCGCCAGCAGGTCGAGCACCTTCGGGCTGTCGAAGCGGGCGTGGAGCAAATCTTCGGCCGGGAAGTCCCGCACCTGATAACTCACCACTTCCACCCCTTGCGCCTGCAACCAGCGTTGCGAGCGCTCAAGCAACACTCCTGAGCGGGAGCGCTGGCTGGGACTGCCACCGAGTGAGACGACCAGCATTGAGACAATTCCTTAAGCGTTGCAGGCGATTCGCGGGTTGCGATCTCGCTTCGATGGGAGTGACCTTACCAGCTGATTTATATATCCATAAATCATATTTATTCATTTGGTTATGCGTTTAAGAGATATGCGATTTGCTTTGTTCCGGGCAAAAAAACAGGCCGTGAAAACGGCCTGAAATCCCCTGCTTTGTGGTTCTGGATTTTGTGTCGGCTTGGCCGACGCCTTCGCGAGCAAGCCCGCTCCCACAGGGGAACGCATTTCGAATGTAGGAGTGAGCCTGCTCGCGATGACGGTGGTGGCTACACCGCCAATCTCACTGATTCACTTGTTCGGCTGCGGCGTCAGGCGCAGGTATGGTTTCACCGCGCGATAGCCTTTGGGGAAGCGCCGCTTGATCTCTTCCTCGTCCTTGAGCGACGGCACGATCACCACCTCCTCACCGTCCTGCCAGTTGGCCGGAGTCGCCACCTTGTAGTTGTCGGTGAGCTGCAGCGAATCGATCACCCGCAGGATCTCGTGGAAGTTGCGCCCGGTACTCGCCGGGTAGGTGATGGTCAGGCGAATCTTCTTGTTCGGGTCGATGACGAACAGTGAGCGCACGGTCAGGGTGTCGTTGGCGTTGGGGTGGATCAGGTCGTAGAGGTCGGACACCTTGCGGTCGGCATCGGCCAGGATCGGGAAATTGACGATGGTGTTCTGGGTTTCGTTGATGTCTTCGATCCACCTGTGGTGCGAGTCCACCGGGTCGACCGACAGCGCGATGGCTTTGACGCCGCGCTTGGCGAACTCATCCTTGAGCTTGGCGGTGAAGCCCAGCTCGGTGGTGCACACCGGGGTGAAGTCGGCCGGGTGGGAGAACAGCACGCCCCAGCTATCGCCCAGCCACTCGTGGAAACGAATCTTGCCGGCGCTGGAATCCTGTTCGAAGTCGGGGGCGATGTCGCCGAGTCTGAGGCTCATGGTGCTGCTCCTGATGAGTTATTGGAGAACTCAACTGTAGCTCGTGATTCGCCATCATGAAAAAGAATAAATAAATAGATATCTAGAATCTAAAGGAATATTAAACATCGTTCACTGGACGCTCGCCCGCATCGCGACGAACATCGCTCTCAAGGTTCGAGAAGGCCTTGAGTAGCTGCAAAAGAGGGGAATTTCGGGCCAGGCTTACGGGGGTGAGCCCTGACCCGAAAATGCAAAAGCCCCGTCCGGCGCGATGCCGGACGGGGCTTTTTTTACATCAACAGCTTGAACGCGCTATTACAGCAGCGGGATCGAGTAGCTGACGATCAGGCGGTTTTCGTCCTGGTCGCGCTGACCTGGGATATCGTTGCGCCAGGTAGCGTTTTTCCACATCAGGCCCAGGTTCTTCAGCGGACCTTCTGGTACGACATAACCAACGGTCAGGTCGCGTTCCCATTCGGAGCGGCCAGTGGCGTTGACGGTAACTTGGTTGTAACCAACTTTGCCGGTGGTATCGATGTTATCGCCACGCAGGTAAATCAGACCGGCTGTCAGGCCAGGGATGCCCACTTTAGCGAAGTCATACGAGTAGCGAGCCTGCCAAGTGCGCTCGCCAGCACGGCCGAACTTCTGGATCTGCATGTCGGTAATGGTGTAGTTCGACGAACCGTCACCCTGGTTCAGCCACGGGAAGTCGCTGTTACCGTTGCTGACCTGATAACCGCCACCGAAGGTGTGACCTTCAACGGTGTACAGGAACAGGCCGCTGTACAGGTTGTTGTCGACTTTGCCTTTGGTAACGCCAGTACCGTAATCACCGGAGGTGAAATAGTTGGCATCGTGACCGTTAGCGCCATCGTCACGGCTGTTGAAGTAACGGAAGTCCGACTTCAATACGCCCGGGCCGATTGCCCAGTTGTGAACCAGGCCCAGGAAGTGTTGCTTGTAGAACTGGTCCAGATTGCCGTAGTAGTACTGAGCGGTCAGATCTTTGGTGATCTTGTAGTCACCGCCGGCATAGATGAACTTGTTGCTGTCACGGCCAGACGCAGTACGGCCGTTGGCACCCGCGATCGACAGTTCTTCGTTGTTGCTGGAGTTACGACCTTTTACGTGCTCGATCTGGCCGCCCACAAGGGTCAGATCCTTGATCTCGCCCGAAGTGATCTGGCCACCCTGGAAAGTTTGCGGCAACAGACGACCATCGTTGGTGACGATAACCGGGTTTTTAGGCTGCAAAGTACCCAGCTTCAGTTCGGTCTGGGAGATCTTGGCCTTGGCGGTCAGACCCAGGCTGGAGAAGTTATCAACCGCTTCACCATTGGATTTGCTTGGGAAAACAGTGCCGCCGTAGGAACCGTAGTTAGTCGGTGTCGCCGGGGAAGCACCGTTAGTGCCACCACCGGAATCCAGACGCACACCCAACAGGCCGATCGCATCGATACCGAAACCCACAGTGCCTTGGGTGTAACCGGAGATGAAGCGCAGATCGAAGCCTTGGCCCCATTCTTCTTGCTTGCTCTGCACGCCTGCACGCTTGTTGGCAGGAGCGTTGACGTCGCTGTCACGGTTGTCAGTATTGATGTAGAAGTTGCGCAAGCCCAGAGTGGCCTTGCTGTCTTCGATGAAACCGGCGGCGCCTGCCTGCTGCGCCATAACCCCTACGGCCACAGCCAGGGCCAAGGTGGACTTGTTCATGTAAAGCTCCTCTCGTTTCTAATTCTTGTGTTCCTGGCCCGGGGTCTGATGCCCTGGATCCTAAGATGCGCGATTAGCGCCAGACCGTGACTGACAAGTCAATCGTAACCTTGTGTGTCTACGACCAAGGTCTAATCGCAGTGATTTGGTCCGTGCAGAGTAAAGATTTCCTGATAAACCCAAAAAGAATTTATTCATTCTTTTTCATATCATTCGGGAATATGGCCACTATCTCGCCATCCTCGCCCGGATACAACGTATCGGCGACTAAGCTCATTCCTAAATGGTATTTGTTAGCCTTTTTTTATATCGATTAGCTTTGGCGCAACCCCAATTCGTCAAACCCTATCGAAAAGGCGACGCCATGATGGCTAAACGCGCACTATCTAGTCAATTTGTTACAGTTTGTGTGTCGGCGCTGATTTGTTTTTCCGCGCAGGCTGCCAACCTCACCATCGGTTATCAAACCGGGATCGACCCCAGCAAAGTCCCCCAGGCCGACGGTACTTACGAAACAACCATCGGCCAGAAGATCGACTGGCGACGCTTCAATAGTGGCCCGGAAGTTGTGACAGCCATTGCCTCCGGCGATGTGCAGATCGGCAACCTCGGTTCCAGCCCGTTGGCCGCCGCGGCTTCGCGAAACCTGCCGATTGTTGCCTTTATTGTTTCGGCGCAGATCAATGCCGCCGAAGCCTTGGTGGTGCGCAATGGCAGCGGGATCAACACCCCGCAGGACCTGGTCGGCAAGACCATCGCCACGCCCTTTGTTTCCACCTCCCACTACAGCTTGCTCGGCGCACTCAAGCACTGGGGTCTGGACACCAGCAAAGTCAAAGTGGTGAACCTGCAGCCGGCGGAAATCGCAGCAGCCTGGAAGCGTGGGGATATCGATGGCGCGTTCGTCTGGTCGCCGGCGCTGGGGGAAATCCGCAAGACCGGCAAGACCCTGACCGATGCCGCTCAAGTCGGCCAATGGGGCGCACCGACCTTCGAAGTCTGGGTCGCGCGCAAGGATTACGCCGAGAAGCATCCTGAGGTGGTGGCCAAGTTTGCCAAGGTCACTCTAGACGCGTTTGCCGATTACGCCAGCCATAAAGACAGCTGGACAGCGGACTCGGCGCCGGTGCAGAAAATCGCAAAACTGACGGGTGCCAATGCCGCCGACGTGCCGGAATTGCTCGCCGGTTCGGCGTTCCCTGATGCCAAGGCGCAGCAATCAACTGCACTGCTGGAAGGCGGTACGGCGAAGGCGATTGGTGAGACGGCGAAGTTTTTGAAGGAACAAGGCAAGGTCGAGACGGTGCTGCCGGACTACTCGCCGTACGTCAGTGCGAAGTTTGTAACCGAAAACAATTGAATAGGTGGCGAGGGGATTCATCCCCGATGGACTGCGCAGCAGTCCCCTGCTTTTGCTGAAGCGGGGGCCGCTGCGCGGCCCATCGGGGATGAATCCCCTCGCCACAAAAGTCCTTCGCTAATCTTCAGAGGGTCTTTTCGAAGATCTTCGAGTTACGCTGATAGTTGTACAGCGACGCCCGCGCCGCCGGCAGGCGCTCGACGCTGCTGGGTTCGAACCCGCGCTCGCGGAACCAGTGCGCCGTGCGGGTGGTGAGGACGAACAGGGTTTTCAACCCTTGCGCCCGGGCACGGGTCTCGATGCGCTCCAGCAGCTCATCGCCGCGACCACCGTGACGGTACTCCGGATTCACCGCCAGGCACGCCAGCTCACCGGCATCCGAATCGGCAATCTGGTACAGCGCCGCACAGGCGATGATCATCCCTTCGCGCTCGACCACGCTGAACTGCTCGATCTCGCGCTCCAGCACCTCGCGCGAACGACGTACCAGAATCCCCTGCTCTTCCAGCGGACTGATCAAATCGAGCAAACCACCGACGTCTTCAATCGCCGCCTCGCGCACCAGCTCGAATTGCTCTTGCGCGACCAGTGTGCCGCCACCGTCGCGGGTGAACAGTTCGGTCAGCAGCGCACCGTCTTCGGCATAACTGACGATATGGCTGCGCGCCACGCCGCCACGGCAAGCCTCGGCGGCGGCATCCAGCAGCTCCGCCTGATAGTTGTTGCCCAGACGCGCCAGATGCGCCGGCACCTGTTGCGGACGCAGTTCGCGCACCAGTTTGCCGTTCTCGTCGATCAGACCGAGGTCGGCGCCGAACAGCAGCAGCTTGTCGGCACCGAGGTCGATGGCGGCGCGGGTGGCGACGTCTTCGCAGGCGAGGTTGAAGATTTCCCCGGTCGGCGAGTAGCCCAGCGGCGACAGCAGCACGATCGAACGCTCGTCGAGCAGACGATTGATGCCTTTGCGATCGACCCGGCGCACTTCACCGGTGTGGTGATAGTCGACGCCTTCGAGCACGCCGATCGGCCGCGCGGTCACAAGGTTGCCGCTGGCCACCCGCAAGCGCGAGCCCTGCATCGGCGACGAGGCCATGTCCATCGACAGCCGCGCTTCGATAGCGATACGCAGCTGACCGACCGCGTCGATCACGCACTCCAGCGTTGCCGCATCGGTGATGCGCATGCCGTGGTGGTAGTGCGGGGTCAGGCCGCGCGCAGCGAGGCGGGTTTCAATCTGCGGGCGCGAACCGTGGACCAGCACCAGGCGCACGCCGAGGCTGTGCAACAGCACGAGGTCGTGGACGATGTTGCCGAAGTTCGGATGCTCCACGCCGTCGCCGGGCAGCATGACGACGAAGGTGCAGTCGCGGTGGGCATTGATGTAAGGGGACGCGTGACGAAGCCAATTGACGTATTCGGGCATGAACCTGGGCCTGTAATAAATAGCAGCCGAAAAAAGGGCGAAACGGAAAACGCACAGCGGGCTGATGGTTATCGTCGGAACAGGCTTGGCGACACGCGCGCTCTCCTCATGAATACGGGTTGGGGTGCTGGCAATTTACAGCGTTTGATCTGACAAAACACCGTCCCCCCTGTGGGAGCGAGCCTGCTCGCGAAAGCGGTGTATCTGTCGACATTGAGGTGTCTGGAATGGCGCTTTCGCGAGCAGGCTCGCTCCCACAGGGGTTGATCATCGTTCGTCAGCTGTCAGGCAATAATGTTCAATCAACTGCCGCAATAGATGCACGGTAGGCTGCAAACGTGACATTTCAAGGTATTCGCCGGGCTGGTGTGCACAGGCGATGTCGCCAGGGCCGAGCACGATGGTTTCGCAGCCAAGGCGCTGAAGATAAGGCGCTTCGGTGCCGAACGCTACTGCTTCGGCACTATGACCGGTGAGCTTTTCAGCGATGCGCACCAATTCAGCGTCTTCGGCCTGCTCAAACGACGGCACTTCCGGGAACAATGGCTGGTAGTCGATCTTCACTTGATGCCGCTCGGCCACCGGGTTGAGCTTGCGCAGAATCTCCGCACGCAAAATTTTCGGGTCCATGCCCGGCAGCGGACGCAGGTCGAACTCCAGCGAACACTGGCCGCAAATGCGATTCGGGTTGTCGCCGCCATGAATACAGCCGAAGTTCATGGTCGGCTGTGGAACGCTGAACTGCGGGTTGTTGAATTCACGCTGCCATAGCAGACGCAAACCGCGCAGTTCGCCAATGGCATCGTGCATCGCTTCGAGGGCGCTGTGGCCCAGACGCGGATCCGACGAATGGCCGCTCTGCCCAAGGATATCGATGCGCTCCATCATGATGCCCTTGTGCATGCGGATCGGTTTGAGCCCGGTCGGCTCGCCGATCACCGCCGCACGGCCCAGTGGCTTGCCGGCCTCGGCCAGCGCCCGGGCACCGGACATCGAGCTCTCTTCATCACAGGTGGCGAGGATCAGCAGCGGTTGCTTGAACGGTTGCTCGAGCAGCGGCTGCACGGCTTCGATGATCAGGGCGAAAAAGCCCTTCATGTCGCAACTGCCCAGGCCGACCCAGCGACCATCGACTTCGGTGAGTTTCAGCGGATCGGTCTGCCACAGCGCATCGTCATAAGGAACAGTATCGCTGTGCCCGGCCAGCACCAGGCCGCCGGGCCCGCTGCCAAAACTGGCGAGCAGGTTGAATTTGCCGGGGCTGACCTGCTGGATATCGCAGCTGAAGCCCAGATCCCCCAGCCAGCCGGCAAGCAAATCGATCACCGCCCGGTTGGACTGATCCAGGCTCGGTTGGGTGCAACTGACCGATGGTGCGGCGATCAGTGCAGCGAACTGGTCTTGCATGGATGGCAAAGGCATCGCTGACTCCAACTCCCGATTTGGAGTCCATCATAGAGCCATCCGGCGCTCGGAATAAACCGCCGCAGGGCGTAGGACGGATCAGTCCTGTACACTGCACGGCCTTGGCAGCCACACATTCCCCCGGCTGCGCTCCCGATCCTGGATTTTCCGGCCATGCAGAAAGAAACCGAAATCAAACTCCGCGTCAGCCGCGAAACCCTCGCGGCCCTGCGCGAGCACCCGCTACTGAAAAAACGCAACAAAAATGGCTGGGAACGCCGTGAGTTGATGAACCAGTACTTCGACACCCCCGAGCGCGATCTGGCTCAAGCCAAAGTCGCCCTGCGTCTGCGCAAGGACGGTGACGAAGTAATTCAGACCCTCAAGACCCGTGGTCAGAGTGTTGCCGGTCTGTCCGAGCGTAATGAGTACGACTGGAAATTGCCCAAAGCCAAGCTCGACGTGAAGAAACTCGACGGCGAATGCTGGCCCGAGTCGCTGGCCGAGCTCGACAAGAAAACCCTGAAGCCGATCTTCACCACCGATTTCGTCCGCGAGCGCGCGGAAATCGCCTGGGGCCGCGGCAAGGCCAAAGTGGTGATCGAAGCCGCGCTGGACCTCGGTCACGTGGTGGTCGGCAAACAGAAAGAAGAAATCTGCGAGCTGGAACTGGAACTGCGCGAAGGTGAGCCTGCCGCGTTGCTGGAATTGGCCGCCGAACTGGCCGAAACCCTGGCCCTGATGCCGTGCGACATCAGCAAGGCCGAACGCGGCTACCGTCTGTACGACGCCAACAGCTACTCGCTGAGCCTGCCGGCGCCGCAACTGACCCCGGAAACCCAACTCGACGACGCCTTCGCCGCGCTGGCCTGGCACTTGCTCGGCAGCAGCCAGCGTCTGGCCGAACAGTATCGCTTCAACGGCCACTGGCGCCTGCTGCAGGACTGGGTCGAGAACCTCGCGGAAATGCGCGCCCTGCTCAGCAGCCTCGGCCAGGCCGCACCGCGTCCGGCCACTCACGACCTGCGCGTGGCGCTGGATGCACTGCTGGAAGACTGGCGCCCACTGGTTCAGGTCGGTATCGAAGACGAAGACGTACGCAAGGCCGCGCCGGAGCAATTCCTCGAAGAACTGGAAGACCCACGCTGGGGCCTGTTCTCGCTGACTGTTTCGCGCTGGCTGCTGGCCCGCACCTGGGCCGCCGAGCGCAACACCCGCGGCAATCGTCAGGGCGCCGCGCAACTGCACAGCTGGCTGCCGCGCATGCTCGGCGAAGAAGCCACGTCCCTGCAACTGCAGCGCTATCAGCAGCAGCCGGAAGATCTGGCCGAGCAACTGCCGCGCATCGAACGCATCCAGGTCTGGCTGCACCACGCGCGTAACGTGCTGGAGATCCCGGAAATGGATCGCCTGTACGGCGAGCTGAACAAACTGGCGCAACTGGCCAACGAGCCGACGATCACTGACGAACTGCTCGATGCGCGCAAACAGCAGGCGATTGCGGTTTATCAGAATCGCGCGTGGAAAATGCTGCTGCGCATGTAAAACCGCTTTCGCGAGCAGGCTCGCTCCCACATTGGAATGCAATCCCCTGTGGGAGCGAGCCTGCTCGCGAAGAGGCCATCTGCCTTACCTCAGACAGGCAAGCTTGTTGTGGACTTGATCTCCGACAGCGCCACAATCGAGTTCACCTCCTGAATCCCCGGCACCAGCGACAGCTTTTCGAAGAAGAATCGCTCATACGCCTCGATGTCCGCCGCGACAATCCGCAACAAAAAATCCACCGCGCCCATCAACACATAACACTCCAGCACTTCCGGAAAACCGCGAATCGCCTCGGTGAATTCGGTGAAGTTCGAACGCCCGTGGGCGTTGAGTTTGATCTCGGCGAAGATCTGCGTGTTCAGGCCGATCTTCTTGCGATCAAGCAAGGTCACCTGCCCGCGAATGATCCCCTCCTCCTTCATCCGCTGAATCCGCCGCCAGCACGGCGACTGCGACAGTCCCACCTGCTCGGCGATCTGCGCGCTGGACAGTGACGCGTCCTCTTGCAGCAGGGCGAGAATCCGCCGGTCGTAGCTGTCCAGCTCGCTATGCATAATCAATCCTCAAAATGATCATTTTGCGAATCGTTCCAGTCGAGCAATCCGCGAATCCGCTCATCTTAGACAAGAAATGCCCGACACCGAATGTAAAAATTCCTCCACTGACTCTGGAGACCGGACATGCCTCACCTCGAAGCCGTGAATACCCCTGCGCCCCGCGCCGATGTGTGGAACGTCAACAACGCGCACTGCTGTGCGCGTTATCAGTTGCTCGCCGAAGCCGAGCCGGATCTGTTGGTGCGGGTGCTGAATCTGTTTGCGCTGCAATTCCTCACGCCGCAACAGGTCCACGTCGAGCGGCTCGACGATCTGCTGTCGATCGATATCGTCATTGATGGTCTGAGCTGGCATCGCGCCCAGGTGATTGCGGAAAAACTTCGTAACCTGATCAGCGTCTGCTCGGTGAACCTGCAAGACGCCGACACGGCGTGGGCTGCGCCGGCCCAGGCGGCCGGCTGACAAATCCGGCAACGGCTTTGTCGGGTAGTGGCCCAACGGTCTGCGGGGCCACGACTATCCTTTGCGCACAGTCGTTCAAAAGGAGCCCGCATGTCCGTTCAACTCGCCACTCAGGACCGCTGGCTGGATCTCAACGATGTGTTGCGTGAACTGGTCGCCCAGGGTTTTATCAGCCAGGACTCGGCGGAGCAGGCGCTCAACGCCCGCCGCCGCCATGCGACCCACGGCCAGCAACATCCGCTGGAGTTCATCGCCAGCCAGCAATTGGATGACCTCAGCCGTCCGGGCAAACATCTGGACCTGGAAAGCCTGACCCTGTGGCTGGCGCAGCAGGCCGGCCAGCCGTACATGCGCATCGACCCGTTGAAGATCAACGTTGCGGCCATCACTCCACTGATGTCCTACGCCTTTGCAAAGCGCCACAAGATTCTTGCGGTGGCGGTCGACCGCGATGCGGTGGTCGTGGCCAGCGCCCAGCCCTACGTCACCGGTTGGGAGGCTGACCTGACCCATGTGCTGAAGCTGCCGATCAAACGGGTGGTCGCCAACCCGGCAGATATCCAGCGCTTCAGCGTCGAGTTCTTCCGCCTCGCCAAATCGGTCAGCGGCGCCAGCAATGCCGACGCGCAGAGCGGCAACCTCGGCAACTTCGAACAACTGCTCAACCTCGGCGCCAGCGATCAGGAGCCGGACGCCAACGACGCGCACATCGTCAACATCGTCGACTGGCTGTTCCAGTACGCCTTCCAGCAGCGCGCCAGTGATATCCATATCGAACCGCGCCGCGAACAGGGCACCGTGCGCTTTCGCATCGATGGCGTGTTGCACAACGTCTATCAATTCCCGCCGCAGGTGACCATGGCGATCGTCAGCCGCCTGAAAAGCCTCGGGCGGATGAACGTCGCCGAGAAGCGCAAACCCCAGGACGGCCGGGTCAAGACCAAAACCCCGGACGGCGGCGAGGTGGAGCTGCGGCTCTCAACGCTGCCCACCGCGTTTGGCGAAAAAATGGTCATGCGGATCTTCGACCCGGAAGTGCTGCTCAAGGACTTCGATCAGTTGGGCTTTTCCGCCGACGACCTGCGCCGCTGGCAGGACATGACCCGCCAGCCTAACGGCATCATTCTGGTCACCGGACCAACCGGCTCGGGCAAGACCACCACGCTCTACACCACACTGAAAAAACTGGCGACGCCGGAGATCAACCTCTGCACCATCGAAGACCCGATCGAAATGGTCGAGCCGGCGTTCAACCAGATGCAGGTCCAGCACAACATCGACCTGAGTTTCGCCGCCGGCGTGCGTGCGCTGATGCGGCAGGACCCGGACATCATCATGATCGGCGAGATCCGTGACCTGGAAACCGCAGAAATGGCGATTCAGGCGGCACTCACCGGCCACCTGGTGCTGTCGACCCTGCACACCAATGATGCCCCCAGCGCGATCAGTCGGCTATTGGAACTCGGCGTGCCGCACTATCTGATCAAAGCCACGGTGCTCGGGGTCATGGCCCAGCGTCTGGTGCGCACCCTGTGCCCGCACTGCAAGGCGCCGCTGACGCTGGAAGAGGAAGACTGGCAGACCCTGACCCGCCCGTGGCAGGCGCCGCTGCCGGGCAATGCGCAACGTGCTATCGGTTGTCTGGAGTGCCGCGACACCGGTTATCGCGGACGCGCCGGGGTCTACGAAATCATGCAGTTGAGCGATAGCCTCAAAGCGCTCATCACCCCCGACACCGACCTCACCGCCATCCGCCGGCAAGCCTTCAAGGAAGGCATGCGCAGCCTGCGCCTGTCGGGTGCGCAAAAAGTTGCGGCGGGGCTGACCACCCTCGAAGAGGTGCTGCGGGTAACGCCGCAAAGCGAGCAGAAATAGGCCACTACGGAACCGGATTGGCGAATCGTTATCCAACGCCGTAGTTAACCCCCAGGAGTCACTCAATCATGCGTCTCAAACTTGCTGTCGCCACCCTTGCCTTGCTGTCCCTTCCCGTTGGTTCAGCGATGGCCGACAGCTTTTGGCGTAACGTCATTTCGTCCGGCGCCACCACCGGTTCGACCTACCTGACCTTCAAGGATCACAAGCTGATCGTTGCCGCACAGGACGATGCCGGCAGCTTCGTTGCCAGCGATGGCGGCATCCGTGGGCCGTACCTGGAAGCAGCGATGCAGAAAGTCCGCGCCGACAATCCGGGCCTGCAGGCCACGGACATGGAACTGGCGAATGCGATTCTGGCGAAGAACGCAGTGGCCTCCGAGTAAAAAAATCAAAAGATCGCAGCCTTCGGCAGCTCCTACAGGGATCAGTGTAGGAGCTGCCGAAGGCTGCGATCTTTTGCTCTTCAGCGGTAATCGTCCACCGGGACGCAGGCACAAAACAGATTGCGATCCCCATAGACGTTATCCACCCGATTCACCGCCGGCCAATACTTATGCGCCTTGGTGTGCGCATCCGGGGTGATGCCCTGTTCGATGCTGTAAGGCCGCTCCCACACTCCAGTGACATCCGCCAGGGTATGCGGCGCGCGCTTGAGCGGGTTGTCTTCCGCCGGCCAGTTGCCGTTCTGCACTTCGGTGATTTCCGCGCGGATGCTCAGCATCGCGCCGATAAACCGGTCGAGTTCGGCCTTGGACTCGCTCTCGGTTGGCTCGACCATCAACGTCCCTGGCACCGGGAATGACATGGTCGGCGCATGGAAACCATAGTCCATCAGGCGCTTGGCGACGTCCTCTTCACTGATCCCGGTCTGCGCCTTCAACGGCCGCAGATCAAGAATGCATTCATGGGCCACCCGCCCGTTGCGCCCGGTGTAGAGCACCGGGAATGCGCCGGATAAATGCTGCGCCAGATAGTTCGCCGCGAGGATCGCCACTTCGCTGGCATCCGCCAGTTGCGGCCCCATCATCGCGATGTACATCCAGCTGATCGGCAAAATGCTCGCACTGCCCCACGGCGCCGCGCTGACCGCGCCGTTCTGTGGCAGCGGGCCGTCAATCGGCACCACCGGGTGATTGGCAACGAACGGCGCCAGATGCGCACGAATACCGATCGGCCCCATGCCCGGCCCGCCACCGCCGTGGGGAATGCAGAAAGTCTTGTGCAGGTTCATGTGCGACACGTCGGCGCCGATGTCCGCCGGCCGCGCCAGCCCGACCTGCGCATTGAGATTGGCGCCGTCCATGTACACCTGCCCGCCGTGCTGGTGAATAACTTCGCAGATCTCGCTGATGCCCTCCTCGTACACACCATGGGTCGACGGATAGGTCGCCATCAGGCACGACAACTTGTCCCCCGCCTCGGCAGCCTTGGTTTTCAGGTCGTCCAGATCGACGTTGCCGGCCTCGTCGCACTCGACGATCACCACGCGCATCCCGGCCATCTGCGCCGAGGCCGGGTTGGTGCCATGGGCCGAGGAGGGGATAAGGCAGATATCCCGCGCGCCCTGCTGCCGGCTCTCGTGATATTTGCGAATCGCCAGCAGCCCGGCGTACTCGCCCTGAGCGCCGGAATTGGGCTGCATGCAGATCGCATCGAACCCGGTGATCGCGCACAACCAACGCTCCAGTTCTTCAATCATCAAGGTGTAACCGACCGCCTGTTCCCGTGGCGCGAACGGGTGCAGATTGGCGAACTGCGGCCAGGTGATCGGGATCATCTCGCTGGTGGCGTTGAGTTTCATGGTGCAGGAGCCCAGCGGGATCATCGACTGGTTAAGCGCCAGATCCTTGTTCTCCAGTTGCTTGAGGTAGCGCAGCATCTCGGTTTCGCTGTGATGCGCATTGAACACCGGGTGGCGCAGGTACGGCGTGTTGCGCTGCAGGTGGTCGGGAATGCCGGAAACCAGTGCTTCTGCGTCAATGTCGTCGACGTTCAAACCATGATCGGCACCGAGCAGCACGTCGAACAGTTTGGCCACCGTGTTTTCATCGCACGTCTCGTCGAGGCTCAAGCCGACTCGGCCACGGCCGAGAATCCGCAGGTTGATCTGTGCAGCCTTGGCGCTGTCGATGATCGCGCTCTGCGCGCCGCCAACCTCCAGCGTGAGGGTGTCGAAAAACTGTGCGTTGATCCTTTGGATGCCATGGCGCTCAAGGCCCGCCGCCAGGATGCAGGTCAAGCGGTGCACGCGCTGGGCGATGCGTTTCAAGCCTTGCGGCCCGTGATACACCGCGTAGCAACTGGCGATGTTGGCCAGCAGCACCTGCGCGGTGCAGATATTCGAGTTGGCCTTCTCGCGGCGAATATGTTGCTCACGGGTTTGCAGGGCCATGCGCAACGCGACGTTGCCACGAGCGTCTTTCGACACGCCGATGATCCGTCCCGGAATCGCCCGTTTGTACTCCTCACGGCTGGCAAAAAACGCTGCGTGCGGGCCACCGTAGCCCATCGGTACGCCAAAGCGCTGGGACGAACCGAACACCACGTCCGCGCCCAGTTCACCCGGCGGTGTCAGCAGCAACAGGCTCAGCAG
This sequence comes from Pseudomonas sp. FW305-3-2-15-E-TSA4, assembly GCF_058787295.1. Lineage (NCBI taxonomy): Bacteria > Pseudomonadati > Pseudomonadota > Gammaproteobacteria > Pseudomonadales > Pseudomonadaceae > Pseudomonas > Pseudomonas sp. FW305-3-2-15-E-TSA4. The sequence goes on along the minus strand of NZ_JBYSZP010000014.1, from coordinate 114,138 downwards.
ATCGGTGGCGACACACGCTAACGCCTGCTGCGCGTGCAACTGATCGATGACCGGACGCAGATCACGGATCTCGCCGTGAGTGTCGGGATACTGCAGCAACGCGCCGAACACCTGATGCTGGTTGAGGTTATCCACAGCGTCGATGATCAGCTCGAAGCCGAAACCTTCGGCGCGGGTCTGCACCACGGAGATGGTTTGCGGATGACAGTTCTCATCGACGAAAAACAGATTGCTCTTCGACTTCGCCACCCGCTTGGCCAGCGCCATGGCTTCTGCAGCGGCGGTGGCTTCGTCGAGCAACGAGGCGTTGGCCAGTTCAAGCCCGGTGAGGTCGATGGTCAGTTGCTGAAAATTCAGCAACGCTTCGAGACGGCCCTGGGCGATCTCCGGTTGATACGGGGTGTAGGCGGTGTACCAACCGGGATTTTCCAGCACATTGCGCAGGATGACCGTCGGCGTGAGCGTGCCGTGGTAGCCCATGCCGATCAGGCTGGTCCAGACCTGATTCTGCTCGGCGTAACTGCGCAGCTTGGCCAGCGCCGCCTGCTCATCAAGGGCCGGCGGCAAGTCCAGCGCCCGATTCAGGCGAATGCCCGGCGGCACCGTCTGCTCGATCAGTTCGACCCGGCTGCCCAGACCGAGGCTGTCGAGCATCGCCTGTTGTTCGGCGGCGTCGGGGCCCAAATGGCGGCGCAGAAAGGCTTCGGGGTCGCGTAACTGGCTCAAGGATGGCAACTGGGACATGACGGGCTCTCTCTTGGCTGGCGCTCGGCGTCAATGCAACACGGTCAAACCAGCATAGCAGCCGATCCCGACGCGCACGGCTTGGCGGCAGAGGGGGTTCCGGGGCATGCTGTAGCGCCTGCATCAGGCGTCCAACCTTCGGATGATCCAATCCTCATGAACCAACTGCCGTTCCTGCCGTTTTCCAAACCTGTCATTGATGAAGCCACGATTGCCGCCGTCGGCGATGTGCTGCGTTCCGGCTGGATCACCAGCGGGCCGAAGGTCCAGGCCTTTGAAGCACAGTTGTCGGAATACTTCGGCGGACGCCCGGTGCGCACCTTCAACTCCGGCACCTGCACCATGGAAATCGCCTTGCGCATCGCCGGCATCGGGCCGGGTGACGAAGTGATCACCACGCCGATTTCCTGGGTCGCCACCGCCAACGTGATCCTCGAAGTCGGCGCCACACCAGTGTTTGCCGACATCGATCCGGTGACCCGCAACATCGATCTGGACCAGTTGGAAGCGGCCATCACCCCGCGCACCAAAGCGCTGATTCCGGTGTACCTCGCCGGTCTGCCAGTGGATATGGATCGGCTATATGCCATCGCGCGCAAACACAATCTGCGTATCGTCGAAGACGCCGCTCAGGCCCTGGGTTCGAGCTGGAACGGCCAGCGCATCGGCGCCACCGGCGATTTCGTGTCGTTCAGCTTTCAGGCGAACAAGAACGTCACCTGCTCCGAGGGCGGCTGCCTGGTGCTGAACACCCCGGAAGAGGCGCGGCTGGCGGAGAAGTACCGCCTGCAGGGCGTGACCCGCAACGGCTTTGATGGTCTGGACGTCGATGTGCTCGGTGGCAAGTTCAACATGACCGACATCGCCGCCACCATCGGTCTGGGTCAATTCGCCCATATCGAGGCGCTGACCGCCCATCGTCAGGAACTGGCCCGGCACTACTTCAAATGTTTTGGCGATGACTTTGAAGCGACTTATGGCGCCCAACTGCCACCGGCGGACTTTACCCAGAGCAACTGGCACCTGTTCCAACTGGTCCTGCCGGAGCGCAAGGACGGCTTGCCGGCCCGCGCCACGTTCATGGAGCAGATGCAGGCCAAAGGCATCGGCATCGGCTATCACTACCCGCCGATCCACTTGCTGAGCCTGTACCGCGAGCGCGGGTTCAAGGAAGGCATGTTGCCAGTTGCCGAGCGCGTTGGACGCTTGATCGTGTCATTGCCGATGTTCACCACCATGACCAAGGACGACGTCGAGCGTTCGGTGGCGGCAGTGAAAGCGGTATTGCGCGACGCCTGATCGACGCCTACAAAAAAGCCCCGAGAGATCGGGGCTTTTGCAGTCTTACAGTCTGCTTATTCGCCGATGGCAGCCTTGTAGGCAGCAGCGTCCAGCAGCTTGTCCAGCTCGGCCTTGTCGCTTGGCTTGAGCTTGAAGATCCATGCGGCGTACGGATCGTTGTTCAGCTCTTCCGGCGAGTCAGCCAGCGTTTCGTTGACCGCGATCACTTCACCGCCGATCGGGGAGTAGATGTCGGACGCGGCCTTCACCGACTCGACAACACCGGCAGCCTCACCGGCAGCAAACACCTTGCCGACTTCGGCCAGTTCAACGAACACCACATCGCCCAGCGCTTCCTGCGCGTGATCGCTGATGCCCACGGTAACGGTGCCGTCGGCTTCCAGGCGTGCCCATTCATGACTTTCGGCAAAACGCAGTTCAGCGGGGATATTGCTCATGCTCGGTGTCCTCAAGAAAATTGTCAGCGGTCAGGCCCGCCGGAAAAGGTCAGATCAAGGTTTTACCATGGCGCACGAAGGTCGGTTTGACCACTCGTACCGGATACCACTTGCCACGGATTTCCACTTCGGCGCGGTCGGCGGTAGCCATCGGTACACGCGCCAGGGCAATCGATTTGCTTAGCGTAGGAGAGAAACTACCACTGGTGATCTCTCCTTCGCCAACATCGGCGATACGAACCACTTGATGGGCGCGCAAAACACCGCGCTCCTCAAGCACCAGACCCACCAGTTTGTGCGCAACGCCGGCGGCTTTTTCCGCTTCCAGGGCCGAGCGACCGATGAACTGCCGCGAAGCCGGTTCCCAAGCGATGCTCCAGGCCATATTGGACGCCAGCGGCGAGACATCCTGATGAATGTCCTGGCCATAGAGGTTCATCCCGGCTTCGACCCGCAACGTGTCGCGGGCGCCGAGGCCGATTGGCGAAATGCCGGCACCGACCAGATCGTTGAAAAATCCCGGCGCCTGCTCGGCCGGCAAGGCGATTTCCAGGCCGTCTTCACCGGTATAACCGGTGCGGGCGATGAACCAGTCGCCATCGACTTCGGCTTCGAACGGTTTGAGGTGCTGGATCAGTGCGGCGCGGGACTGGGTCACCAGTTCGGCAATCTTCTGCCGGGCCTGCGGGCCTTGAATGGCGAGCATCGCCAGATCCTGACGCTCGTGCAGATGCACGTCGTAACCGGCGACCTGCGCCTGCATCCACGCCAGATCCTGGTCACGAGTGGAGGCGTTGAACACCAGACGATAACGGTCTTCGAGGCGATAGACGATCATGTCGTCGACGATGCCGCCACGTTCGTTGAGCATCGTGCTGTAGAGCGCGCGGCCGGGGCGATGCAGGCGTTCGACGTCATTGGCCAGCAAATGCTGCAGCCAGGCCTTGGCCTGTGGGCCATCAACGTCGATAACGGTCATATGGGAAACATCGAACACCCCGCAATCGCGGCGCACCTCGTGGTGTTCCTCGACCTGCGAGCCGTAATGCAGTGGCATGTCCCAACCGCCAAAATCGACCATCTTCGCGCCGAGGGCGAGATGCAGGTCATACAGAGGCGTACGCTGTCCCATGGGTTTCTCCTTCCGGGCGTGGCGAAGGTGCGGACAGCCGCTGTACGGGGTGAAAGCCTCGAAATAGAAGGCTTTCAGCCGATTTCAGCGAACGGGTCTGTCAGACGAACCGCACCGAATGCCGCGCATTGTAGCCGCATGATTCAGGACTGACGACTAAGTGTTTCGGTGCGCCGAGCGGCGGATCAGGCCGATGACCGGTAACAGGCCGACCAACACCAGGGTCAGCGCCGGCAGCGATGCCCGCGCCCATTCCCCTTCACTGGTCATTTCGAAGATCCGCACCGCCAGCGTGTCCCAGCCAAACGGGCGCATCAGCAGGGTCGCGGGCATTTCCTTGAGCACATCGACGAACACCAGCAACGCCGCGCTCAGTGTGCCGGGCAGCAACAGCGGCAGATACACTTTGAAAAACAGTCGCGGCCCACTGACACCCAGACTACGTGCCGCTTCGGGCAATGAAGGCCGTATACGCGCCAGACTGTTTTCCAGGGGCCCGTAGGCCACCGCGATAAAGCGCACCAGATAGGCCATCAGCAACGCCGCCAGACTGCCCAGCAGCAATGGTTTGCCGGCGCCGCCGAGCCAGCCCGACAGCGGAATCACCAGTTCGCGGTCGAGATAACTGAACGCCAGCATGATCGACACCGCCAGCACCGAACCCGGCAGCGCATAACCAAGATTGGCCAGACTGACCCCGGAGCGGATCGCCCGGGTCGGCGCCAGACGTCGGGCAAACGCGAGCAATAGCGCGACGCTGACGGTGATCAACGCCGCCATGCCACCCAGGTACAGGGTGTGCAGAATCAACCCGGCATAACGCTCATCAAGGTCGAAGCGCCCGCGCTGCCAGAACCATACGAGCAGTTGCAGCAGCGGAATCACGAACGCGCAGGCAAACACCAACGTGCACCAGCCGGTCGCCGCGAACGCCTTTAGCCCGCGCAGCTGATACAACGCCTTGACCCTGGGGCGCTCGTTGCTCGCCCGGTTGGCGCCACGGGCGCGCCGCTCGCCATAGAGCACCAGCATCACAACCAGCAACAACAGGCTCGCCAGTTGCGCGGCGCTCGGCAGGCTGAAGAAACCGTACCAGGTCTTGTAGATGGCGGTGGTGAAGGTGTCGAAATTGAACACCGAAACAGCACCGAAATCCGCCAATGTCTCCATCAGCGCCAGCGCCACACCGGCGCCAATCGCCGGACGCGCCATCGGCAACGCCACCCGCCAGAACGCCTGCCATGGCGATTGCCCGAGTACCCGCGCCGCCTCCATCAAGCCTTTGCCCTGCGCGAGAAACGCGGTGCGCGCCAGCAGGTAGACGTAGGGGTAAAACACCAGCACCAGTACCACAATCACCCCGCCGGTAGAGCGCACGCGTGGTAGGCGCAAGCCGCTGCCGAACCATTCACGCAACAGGGTTTGCACCGGGCCGGCGAAGTCCAGCAGACCGACGAAGACGAACGCCAGCACGTAGGCCGGGATGGCAAACGGCAGCATCAGCGCCCAGTCGAGCCAGCGCCGCCCGGGGAATTCGCAGAGGCTGGTGAGCCACGCCAGGCTGACACCGAGCAGCGTCACGCCGACGCCGACGCCCAGCACCAGCGTCAGGGTGTTGCCCAGCAGGCGCGGCATCTGGGTTTCCCACAGGTGCGACCAGATCTGCTGATCGATGGTCTGCCACGACAGCAGCAGGACACTCAGGGGCAACAGCACCAGCGCGGCAATGGTGAGGACGATGGGGTACCAGCGGCGTTGGGCGGGGTGGGCCAAGGGGGTTCTCTAATAAATCGTGGGTTGGCGCAAGAGTAATGCCAGCCCCAATTGTGGCGAGGGGATTTATCCCCGATGGGGTGCGAAGCACCCCCAATGTCGTCAATCAAGGCGTACTGATACACCGCGGGCGTAGCCTTTACGAATGCTGCGCATCCGATCGGGGATAAATCCCCTCGCCACAGGATATAACCAGGTTTTAGTTCCAACCCGCCCGATCCATCATCCGGATCGCCTCGGCCTGACGCTTGCCCGCCACTTCCACCGGCAAGGTGTCAGCGACGAACTTGCCCCACGCCGCCACTTCTTCCGAAGGTTTCACTGCCGGGTTGGCCGGGAATTCCTGGTTGACGTCGGCGAAAATCTTTTGCGCCTCTGGCGTAGTCATCCACTCGACCAGCGCCTTGGCTGCTTCCGGGTGCGGCGCATGCTTGGTCAGGCCGATGCCCGACAGGTTCACGTGTACGCCGCGGTCGGCCTGATTCGGCCAGAACAGTTTCACCGGCAGGTCGGGCTTCTGCTTGTGCAGGCGACCGTAGTAGTAGGTGTTGACGATGCCGACGTCGCACTGCCCGGCGTTGATCGCCTCCAGCACCGCAACGTCGTCGGAGAACACATCGGTGGACAGGTTGTTGACCCAGCCCTTGAGGATCTTCTCGGTCTTTTCGGCGCCGTGCACTTCGATCATGGTCGCGGTCAGCGACTGGTTGTAGACCTTCTTCGCCGTGCGCAGGCACAGACGCCCTTCCCAGTTCTTGTCGGCCAGCGCTTCGTAGGTGGTCAACTCGCCCGGCTTAACGCGCTCGGTGGAGTAAGCGATGGTCCGCGCGCGCAGGCTCAGGCCAGTCCAGGCATGGGTGGACGAGCGGTATTGCGCGGGAATGTTGGCGTCGATGGTCTTCGAGGTAAACGGCTGGAGGATGCCCATCTGTTCGGCCTGCCAGAGGTTTCCCGCATCGACGGTGAGCAGCAGGTCGGCGGTGGCGTTTTCGCCTTCGGCCTTGATCCGCTGCATCAGCGGCGCTTCCTTGTCGGTGATGAACTTGATCTTCACCCCGGTTTTCGCGGTGTAGGCGTCGAACACCGGTTTGATCAACTCATCGATACGCGAGGAGTAGACCACCACCTCGTCGGCGGCCTGGGCGGCAGTGCTGCCGATCAGGGTCAGGGCCAGTGCGGTCAGGAGACGCTTGGGTGCCAACATGGGAGTGATCTCTCGGTCGGAAAATGTGGGCCAAATGATAAGGACTCACATTTACCAGCTCAATCGAACACTTGGGCAAGGAGTTACCAGATGTTGCACAAGCTGAAATTCATGGCGTCGGTTCTGGCCCCTTCGCGAGCAAGCCCGCTCCCACCCTTGAAATGCATTCCAATGTGGGAGCGGGCTTGCTCGCGAAGGGCCCATCAGCCTCAAACAGATCTCAGGGTTTGGCCAGTACCGGCAGATCCCCGGTCAACCCCAGCGCCTCACGCACAAACAACGCCTTGGCCTCCGGCATCTGCTCCACCAGTTTCAATCCGGCGTTGCGCAACCAGCGCACCGGCAACGGGTCAGCCTGGAACAGACGCTCGAAGCCCTCCATCGCCGCCATCAATGCCAGGTTGTGCGCCATGCGCCGGCGCTCGTAGCGGCTCAGCACCTTCACATCCGCCAGCCGTTCGCCGCGTTCCGCCGCCTGCAACAGCACTTCAGCCAGCACCGCCGCATCAAGGAAACCCAGGTTCACACCCTGCCCGGCCAACGGGTGAATGGTGTGCGCGGCGTCGCCGATCAGTGCCAGGCCTTCGGCCACGTAGCGTTTGGCGTGGCGTTGACGCAAAGGCACGCACAGCCGTGGATCAGCACTGACGACTTCGCCCAGGCAACCTTCAAAGGCTCGCTCCAGCTCACGACAGAATGCCGCTTCATCCAGCGCCATCAGGCGCTCGGCTTCACTCGGCGTGGTCGACCAGACGATCGAGCACCAGTCCTGCTGCCCGTCACGTTCCAGCGGCAGAAACGCCAGCGGCCCGTGATCGGTGAAACGCTGCCACGCGGTCATCCGGTGCGGCTTGCTGCTGCGCACGCTGGTGACGATGGCGTGGTGCAAGTAATCCCACTCGCGGGTGGCGACGCCGGTCAGACGGCGCACCGCCGAATTGGCGCCGTCCGCCGCAATCACCAGCGGCGCACGCAACTGCCGACCATCGGCCAGAGTCAGAAGCCAGTCGTCACCGGAGCGGCGCATCTGTTCCAGCCGTGCGTTGGCCAGCATGCCCAGATCGCAATCGTGCAAGCGATCGAGCAAGGCATCCTGCACCACACGGTTTTCGACGATATGACCGAGCACTTGGGCATGCACACTGCTCGCCGAGAAATGAATCTGCCCGGTGCCGCTGCCGTCCCACACGTGCATGTCGGTGTAGGGGCTGCTGCGGCGCTTGGCGATGCCGTCCCAGACGCCAAGGCGTTCGAGTATCCGCTGGCTGGCCGCCGACAAGGCGCTCACTCGCGGCTCGAACGGCGCGGCGGCGTCGAACGGTTTGACGCTCAGCGGGCTGCCATCGAGCAGCAACACTTCCAGGCCGCTGTCCTGCAACGCCAACGCGAGGGCGCTGCCGACCATTCCGGCTCCGACAATCAGCAGATCTGCGCGCATTTCCATGCTTTAAGCCTGTCTCGCTGGCGGCATGCGCCGCTCGTAAAAGGTTTTAGCGAGCGCGCCAGTTAGCGGCGCGCTGCTGAAAGTGAAAGTGCCGACCCGCCGCTCAAGCATCCGGCCGCGTCCCCAGCCCCATGGCCTGACGAGCAAACCAGCGCTTGGCCGGTGGCAACAGATCGAGACCGAGCAGGCCGATGTTGCGGCCCAGCGAGACCAGCGGCTGGGTGCTGCCGAACAGTCGGGTGACCTGATCGGAGAAGCCCACGGTGAGTTCCTGATCCAGACGCTGCCGCTCGCGATAGGCCTGCAAGGTGGCGAAGTCGCCCAGCGGTTTGTCGCTGGCGAGCAGTGCGGCAGCCAGCGCATCAGCATCCCGCAGGGACAGGTTGAAACCTTGTCCGGCAATCGGGTGCAGGCTGTGCGCGGCATTGCCGAGTACGGCCAGATGCGAGCGCACCTGCTCTTCGGCCTCGACCAGCGACAACGGATACAAATGCCGCGCGCCGACCTGTTTCAAGGTGCCGAGGCGGTAGCCGAACACGCCTTGCAGTTCGCTGAGGAAATCGCGCTCGCTGAGGTCTGCCAGGCGTTGCGCATCCATGCCCAGGCGGGTCCAGACCAGTGCGCAACGGTTGTCCGGCAGCGGCAGCAAGGCCATCGGCCCTTCGTCGGTGAAGCGCTCGAAGGCCATGCCGTTGTGTGATTCGCTCGGGGTGATGTTGGCGATCAGCGCGCTCTGGTTGTACGGACGCTTGCGCACGTTGATGCCCAGTTGCTCGCGCAAACCGGAACGGCCGCCGTCCGCCAGCACCGCCAGATCGCACTCGACGGTGGTTTCATCATTGAGGGTCAGGCGATAGCCGTCAGGCAGCGGCTCCATGCGCGTGACTTCCGCCGGGCAGCGCCAGCTGATCACGTCTTTATCCAGGTGCTGCCACAGGCACTGGCCGAGCCAGGCGTTTTCCACCACGTAGCCCAAGGCCGGCACGCCCTCTTCCATCGCCGACAGACGGGCGGTGGAGAAGCGGCCACGGTCGGACACGTGAATCTGTTTGATCGGCTCGGCGCGGCGGGAGATTTCCTGCCACACGCCCAGCCGTTGATAGATCTGCCGCGAACCGAAGGACAGCGCCGACGAACGCGCGTCGTAGCTCGGCTGCCAGCTGTCGCCGGGGGCGAACGGTTCGATCAGGACGATTTTCCAGCCGCGGGCCTTGGCCCCGGCCTGCAAGGCCAGCGCCAGACTGGCGCCGACCAGGCCGCCACCGATGATTGCCAGGTTGACTCGACTCATGCCGCGTGTGTCCGTGCTTGCGCCATCAGCGCTTCGATTTCGGCAACGGTTTTCGGTACGCCGCTGGTCAATATTTCACAACCGGTCTTGGTCACTACCACGTCATCCTCGATGCGCACGCCAATGCCGCGCCATTTCTTTGCCACGTTCTGGTTGTCCGGGGCGATGTAGATGCCCGGTTCCACGGTCAGCGCCATGCCGACCTCCAGCACCCGCCATTCGCCGCCGACCTTGTACTCGCCAACGTCATGTACATCCATGCCCAGCCAATGGCCGGCACGGTGCATGTAAAACGCTTTATAGGCTTCGGTCGCGATCAACTCATCGACCTCGCCTTGCAGGATTCCGAGCTTGACCAGACCTGCGGTAATCACCCTGACCGTGGCTTCGTGCGCCTGATTCCAGTTTTTGTTCGGGGCGATTTCAGCGAATGCGGCTTCCTGCGAGGCCAGCACCAGTTCGTAAATCGCTTTCTGCTCGGCGGAAAACTTGCCGTTGACCGGCCAGGTGCGGGTGATGTCGCTGGCGTAGCAGTCGATTTCGCAACCGGCGTCGATCAACACCAGATCACCGTCCTTGAGCAGCGCGTCATTCTGCTGGTAATGCAGGATGCAACTGTTGCGCCCGGCGGCGACGATGGAACCGTAGGCCGGCATCTTCGCCCCGCCCTTGCGGAATTCGTAATCGAGTTCGGCTTCGAGGCTGTATTCGTACAGTCCCGGCCGACTGGCCTGCATCGCGCGGATATGCGCCTGAGCGGAAATCCGCGCGGCTTCGCGCATCACCTTCACTTCTGCCGCCGATTTATACAGGCGCATGTCGTGCAACAGGTGATCCAGGGCAACGAATTCGTTCGGTGGCTGGGCGCCGAGGTGCGCTTTGGAGCGGATCACGTTGATCCAGTCCATCAGATGGCGGTCGAACTCCGGGTTGCTGCCCATCGCCGAATACACCCGGTCGCGGCCTTCGATCAGGCCCGGCAGGATGTCGTCGATGTCGGTAATCGGGAACGCGTCGTCAGCGCCGTAATCACGGATTGCGCCTTCCTGGCCGGCGCGCAGGCCGTCCCATAACTCGCGTTCGGCATTGCGCTCGCGGCAGAACAGCACGTACTCGCCGTGCTCGCGGCCGGGCATCAGGACGATGACGGCTTGCGGCTCGGGGAAACCGCTGAGGTACTGAAAGTCGCTGTCCTGACGGTAGACGTGCTCGACGTCGCGGTTGCGGATCGCCACTGCGGCGGCGGGCAGGATCGCGATGCTGTTGGGTTCCATCTGCGCCATCAGGGCCTTGCGGCGACGGCTGTATTCCGCTTTGGGGATATGGGTCATGGGCAGATGGCTTTCCCTGGCACGCGATTAATGCAGCGACGGCTTGGCGGCTGGCGGCACGTCGGTTTTCCTGGTTTCCGAGAACAGCAGCAGCGGCGCGACGCGCAGGTATTCCATGACTTCCATGTAGTCGCTTTCGCCGTCTTCGGATTCTTCCAGAGCGTCTTGCACCTGGGAGATCGCCGCCAGATCCTGCAGCACTTCGGTGGCTTCAGTGCTGAGCATGCTGCTGTCGCGGCAGTTCAGGCCGAAACCGCTGAGAAAGCCCTGGCACCATTGGCCCAGTGCGGCGGCGCGGTCGGCCAGGGGCGCGTCATCGGTCGGCAGCAGCAGAACGACGGTGACGTCGCTGCCGGTCAACTCACCCTTGACCATCTCTTGCAGGCCGATCAGGGCGTTGCGGACGTTGTCCTGTGGCTCGTTTTCCAGAAGTTCGGCGGCATCGATCAGCCACTCGTCGGCGTTGAAGCCGGCACCGGCGCAGCTGCGGCCGAGCAGCAGGCCGTGCAGTTCGGCAGGCGAGACGTTGTGGCCGCTGGACGTCAGCAGGGTGGCAAAGGCTTGGTACGGGGAATTCGCAATGGTCATGGGCAGCTAGGCGCCAGACGGCGCTATGTCTAGAATGAAGGCCTTGTATCCTACATCGACAGACTCGCCAAGACTATTAAAGGCTGTCCGCCAGCCAGGCGCCTGCCGCCCATCAGATGAATTCAGTGGACACAATGGAAGACACCGACCTGCAAGCGCTGATGGCCAGACTCGAAAAGCTGATTAGCCGAGTCGAGCAACTAAAGAGTCAAAACGCACTCTTACTAGCTCAGGAAAAGACCTGGCGCGAGGAACGCGCTCACCTCATTGAAAAAAACGAAATCGCCCGGCGTAAGGTCGAATCGATGATTTCGCGCCTCAAGGCCCTGGAGCAAGACTCATGAGTTCAAGCAATAGCGTTACCGTGCAGATCCTCGACAAAGAATATTCGATCATCTGCCCCCAGGAAGAACGCAGCAATCTGGTCAGCGCCGCCCGCTACCTGGACGGCAAGATGCGCGAGATCCGCAGCAGCGGTAAAGTCATCGGCGCCGACCGTATTGCGGTGATGGCTGCGCTGAACATCACCCACGACCTCTTGCACAAAGAAGAGCGCCCGGACATCCAGGCCAGCGGCTCGACCCGTGAACAGGTGCGCGACTTGCTCGATCGTGTCGATCTGGTGCTGGCCGACGATCCGGACATCAGCAAGGGCTGATTCGCCAGGCCGCTTGAGGTATACTCGCCGCACTCCCTGGGGTGCTTGCCAGTTGACGATGTCCCTGAGCCGATTTGCACTACCCTGGAGGTTGCACGTTGGGCTGGTGTGCATGTCCGCCAGACGGAAAGCCTTAAAGTCTACTGCATCCTCCACCTTGAACTTTCGGGTTCAAGGGCTAAGTTGACAGCGGTTCATCCGGGGAGCCTGATTCGAATCCGATGCCGGTTTTTGCCGGCATCGGATTTTTTATGCGTGCGTTTTCGCCCTCACCTGCCGAAGCCGAACCATGACCGAACCTGCGCTGCTGCCCCGCCCGCAACTCCGCCGCCTGCTGCGCAAGGCGCGCCGCGCGCTGACGGCCGGTGAACAACGACAGGCCGCCAAAGGCCTGTTCCGCCAACTGGCGCAAGACCCGCATTTCCGCCGGGCGAAACACATCTCTCTGTATCTGCCCACCGACGGTGAAATCGACCCGCGCCTGCTGCTGCGTGAAGCCCAGCGTCGCGGCAAAGCCACGTATCTGCCGGTGCTCAGCACCTGGCCGCGAACCAAAATGGTGTTCCAGCGGATTCGCCCCGGCGACAAGCTCAAGCCCAATCGCTTCCGTATTCTTGAGCCTCGGGCCAATCTGGCTCATCAGCGCAAGATCTGGACCCTGGACCTGGTGTTGTTGCCACTGGTGGGGTTTGACGATGTTGGCGGACGCCTGGGGATGGGCGGCGGTTTCTATGATCGCAGTCTGGCGTACCTGGCCCGGCGCAAGAACTGGCGCAAGCCGACGTTGCTGGGCCTGGCCCATGAATGTCAGAAGGTCGAACGCCTGGCGCAGGCCAGCTGGGATGTACCGTTGCAGGGCACGGTCACCGATAAGGCGTGGTATTTCGCAGGATAGACGCCGCGCAGATCAGCGGCGTCGGGAAGGCAGTTTCAGCGCTTGAAGGCAGTCGACTGTTGGACCTGTTGCGCGACTTCAACCGGAGCATCGGTCTTGCTCGTCCACAGACTTTGCGCGTAACCGGTGGTCACGACGCCAAGGCCGAACAAAATAACCAAAGTCCATAGCAAATCCGGTTTGCGTTTCATCGATTGCCCCCCTCAAGGCACATCATCACGATGACAGCAGCGGTTTCCGTTCGTAGGCCGTGCAGCAGCGTCAAGCTTTAAAGGCCGGCATTTTGCGACAACGTGAACCCGCGCGCAAACGCTGACGTCAACCGACCGTCGGTTTGTCATAAAATTGCCCGACAACCTGCCCAATGACCGCTTGAGGAGCAAAAGACATGGCCTATTGGCTGATGAAATCCGAGCCTGACGAACTCTCGATCAAAGGCCTGGAGAAACTCGGCACAGCGCGCTGGGACGGGGTTCGCAACTATCAGGCGCGTAACTTCCTGCGGGCGATGGCCGTCGGCGATGAGTTCTTTTTCTACCATTCCAGTTGCCCGGAGCCGGGGATTGCCGGAATCGGCAGGATTATTCAGGCAGCGTACCCGGATCCCACCGCACTGGAACCCGAGAGCCATTACTTCGACCCAAAAGCCACCCCAGAGAAAAACGCATGGAGCGCCATTGATGTGGCACACGTCGAGACGTTTGCCCGGGTGCTGAAGCTTGATTACCTGAAACAGCAGACCGCACTGGCCGAAATGCCGCTGGTGCAAAAAGGCAGTCGCCTGTCGGTCATGCCAGTGACGGCCGAACAGTGGGCCGCCGTGCTCGGCTTGCGCTGAGAACTTGCCGGTCACGGTTTTTACCGACAAAAGGGGCTAGGCTTGACGCTCATTTGACTGACATCAAGCGAACGGAACGCTTGAACAGTCAGACTGCAAGCCACTGCCGCAGGATGCCCCCATGTCGACGCACAGCCGTTCTTCACTTCTATACGCCGGTTCGCTCCTGGTATTACTCGCCGTCGCTGGCGGCCTCGGTTACTGGATGTCCATCAGCAGCCGCCTGGTCGAAGGACTGTCGATGGGCAACGGGCGGCTGGAAGCCACCGAAGTGCAGATCGCCAGCAAGACTCCCGGGCGCCTCGCCGAAGTACTGGTCGACGAAGGCGACAAGGTCAGCAAAGGGCAATTGCTGGCACGCATGGACACCCGCACCCTTGAAGCCCAGCGTAATCAGGCCGAAGCCGAAGTGTTGCGCGCCCGGGAGAATCTCAACGCCGCTCAGGCCAACGTGCAGTTGCGCCAGAGTGAACTGCTGCTGGCCCAGCAAGAGCTCGGGCGTTCGCAATCACTGTTCAAGCACGGTTATGTCAGCGCGCAGATCATCGATCAGCTGCAGTCACGCATCGGCACTGGCAACGCTGCCGTTGTCGCCGCCCGGGCCCAAGTGTCTGCTGTCAGTGCGGCGATTGGCGCGGCACAGGCTCAAGTCGCACAGTTGACCAGTGAAATTGACGACAGCAGTCTGCGCGCGCCGATTGATGGCGTGATCCAGCTGCGCATGGCCGAGCCCGGCGAAGTGCTGGGAGCCGGTGGCCGGGTCTTGCTGCTGATCGATCCCAACGACCAGTACATGAACCTCTATCTGTCAGCCGCGGTGGCCGGGCGCCTGGCGGTGGGCGATGAGGCTCGCGTGCTGCTCGATGCCTTGCCCGATAACCCGCTGCCGGCAAAAATCAGCTTCGTCGCAGCCAAATCGCAGTTCACTCCCAAAGAGGTCGAGACCCGCGACGAGCGGCAAAAACTGGTGTTCCGCGTCAAGCTGCGCCTGGTCCAGCCCAGCGCCGTGCCGCAGGCCAAACCCGGCATGCCCGGGGCCGGCTACGTGCGGATCGCGCCCGTCGAATGGCCGGCCAATCTGCAATGAGCGGCCTTGCGGCTCAAGCGAACGGTATCGCCCACCGCTACGGCAAACAGCAAGCGCTGAGCAACATTGCCTTCAGCCTGCCCACCGGCACCCGCTGCGGGCTGATCGGCCCCGATGGCGCGGGCAAATCCAGCCTGCTGGGGTTGATTGCCGGCGTGAAGACCTTGCAGCAAGGGCAACTGGACGTGCTCGGTGGCGCGATCGAGGATCGCCGGCATCGCGACACACTCTATGCGCGCATCGCCTTCATGCCGCAGGGACTGGGCGGCAACTTGTACCCGGAGCTGTCGATCCGCGAGAACATCCAGTTCTTCTCGACGCTGTTCGGCCTGTCCAAGGCTGAAAGCGAGCAGCGCATGCACAGCCTGTTGCTCGCCACGGATCTGCTGAAGTTCGCCGAGCGCCCCGCCGGCAAGTTGTCCGGCGGCATGAAGCAGAAACTCGGGCTGTGCTGCGCGCTGATCCATGAACCGGATCTGCTGATCCTCGATGAGCCGACCACCGGCGTCGACCCGCTCTCGCGTCGGCGCTTCTGGGAATTGGTCGACGATGTGCGACGCCAGCGCCCGCAACTGACGCTGCTGGTCGCCACGGCCTATATGGAAGAAGCCGAGCAGTTCGAGCATTGCCTGATGCTCGACGCCGGCCAGTTGATCGCCACCGGCCTTAGCCGCGAACTGGCGACCGTCACCCCCAGCGGCAAACTCGATGACGCCTTCACTCATTTCCAGGGCGACAGCCAGCATGACGCTCAGCCGTTGGTGATTCCACCGCGCACTGGCAACAGCAGCGACATCGCCATCGAAGCCCACGACCTGACGCTGCGCTTCGGCGATTTCACCGCCGTGGATCACGTCAGCTTTGCCATTGGCCGTGGCGAGATTTTCGGTTTTCTCGGCTCCAACGGCTGCGGCAAGACCACCACCATGAAAGTCCTGACCGGGTTGATGCCGGCCAGTGAAGGCAGTGCGACGCTGCTCGGCAACCCGGTGAACGCCAAGGATCTGGCCACGCGCAAGCGGGTCGGCTTCATGTCGCAGAGTTTTTCGCTGTACGGCGAACTGAGTGTGCGGCAGAACCTCGAGCTGCACGCGCGGCTGTTCGACCTGCCCAAAACCGAGAGCGCACAACGCATCGAAGCATTGATTCAGCGCTTCAATCTGCTCGCGGTCGCCGACCAGCCATCCGGGGCATTGCCATTGGGGCTGCGCCAGCGTCTGTCACTGGCGGTGGCGGTGCTGCACCGCCCGGAGGTCCTGATTCTCGACGAGCCGACTTCCGGCGTCGATCCGGCAGCCCGTGATGATTTCTGGCGACTGTTGATCGAGTTGTCCCGCGAACAGGGCGTGACGATCTTCCTCTCCACGCACTTCATGAACGAAGCGCAGCGCTGCGACCGCATCTCGCTGATGCACGCGGGCAAGGTCCTCGCCTGCGACACCCCGGCGGCGCTGCAACGCCAGTTTGCGGGAGAGACGCTGGAAGCGGCCTTCGTCACTTGCCTGGAACAGGCTCAAGGTGTTCAGCCACCAGCGCCTGTGGCCGAACCGCAAATGGCGCCGCCGAGCGCAGCGACAACACCGCTGCCCCGTCACGGTTTCAGCCTCGGTCGCCTGTTGGCCGTGGCCAGTCGCGAAGGCAAGGAGCTGTTGCGCGACAAAGTGCGCATGGCGTTCGCCTTGGCCGGGGCGATTTTCATGATGGTGATCTTCGGTTACGGCATCTCGCTGGACGTGGAAAACCTCGCGTTTGCCGTGTACGACCAGGATCAGACGCCGCAGAGCCGAGCTTATCTGGAGGCGTTTCGCGGCTCCCGGTACTTCGACGAACAGCCGGCCATTCATGACCCGCAGGAACTGCACCGGCGCCTGCAACGCTCGGAAATCAAACTGGCGCTTGAGATTCCCCCCGGATTCGGCCGCGATCTGTACGCCGGGCGCCAACCCGCCGTGGCGGCGTGGCTGGATGGCGGCATGCCGTTTCGCGCCGAAACCAGCCGCAATTATGTTGAAGCAGTGCACTTGGCCAATCTGCAACAGCTGGCCGAGCAGAGCAGCCCCGCGCTGGCCCACCCGGCGGCCGCCAGCCTGGAAACCCGCTTTCGCTACAACCAGGACGTGGTCAGCGTCAACGCTATTGGCCCCGGGGTCATGGCGCTGATCCTCGCCTTCATTCCGGCGATGCTCACGGCGCTCGGCATCGTCCGCGAAAAGGAGTTGGGCTCGATCACCAATTTCTACGCCACACCCCTGACCCGTCTGGAGTTTCTGCTGGGTAAACAGGCGCCGTACCTGCTGGTCAGTCTGGTCAACCTGGCGCTGCTGGTGGCGATGAATCGCTGGCTGTTCGGCGTGCCGTTCAAGGGCAGCCTGCTGACGCTGGCATTCGGCGGCCTGCTGTACGTGCTGGCGACCACCAGCATGGGCCTGCTGATCTCGGCGTTCACCCGCACGCAAATTGCCGCGATCCTCGGCACCATGATCATCACCAGCCTGCCGACCATCCAGTTCTCCGGGCTGATCGTGCCGCGCTCTTCACTGGAGGGCGCGGCAGCGATTATGGGCATGCTGTTTCCGGCGGGGCACTTCCTCGACATCGCGGTGGGTACGTTCACCAAGGCGCTGGACTTGCGTCAGCTGTGGCCACAGTGCCTGGCGCTGTTCGGGTTCTTTGTCGGGTTCACCGGGCTGAGCCTGATCATGCTGAAAAAGCAGGAGGCCTGATGCACAAGTTCGCGCACATCCTGCGCCTGGGACTCAAAGAGCTGACCAGCCTGCGCCATGACAGCGTGTTGCTGCTGTTCCTGTTCTACGCCTTCACCGTGGCGATTTACATGCCCGCCGCCGGTTCGGTGATCGGCGTGCACAACGCCAGCGTGGCGATCGTTGACGAAGACCACAGCGCCCTCTCGCGCCAGTTGGCCCAGGCCCTGCAGCCGCCGGAATTCCAGAATCCGGTGCTGTTGCCTTATGCGCAGCTGGACCAAGTGATGGACAGCGGTGAGTACACCTTCGTGATCAATATTCCGGCGGGCTTTCAAACCGACTTGCTCGCCGCGCGGCAACCGGCGATTCAGGTCAACGTCGATGCCACCGCCATGAGCCAGGCGTTCATGGGCGCCGGCTACATCGGCCGGATCTTCCAGCGCGAATTGCTCGACTATGCCGGTCAGGGCGGTGCAGCGGCCAAGGCACCCGTGCAACTGACTACTCGCGCCCTGTTCAACACCAATCTGGAGGGCGGCTGGTTTCTGGCGGTGATTCAGATCGTCAACAACATCACTATTCTGGCGATCATCCTCACCGGTACGGCGCTGCTGCGCGAACGCGAACACGGCACGCTCGACCATTTGCTGGTGCTGCCGCTGACGGCGCTGGAAATCATGCTGGCGAAAATCTGGAGCAACCTGCTGGTGGTGGTGTTGTGCACCTGGCTGTCGCTGGAAGTGGTGGTCAAAGGCCTGTTGGGTGTGCCGTTGGCCGGCTCGATGAGCCTGTTTTTGCTGGTGACTGCGGTTTATCTGTTTGCCAGTACCGCGTTGGGTATCTTTCTGGCGACGCTGGCGCGCTCGACGCCGCAGTTCGGTCTGCTGGCGATTCCGGTGATCATCCCGATGTTGCTGCTGTCCGGCGGCAGCACGCCATTGGACAGCATGCCGCAGTGGCTGCAGTGGGTCATGCAGGGCTCGCCGTCCACACATTTTGTCAGCCTCAGCGCCGCGATTCTGTTTCGCGACGCCGGGCTGAGCGTGGTCTGGCCGGACTTGCTGGCGCTGACGGCCATCGGTCTGCTGTTCTTCGTTATCGCCCTGGCGCGCTTTCGCAAGAGCCTGGCGTCCTGAACAGCGGCCAGCGTGGTTACTGAATGATCAGGTTGTTGAACAACAGATCTTCAACCACCGGTTTGCCGGTCTCGTCATTCATCACTTGCTGGGTCTGCTTCAGGGCTTCCTGACGCAGCTTTTCCTTGCCTTCGATGCTGCCCATCGCCTCGGTGGTCTGCTGAGTGAACAGCGCCACCAGTTGATTGCGGATCAGCGGCTCGTTGGCCTTGACCAGCTTGGTCGCCTCTTCGCCCGTTACACGCAGCGCCACGTCGGCCTTGTAGACCTTCAGCTTAGGCGTGCCGTCCAGCCCGTAGTTACCCACGAACGGCGGGCTCAGGGTGATGTAGTTGACCTTCGGCGCCTCGCCTTCTTTGGCTTCTTCGGCCAGCGCTGCCACAGGCAGAGACAGGGCCAGCAACAACATGATCCACGCTTTCACAATTCGCTCCTTATCCGGTTTGCGGCCTAGCATAACGACCCGCCGCGCAAGCACAAGCTTATGGCTGAATATCAGGGCCGGGCATGCTCGTTGACCCGTTGACTGACACACCTACACTTATCGGCCATCACTCCCAAAGGAATAGCCCTGATGAAAGCCGTGCTGTGCAAAGCCTTCGGCCCTGCCGAATCGCTGGTGCTGGAAGACGTCGCCAGTCCTGTCGCGAAGAAGAACGAAATCCTGCTGGAGGTGCACGCCGCCGGGGTCAACTTCCCGGACACGCTGATCATCGAGGGCAAGTATCAGTTCAAGCCGCCCTTCCCGTTTTCGCCGGGGGGCGAAGCGGCCGGCGTGGTCAGCGCCGTCGGTGAGAAAGTCAGCCACCTGAAAGTCGGCGACCGGGTCATGGCCCTGACCGGCTGGGGCAGCTTCGCCGAACAGGTCGCGGTGCCGGGCTACAACGTGCTGCCGATCCCGCCGTCGATGGATTTCAACACCGCCGCCGCGTTCAGCATGACCTACGGCACTTCGATGCACGCCCTCAAGCAACGGGCCAACCTGCAACCGGGCGAGACCCTGCTGGTGCTCGGCGCTTCCGGTGGCGTCGGTCTGGCGGCGGTGGAAATCGGCAAAGCCATGGGTGCCCGGGTCATCGCCGCCGCCAGCAGCACGGAAAAACTCGCCGTGGCCAAGGCCGCCGGTGCCGATGAACTGATCAACTACAGCGAAACCAGCCTCAAGGACGAAATCAAACGCCTCACCGACGGCCAGGGCGCCGACGTGATCTACGACCCGGTCGGTGGCGACCTGTTTGACCAGGCCATCCGCGCCATCGCCTGGAACGGCCGCCTGCTGGTGGTCGGCTTCGCCAGCGGACGCATCCCCGAGCTGCCGGTCAACCTCACGCTGCTCAAGGGCGCCGCGGTACTCGGCGTGTTCTGGGGCTCCTTCGCCCAGCGCCAGCCGCAGGACAACGCGGCGAACTTCCAGCAACTGTTCGACTGGTTCGCCGAGGGCAAGTTGAAACCGCTGGTGTCGCAGGTGTATCCGCTGAGCAACGCGGCGCAGGCGATCAACGATCTGGGGCAGCGCAAGGCGGTGGGCAAGGTGGTGGTGCAGGTGCGCTGAGTTTTTGCAGGCCGGTGACTCTCGGAGCCGGCCTGATTCGCGCCAGGCAGCAACACAGCGTCGCTGGCTCAAAGCAACTCACGAACCTCTCCCGGCAGAAAACTCATGTAGCTACGCATAGGAGCTTCCCGGCAGCCTCTGACGATCATCGGTACGCGCCGGTTCATCTTGGCGATGATTGCCAGACGTTGTTCATCGGCCAACTGACTCTTGAGAATCACGTTGGAAACGTAAGCACGGGTGTAATTAAACACTTCTGCGTCGACCCAGGCGTGCTCAGGCATGTTCCTGAAACCGTCATTGATGACGCGACACTTTACTGACTTCAGCCACTGGTTGATGTCGATCGGCTGGTCCCTGGCCAATCGAAAGAGCATCGGCGCCACGACGGGCTGTTCCGCAGGCCGACCGTCTTCAATCGTCCAGGGCCTGAAGCGCCACTGTGTTATGGCGTCTTTGACCGCCTCAGCCAGATCGGGGTGATCACTTTGCACGATGTCGATCGCGCTGACCGAGCCATCCGCCTTGACGATAAAGCTGACCCTGACCTCGCCTTCGACCCCTGCCCTGGACAACCTCTTCGGGTAAATCGGCTGCGGGTTGTTTTCAGGTATGAGTAACCCTTCTGCCGCCAGTGCAAGACTGAAGATCGTCAATAAAAGCCCTGCAAAAAACCACCGCATGATCGCGCCCCTTCCCTATTGAGAGATGCCTGTCCGGCAACAACAGAAAGTTTAAGGAGCACTGTCTTTTTACTGAATGGCGCAGCTTCGCTATTGAATGCAGGACATTTCCTGATCCCGATGGGAAATCCGACGAAACCGCTGGGCAAATGACGGCAGGTACATTTTCTGACGGACGTTTAGCCGCCGCTCGCACCAGCAACGTCGCCCGGCAACAAGTGCTCCTGCACCTTCAGGCTGCGCGACGGAATCAGCCGACCCTTGTCGTCGAAGCGCAGGACAATCAGCCAGTCAAAGACCTCATCCGGCCATTTTTCCTGCCCCATCAGGGCTGTGGGGTCACCGCCAAAGGCTTTGAGCAGTTTGTTGATATGGCCGTGGTGCCAGGCAATCAGCACCGTCTGCGCCTGATTGCTCTTGCGCAACAGTTTGACCAGTTGATGCAGGTCGCCATTGACGTAGGGCTGCTCGATCGCAAGGTTCAAGCGCTGGGCCAACGGGGTCAGGGTCAGGCGTGAGCGCGAACTTTCCGGGGTATCGCCGGCAGCGATCAAACGCTTGGGGGTGAACGTCTGGCCGTCGAGTTTCAGCGGATTGAAATAGTCGACGTAGGCGGCGGCGCGTTGCTCGCCTCGGGCATTGAGCACCGATCCTGTATCCGGTTTTTCCGCATGCCGAATGATCAGCACCGTAGCGTTGCGCAGGCCGGAATGAGCAGGATGATCGGTGACGATCAATGTCAGCAACACGACGGCAAGTCCCGCTGCCACCAAAAATCTCGGCACCAACATGCGAACCTTCAGTGACATTGCTTATCTCGGCTGATCAATCGGCTGAACGGGCCGCGAGTCTAAGTCACTCCATGTAGATAAGTGGTGAAAACGCCCTGTTCTTACAGCTGAGCGACAGGTTCGTAAAAGAACGCGCGAATTCCAACATTTCCCCTATTTTGCCAATGCGAACCGGTGCTATTTTCGGTAACGAAACTGTAACATTCGCATCCGCAGTCAAAACAAGAAATCTGGAGCTCTTGAATGTTTGCTTTCTTTCGTCCTGCCGCACATCAGGCTCCATTGCCTGAAGAAAAAATAGACAGTACTTACCGACGCCTGCGCTGGCAGATCTTCGCCGGTATCTTCTTTGGCTACGCGGGTTACTACCTGCTGCGCAAAAACTTCTCGCTGGCCATGCCGTACCTGATCGACGAAGGCTACAGCCGTGGCGATCTGGGGCTGGCGATGTCGGCCATCGCCATTGCCTACGGTCTGTCGAAGTTCCTGATGGGCCTGGTGTCCGACCGTTCCAACCCGCGCTACTTCCTTCCATTCGGCCTGCTGGTGTCAGCCGGGGTGATGTTCATTTTCGGTTTTGCGCCGTGGGCGACTTCCAGCGTGACCATGATGTTCATCCTGCTGTTCATCAACGGCTGGGCCCAAGGCATGGGCTGGCCGCCGAGCGGACGCACCATGGTGCACTGGTGGTCGCAGAAGGAACGTGGCGGCGTGGTTTCGGTGTGGAACGTGGCGCATAACGTCGGTGGCGGTCTGATCGGCCCGCTGTTCCTGATCGGCATGGGCCTGTTCAATGACTGGCACGCAGCCTTCTACGTTCCGGCAGCGGTGGCGCTGGGCGTGGCGGTGTTTGCCTTCATCACCATGCGCGACACCCCGCAATCGGTCGGCCTGCCGCCGATCGAGAAGTACAAGAACGATTACCCGGAAGGCTACGACGCCAGCCACGAAGACGAATTCAGCGCCAAGGAAATTTTCGTCAAATACGTGCTGCGCAACAAAATGCTCTGGTACATCGCCATGGCCAACGTGTTCGTTTACCTGCTGCGCTACGGCGTACTGGATTGGGCGCCGACCTACCTGAAAGAAGCCAAAGGTTTCACCGTGGATAAAACCTCGTGGGCCTATTTCTTCTACGAGTGGGCGGGCATTCCGGGCACGCTGCTGTGCGGCTGGATGTCGGACAAGATCTTCCGTGGCAATCGTGGCCTGACCGGCATGGTGTTCATGGCGCTGGTGACCGTGGCGACGCTGGTGTACTGGCTGAACCCGGCCGGCAACCCGACGGTGGACATGATCGCGCTGTTCTCGATCGGCTTCCTGATCTATGGCCCGGTGATGCTGATCGGCCTGCAGGCGCTGGAACTGGCACCGAAGAAAGCCGCCGGCACGGCTGCGGGCTTCACCGGTCTGTTCGGTTACCTGGGTGGTTCGGTCGCGGCGAGTGCGGCGATGGGCTACACCGTTGACCACTTCGGCTGGAACGGTGGTTTTGTCCTGCTGGTGGGCGCTTGCCTGCTGTCGATGGCCTTCCTGGCCCCGACCCTGTGGCACAAGCAAGTCGCCAGTCAGAGCCGCGAAGCCGTCGCCTGATCGGCTTTTGACTGACAGCGCTTGAGCCGCGCCTCCAGATTTCGATCCGGCATGGCGTGGCTGCGCAGGGCGTGGGCGGTCTGCTCGACATAATCGCGAGTGGTGCCGTAACGCCCGCAAGCGCTTTCGAACACCTGACTCAGCACGTGATCCGGCAAGTTGCCGGCATAGCTGGGCAGGTGTCGCTCCAAAACAAACCCTAACGCCTGAACCTGACTGCCATCTTCGAGCCGGCAGTTCAGCCAGTGCGGGCGATAGGACGGGAACGGCATCTCGCGTTTCCACAGCGCGTACAGCGCAGCGTCGAGGTTCTCTTCCGGCAGCCGATAGGCGAAGCCGCTGCATGAACCGCCGCGATCCAGACCAAATACCAGCCCGGGCATTTCCGGCGTTCCGCGATGCTCATGCGACCACAGGTACAAGCCACGATGGTAGCCATGGACTCGTCCGCGCACCCGCTCCACCGCCGTACATTCCGGGCGCCAGATCAGCGAACCGTAGGCGAACAGCCACACCGGGCCGCCCTTGTGGCGCGCCATGGTCGATTGCATCGAGACGAGAAGTTGTTCGTGGGTCAGCTGCGGCCCCAGATCGAGCCGCGGAGGGTAAGCCAGATTCACAAAAGCAGATTCAATGGCTGTCATGACGGAAGTGTTCGGCCCCGCAAGTATTACAAGATGTAAGCACAATTCGCTGGATAGAACATATAGCAGTAACTGTAAAACGAAAAGTGCTAAAGGATGTATGGCCTGCCCGATAGCGCTACTGGGGGTTATCAGCCCCGGCTATGCGGCTTTATATAGCCTAATACCATTGCAGAAATATCTTAAATACCCGAATGAAATATGCATAAGCCTTCGCTTGTTCAGGTTTCGTTCATGAAGGCGCGGGAAACTTCCTACTAAAATGTCGGACTTTCTTTCTTCTCCGTCGCTGAACGCCTACGTATAACGGCCTTCCTCTGGCGCAAGCCATCCCGTTTAACCGAGGCTGCTCAATGAAAATCCCGAGACTATTGACCGCATTACTGATGACTCAGGCCGGCCATGCATTGGCCGAGGACGATGCGCAAGGCAAAGGTTTCTGGTATGCCCAGACCAGTGTCTACACCCGACATTACTCGCCCGACCCCGAACACAATAATCATCAGGACTTGATCGGCATCGAACGCAATCAGGCTTCCGGCTGGGTATTTGGCGGGGCAACTTTCCGCAATTCGTTTCGTCAGCGTTCGAACTATGCCTATGTCGGCAAGCGCTATGACAGCAGCGAGTACCCGGTGTATCTGAAACTCACGGGTGGGCTGTTGCAGGGTTATCGCGGTGATTACAAGGACAAGATTCCTTTGAACCGCTACGGCGTTGCGCCGGTGATCATTCCGTCCGTCGGGACTCACTACGGCCCATTGGCCGCCGAGCTGGTATTTCTCGGCGCCAATGCGGCGATGGTGACTAGCGGCGTACGTTTCTAGGGGCGCGGTTCAAGACCGAGGCGCATACGCAAATACATCGGCGCGCATCTGGTGCGCATCCATCCCGGCTTCCACCAGCGCATCCAGCGTGCCGTAGACCATCGCCGGCGAGCCGCTGGCGTAGACGTGCAGGGACTTCAGATCGGCGAAGTCTTCACACACGGCCTGGTGCAGCATCCCGCAGCGCCCTTCCCAGCCGCACTGGTCGCTGACGACTTTGTGCAGGAACAGGTTGGGCAGCTTCAACCATTCGTCCCAATGTTCGATCTCGTAGAAATCTTCCGGACGGCGTACACCCCAATACAGATGCACCGGGTGTTTGAAGCCGTTGGCGCGGCAGTGTTCGATCAGGCTGTGGATCTGGCCCATGCCGGTACCGGCGGCGATCAACACCAGCGGCCCGTCGGGCAACTCGGCGAGGTGAGTGTCGCCGAACGGCAATTCGACGCGCACCAGCGGGTTGCGCTGCAGTTGCTCGATCAGACTCAGGGCACTGGCTTCGCGGGCCAGTACGTGGATTTCCAGATCGCGCCCGCCGTGCGGCGCCGAGGCCATTGAGAACGCCGACTTCTCGCCGTTTTTACGCTCGATCATCAGGTACTGCCCGGCGTGATAACGCGGCGGCTTGCCGGCCGGCGCACGCAGACGCACGCGCCAGGTGTCGCCGCCGACATCCCGGCATTCGATGACCTGACACGACAGGCTGCGCACCGGCAGTTCTCCCAGCGCGAGCACGCCATCCCACAGCAGGACGCAGTCTTCCAGCGGCTCGGCTATGCAAGTGTAGAACTCGCCGTGGTCATGCACCTTGCCGGCCTGCTCGACCCGGCCTTCCACCAACAGCGCCGCACACACGTGGCAATTGCCGTTGCGGCAGCTTTGCGGGCAGTCGTAGCCCAGGCGCCGCGCACCATCGAGAATCCGCTCGCCGGGCTGTATCTCAAGCACCGCTCCGGAGGGCTGCAGGGTTACACGCATCAATCTATTCCTAACTGATTCCAGATGGCATCGATCCGCTGGGTGACGGCGTCGTCCTTGACGATTATGCGGCCCCACTCGCGAGTGGTTTCGCCCGGCCACTTGTGGGTGGCATCCAGGCCCATTTTCGAGCCCAGGCCGGACACCGGCGAGGCGAAGTCGAGGTAGTCGATCGGCGTGTTGTCGATCATCACCGTGTCGCGCTTGGGGTCCATGCGCGTGGTGATGGCCCAGATCACGTCGTTCCAGTCCCGGGCGTTGATATCGTCGTCAGTGACGATAACGAACTTGGTGTACATGAACTGTCGCAAAAACGACCAGACACCGAGCATCACGCGCTTGGCATGCCCCGGATACGACTTCTTCATCGTCACCACGGCCATGCGGTACGAGCAGCCTTCCGGCGGCAGGTAGAAGTCGGTGATCTCCGGGAACTGCTTCTGCAGGATCGGCACGAACACTTCGTTCAGCGCCACGCCGAGAATCGCCGGCTCATCCGGTGGACGGCCGGTGTAGGTGCTGTGATAGATCGGCTTGATCCGGTGGGTAATGCGCTCGACGGTGAACACCGGGAAGCTGTCGACTTCGTTGTAGTAACCGGTGTGGTCGCCGTACGGGCCTTCGTCGGCCATTTCGCCCGGATGAATCACCCCTTCGAGGATGATCTCGGCAGTGGCCGGCACCTGCAGGTCGTTGCCACGGCACTTGACCAGCTCGGTGCGGTTACCGCGCAACAGACCGGCGAAAGCGTATTCGGAGAGGCTGTCCGGCACCGGCGTCACGGCGCCGAGGATGGTCGCAGGGTCGGCGCCCAGCGCCACGGAGACCGGGAATGGCTGGCCCGGATGCTTCTCGCACCACTCACGGAAGTCCAGCGCACCGCCACGGTGGCTGAGCCAGCGCATGATCACCTTGTTGCGGCCGATCACTTGCTGACGGTAGATACCAAGGTTCTGGCGGTCCTTGTTCGGGCCTTTTGTGACGGTCAGGCCCCAAGTGATCAGCGGCCCGACGTCGCCGGGCCAGCAGGTCTGCACCGGCAGCATCGCCAGGTCGACGTCGTCGCCTTCGATGACCACTTCCTGGCACACCGCGTCTTTGACGACTTTCGGCGCCATCGAGATGATCTTGCGGAAGATCGGCAGTTTCGACCACGCGTCCTTCAAGCCCTTCGGTGGCTCCGGCTCCTTGAGGAAAGCCAGCAGCTTGCCGATCTCGCGCAGTTCGCTGACCGACTCGGCGCCCATGCCCATGGCCACCCGCTCCGGGGTGCCAAACAGGTTGCCGAGCACCGGGATGTCGTAGCCGGTGGGTTTCTCGAACAGCAGCGCCGGGCCCTTGGCCCGCAGTGTGCGGTCGCACACCTCGGTCATCTCCAGCACCGGCGAGACGGGAATCTGGATGCGTTTCAACTCTCCGCGCTGCTCAAGCTGCTGCACGAAATCCCGAAGATCCTTGAATTTCATTGACGATGGCACCCTCAAAATAGGCGTACATCCTACCTGCTATGCAGCCCTGTGGCAGCCTGTCGCTGCTTACTTGGCTGCATTCGTCTGCGCTTTGCCAAGGTTTTCCCGGCCTTGCAGGCCGATAAACAGCGGCTCAAGGATCGGCGCCACAAACCGCGCACCGACTTCGGACAGGTGATTGTCATCGGTGTACAGCGAGTAGCCGCCGAGCTCGGCGTGGCACAGGCCGTTTTCATCACACAGTCGCGGCGCCGGATCGACCACGCGCACCGCCGGATCATTCTGCGCCAACTGCGCGAACAACTGACTGATGAACACCTGACGTTTGTGGTGCGCCTCGACGGCCAGTCCGACGTCATCCACCGGGCGATCGAGCATCGCCAGCCGCGTCAGCCGATACGGCGGGCTGAACGCCTGCAACGGCGCCTCTTTCACCAGCCATACGCGATGCCCGGCTGCCCGCAATTGTGCGACGCGAGTGCGCAGGCCTTCGGCAAAACGCTGCTCCGCCTCGGCGCGATCGTAACGACCGTCTGGCGTTCTCAAGACATGCCCGAGATCACCCTTGGCATCGCCGTACAGGTACAGGCTCCAGCGGGCGACCAGCACCACATCGCTGATCGCCTGGGTTTTCAGCCCCTGCTCGACCCGCTTGTTGAAGCGTGCACAAACCCCGTCATGCTCCAGCCCATCGACCGGAATGCAACCCGGAGAACTGGCCAGAATCACGCTGACACCGTGAGCTTTGGCACCGTCATCGAACACCGGGATCAGCGCCGTGGCATGGCTGTCGCCCCAGACCATCGCGCGGGTCGGCAGATCCGCCACGCCGTAATGGCAGAACAGCTTGTCGTCAGGGGTCTTGTCGTCCGCCAGACATGCCATCAGCTCCGGCCGCCACTCGCGGCCCTTGGCATATTGCAGCGCCTGCTCGGACAGGCGCCATGGCAAGCCATCGGTCCAGCGCAGTGATTGCCCGGCCAGACCGAGCACCAGGATCCCGCAGAAACCGGCCAGCAGAATCTGCCGACGACCGGCGAGCAGGCGCCGTTCACGGAACGGCGTTTCGACGAACTTCCATGACAGATAACCCAGCACCAGGGTCAGCAGAATCAACCCGGCCGTGTCGAGCGCGCCCGGCTCATCGACACTGGCGTAGCTGGAAAACACGAATACCGGCCAGTGCCACAAATACCAGGAATAGGAGATCAGCCCGAGGCCGACCATCACCCGACTGCTCAACAATTGACCAACCAGCGTTTCGCGATGACCGTTGGCCAGAATCAGCAGCACCACGCCCAGCACCGGCAGCAACGCGGTGACACCCGGGAACGGCGTCGACTTGTCATAGGCAAACACCGCCAGCAGGATCAACCCCATGCCGAGCAGGCTCAAGGTCTGGGCGGCCAGCGGTTTCAAGCGCCAGGCGTGTTTCGGCGCAATCGCCAGCATCGCCCCGGCGAGCAACTCCCAGGCGCGCATCGGCAGCAGGAAGAAGGCTTTCTCCGGATGATGCTGGATCGCCCACACACTCAGCCCGAACGACACCAGCAGCACGCCGAACAGCGCCAGCCGCCAGTGTTTCAGGCGGCTCGAGAGCAACGTCAGCAGCAGCGGGAAGAAGATGTAGAACTGCTCCTCCACCGCCAGTGACCACGTGTGCAACAGCGGTTTCAGGTCAGAGGCAACGTCGAAGTAGCCGTCCTGACGCATGAACAGGATGTTCGAGACGAACGTCACCTGATAGCGCACCGAACGCCCCAGCTCTTCGTAGTCCTTGGGCGCCAGCAGGAACCAGCCCACCGCCAGCACCGCAATGATCATCGCGAACAGCGCCGGCAGAATCCGCCGCGCACGCCGCGCCCAGAACTCGACGAAGCTGAAACGGCCAGCCTGACGCTGATTCCAGATGATCGAGGTGATGAGGTAGCCGGAAATCACGAAGAACACGTCCACGCCGACAAAACCGCCGGTAAACCCCGGGACGCCAAAATGGAACAGCACCACGGCGATCACCGCGACTGCTCGCAGGCCGTCGATATCCCTTCGATAAGCGAGTGTGCTCATAAAATCTTTAATGCCAATCAGGTGGTTGTTTTTTGTACAGCACGAGCCTTAATCACAGAGGCTCCGAGCGCTGTTTGTGGGTTGCCCGATCACAGACCTTACCAGATCAGGAACCTCCCATTGCCGGGGTAAATTTCATGCAAAAAAAAGGCGCCCCCCAAAGGGGCGCCCTTTTTATCGGTTCAACCGGCGATGTTACTTGCGCTTCATCGACAGGAAGAACTCGTCGTTGGTCTTGGTCGTTTTCAGCTTGTCGACCAGGAACTCGATGGCAGCCACTTCGTCCATCGGGTGCAGCAGCTTGCGCAGGATCCACATGCGCTGCAGTTCGTCGTCGGCGGTCAGCAACTCTTCGCGGCGGGTGCCGGAACGGTTGATGTTGATGGCCGGGAACACACGCTTCTCGGCGATCTTGCGATCCAGAGGCAGTTCCATGTTGCCGGTACCCTTGAACTCTTCGTAGATCACTTCGTCCATCTTCGAGCCGGTTTCAACCAGCGCGGTGGCGATAATGGTCAGCGAGCCGCCTTCTTCGATGTTGCGCGCAGCACCGAAGAAACGCTTCGGTTTCTCCAGGGCGTGGGCGTCAACACCACCGGTCAGCACCTTGCCGGAGCTCGGGATCACGGTGTTGTAGGCACGGGCCAGACGGGTGATGGAGTCGAGCAGGATCACCACGTCCTTCTTGTGTTCGACCAGGCGCTTGGCCTTCTCGATCACCATTTCGGCAACCTGCACGTGACGGGTCGGCGGCTCGTCGAAGGTCGAGGCAACCACTTCGCCGCGCACGGTGCGCTGCATTTCGGTTACTTCTTCCGGACGTTCGTCGATCAACAGCACGATCAGGTGAACTTCAGGATTGTTACGGGCGATGTTCGCCGCGATGTTCTGCAGCATGATCGTTTTACCGGCCTTCGGCGGCGCAACGATCAGACCACGCTGGCCTTTGCCGATCGGGGCGCACAGGTCGATCACACGACCGGTCAAGTCTTCGGTGGAACCGTTGCCGGCTTCCATCTTCATGCGCACGGTCGGGAACAGCGGGGTCAGGTTCTCGAAGAGAATCTTGTTCTTCGCGTTCTCCGGACGATCGAAGTTGATCGTGTCGACCTTGAGCAGAGCGAAGTAACGCTCGCCTTCCTTCGGAGGGCGGATCTTGCCAACGATGGTGTCACCGGTGCGCAAGTTGAAACGACGGATCTGGCTCGGCGAGACGTAGATATCGTCCGGGCCGGCGAGGTAGGAAGCGTCAGCGGAGCGCAGGAAGCCGAAGCCGTCCTGGAGAATCTCCAGCACGCCATCACCGGAGATTTCCTCGCCGCTTTTCGCGTGCTTTTTCAGCAGGGAGAAAATCACGTCCTGCTTGCGCGAACGGGCCATATTTTCTATGCCCATCTGTTCGGCCAATTCGAGCAGTTCGGTAATCGGCTTTTGCTTGAGTTCAGTCAGATTCATATAGGAATGACGTAATCATTTATGGAGGGGGGAAATTAAGCTTTTGGCTTAATGAGGCCGCGCCGCGGAGAAGGCGACAGGATCGCGAACTTGTTCGAAAAGGAGTGCGTCGGCGACGGCTAGCAGGGGGCAGTGGAGAAACCAGTGCGGGGCCGAATGTACCACCTGAGTTTCGGAGCGTCTAGCCCTGAATACGCAAAAAGCCCCGCAAATTGCGAGGCTTTTTTTCGGCGATTTACTGCGACGCTTAGATGTTGGCGTCGAGGAAAGCAGCCAGTTGCGACTTCGACAGGGCGCCGACTTTGGTCGCTTCAACGTTGCCGTTCTTGAACAGCATCAGCGTCGGGATACCACGCACGCCGTGCTTGGCCGGGGTTTCCTGGTTTTCGTCGATGTTCAGTTTGGCGATGGTCAGCTTGCCTTTGTAAGTCTCGGCAATCTCGTCCAGAACCGGAGCGATCATTTTGCAAGGGCCGCACCATTCAGCCCAGTAGTCGACCAGTACAGCGCCTTCGGCCTTGAGTACGTCGGCTTCGAAGCTGGCGTCGCTAACGTGTTTGATAAGATCGCTGCTCATGGAATTCTCCAGGTTGTAAGCAAAAAAACGTGGCTCATCATAGCCGCCCTTCCCCTCTTCAGGAAGCCGCAGTTGATTGAGTCTTGCTATGGCACTCGATGAGTTTGGGTATAGCCCAAGTCACGCCGTGGCGGGGGCAATGAAGGAAATTCCGGTGCGCAGGGCGGCGTTGCGCACGTGCTCCTGCATGGCCTTCTGGGCCGCAGCGGATGCCCGGCGCGCCAGTGCACGAAGGATCTTGCGGTGCTCCTGCCAGGTTTCCATCGCCCGTTCGGCGCGGATGAACGGTAGCTTCTGGCTCTCCAGAAAGATCTCGGCGCTGGCGGTGAGGATGCTCAGCATCGCCTGATTGCCGCTGGCCAGCAGAATGCGCCGATGGAATTCGAAGTCGAGTTTCGCCGCGGCCTCGAAGTCGCCGGCCTTCAATTGCTCACGCATCGCCGCGACGTTGTCCTCCAGCGCATCCAGATCGAACGTGCTTAAGGTCACCGCCGCCAGCCCGGCGGCAAACCCCTCCAGCGCATAGCGCAACTGAAAGATGTCGAGCGGCGAGGCCTGCGCTGCGAACGGCCAGCCCGGCGCATTGTCACCCTGCGCAATCTCCACCGGTGCCTGCACGAACACGCCTTTGCCCGGCTGGATGCTGACCACGCCCAGCGCACTGAGCGACGACAGCGCCTCGCGCAACGACGCCCGACTGACCCCCAGTTGCACCGCCAGATCCCGTTGCGACGGCAACGCATCGCCCGCACCGAAACCCTGCTCAGTGATCAGTTTGCGTATGGCTTGCAGCGCCACTTCGGGTACGGCGCGGGAGATCGAGTTCATGGTTTTTCAGACGAGCCAGGCCAAGGTGCGGCTAGTTGTAAAGCTATTCGCCGGATCCGGCAAGTCGTGCCCCAGCGGGGTTCGGCGCCCGCTGCCGGTGCGCCATCGGGGTGCGAAAAACAACCTGACTGTTCAGACCAGTAAGACCGAATAAACCCGGAAAACCCGCGGCCTGCCGGGGATAAATCCGGGTATTGGCACGGCCCGTGCTCTGTCCGATCGCAGAAATCACTTCCCGTCGATCCGGAGATTTGCCATGACCCTGCGTTACCGAGCCCTCCTCGCCGCTCTGTTTTCCAGCTTGATGCTGAGCCAGATCCCCGCCCACGCCGATGGCCTGGAAGACGTGGTCAAACGCGGCACACTGAAAGTTGCCGTGCCTCAGGACTTCCCGCCATTCGGCTCGGTCGGCCCGGACATGAAACCCCGTGGCCTGGATATCGACACGGCAAAACTGCTGGCCGAGCAACTCAAGGTCAAACTCGAACTGACCCCGGTCAACAGCACCAACCGCATCCCGTTCCTCACCACCGGCAAGGTCGACCTGGTGATCTCCAGCCTCGGCAAGAACCCGGAGCGCGAGAAAGTCATCGACTTCTCCCACGCCTACGCGCCTTTCTACCTCGCGGTGTTCGGCCCGCCTGATGCCGCCGTCACTACGCTCGACGACCTCAAGGGCAAAACCATCAGCGTCACCCGTGGCGCGATCGAAGACATCGAGCTGACCAAGGTCGCCCCCGAAGGCGTGACCATCAAGCGCTTCGAGGACAATAACTCGACCATCGCCGCCTACCTCGCCGGCCAGGTCGATCTGATCGCCAGCGGCAACGTGGTGATGGTGGCGATCAGCGAGAAGAACCCGAAACGCGTGCCGGCGCTCAAAGTGAAGCTCAAGGATTCGCCGGTCTACGTCGGCGTGAACAAGAACGAGCCTGCGCTGCTGAGCAAGGTCAACGAGATCCTCGCCACCGCCAAGGCTGACGGCGCGCTGGAGAAAAACTCGCAGACCTGGCTCAAAGAGCCGCTGCCGGCCGACCTCTGATCGGTCGCGCGGGAGACAATCGATGGCTTATCAGTTCGATTTCATGCCGGTGGTGCAAAACACCGACCTGTTGCTGCGCGGCGCGCTGTTCACCCTGGAGCTGACGGCGATTGGCGCGCTGTTCGGGGTCGGCGTGGGCATCGTCGGCGCGCTGGTGCGGGCGTGGAACATCCGCCCGTTCTCGGCACTCTTCGGCGTCTACGTCGAGTTGATCCGCAACACGCCATTTCTGGTGCAACTGTTCTTCATCTTCTTCGGCCTGCCATCCCTCGGGGTGCAGATTTCCGAGTGGCAGGCGGCCGTGCTGGCGATGGTGATCAACCTCGGCGCGTATTCGACCGAGATCATCCGCGCCGGCATCCAGGCGATTCCGCGCGGACAACTGGAGGCCGCTGCCGCATTGGCGATGAGCCGTTTCGAAGCGTTCCGCCATGTGGTCCTGCTGCCGGCGCTGGGCAAGGTCTGGCCGGCCCTGAGCAGCCAGATCATCATCGTCATGCTCGGTTCGGCGGTGTGTTCGCAGATCGCCACCGAGGAGCTGAGCTTCGCCGCCAACTTCATTCAGTCGCGCAACTTCCGCGCCTTTGAAACCTATGCGCTGACCACGCTGATCTACCTGTGCATGGCGCTGCTGATCCGCCAGTTGCTGAACTGGATCGGCCGCCGCTATATCGCGAGGAGCAGCCAATGAGCGACTTCACCTTCTGGGACATCCTGCGCAACCTGCTCACCGGCCTGCAATGGACGCTGGCGTTGTCGCTGGTGGCGTTCATTGGCGGCGGGATCGTCGGGCTGCTGATTCTGATCATGCGCATCTCGAAAAACCCGTTGCCGAGCAATATCGCCCGCACCTGGATCGAGTTGTTCCAGGGCACACCGCTGCTGATGCAGCTGTTTCTGGTGTTCTTCGGCGTGGCGCTGGCCGGGATCGAGATCTCGCCGTGGATGGCCGCGGCGCTTGCCTTGACGCTGTTTACCAGCGCCTATCTGGCGGAGATCTGGCGCGGTTGCGTCGAAGCGATCCCCAATGGCCAGTGGGAAGCCTCGTCGAGCCTGGCGCTGAATCCGCTGGAGCAGTTGCGCTACGTGATCCTGCCGCAGGCGCTGCGCATCGCCGTGGCGCCGACCGTGGGCTTCTCGGTGCAGGTGGTCAAGGGCACTGCGGTGACCTCGATCATCGGTTTCACCGAGCTGACCAAGACCGGCGGCATGCTCGCCAACGCCACCTTCGAACCGTTCATGGTCTACGGCCTCGTTGCCCTCGGCTACTTCCTGCTCTGCTACCCCCTGTCGCTCAGTGCGCGCTACCTGGAAAGGAGACTGCATGCCTCTGCTTAGAATTTCCGCCCTGCATAAATACTACGGTGATCACCACGTGCTCAAAGGCATCGACCTGAGCGTCGAGGAAGGCCAGGTGGTGGCGATCATCGGCCGCAGCGGCTCGGGCAAATCGACCCTGCTGCGCACCCTCAATGGTCTGGAGTCGATCAACGACGGGGTGATCGAAGTCGACGGCGAATACCTCGACGCCGCCCGCGCCGACCTGCGCAGCCTGCGGCAGAAAGTCGGCATGGTGTTCCAGCAGTTCAACCTGTTCCCGCACCTGACCGTCGGCGAAAACGTGATGCTCGCCCCGCAAGTGGTGCAGAAAGTACCGAAGGCCAAGGCAGCCGAGCTGGCACGCAAGATGCTCGAACGCGTCGGGCTGGGGGAGAAGTTCGACGCCTTCCCGGATCGGTTGTCCGGCGGACAGCAACAGCGCGTGGCGATTGCCCGGGCGCTGGCGATGTCGCCGAAAGTGTTGCTGTGCGACGAGATCACCTCGGCGCTGGACCCGGAGCTGGTCAATGAAGTGCTCGCCGTGGTCAGGCAACTGGCCAAGGAAGGCATGACGCTGATCATGGTCACCCACGAAATGCGCTTTGCCCGGGAAGTCGGTGACAAACTGGTGTTCATGCACCATGGCAAGGTGCATGAAGTGGGGGATCCGAAGGTGCTGTTTGCCAATCCGCAGACGGCGGAGCTGGCGAACTTCATTGGCACGGTGGAAGCGACAGCCTGAAATAGCCCGCAGTGATGGGGCGGACGCCTTCGCGAGCAGGCTCGCTCCCACAGGGATCTCTGTTGGACCACTATGGTGAGCTCGCCGCAAAACCTGTGGGAGCGGGCTTGCTCGCGAATGGCCGCGCCGCGGTCTCAAGCTTTTATGCGCAGGATCAACGGTTTGAACCATGCGCGTTGGCGTCAGCGTTTGATCGTGGCACGATGGCGGGGTTATCGACCGAGACCCCCTGACCATGCCGCAATCCAAAGCCAAGAATCTGTCCCTGATCGCCGCAATCGACCTGGGCTCCAACAGCTTCCACATGGTCGTGGCCAAGGCCCAGAACGGTGAAATCCGCATCCTGGAGCGCCTCGGAGAGAAAGTGCAGCTCGCCGCCGGTATCGACGATGAGCGCCATCTCAACGAAGAATCGATGCAGCGCGGCCTCGACTGCCTCAAGCGCTTTGCCCAACTGATCAACGGCATGCCACTGGGCGCCGTGCGGATCGTCGGCACCAACGCCCTGCGCGAAGCGCGCAACCGCCTGGAATTCATCCACCGCGCCGAAGAGATCCTTGGCCACCCGGTGGAAGTCATCTCCGGCCGTGAAGAAGCGCGGCTGATTTATCTGGGCGTTTCGCACACCCTCGCCGACACCCCGGGCAAGCGTCTCGTGGCCGACATCGGCGGCGGCAGTACCGAATTCATCATCGGGCAGCGTTTTGAACCGCTGCTGCGCGAAAGCCTGCAAATGGGCTGCGTCAGCTTCACTCAGCGTTATTTCAAGGACGGCAAGATCACCCCGGCCCGTTACGCCCAGGCGTACACCGCGGCGCGGCTGGAGATCATGAGCATCGAGCACGCCCTGCACCGCCTGACCTGGGATGAAGCCATCGGCTCCTCGGGCACCATCCGCGCCATCGGCCTGGCGCTGAAGGCCGGCGGGCATGGCACCGGCGAAGTGAATGCCGAAGGCCTGGCCTGGCTCAAGCGTCGTCTGTTCAAACTGGGTGACGTCGACAAGATCGACTTCGAAGGCATCAAGCCTGACCGTCGGGCAATCTTCCCGGCTGGCCTGGCGATTCTCGAAGCGATCTTCGACGCCCTCGAACTGCAACGCATGGATCATTGCGAAGGCGCGCTGCGTGAAGGCGTGCTCTACGACCTGCTCGGGCGCCATCACCACGAAGACGTGCGCGAACGCACCCTGACTTCGCTGATGGAGCGCTATCACGTCGATCTGGAACAAGCCGCGCGAGTTGAACGCAAGGCACTGCACGCCTTCGATCAGGTCGCCGCGGACTGGGAGCTGGATGACGGTATCTGGCGCGAACTGCTCGGTTGGGCAGCGAAAGTCCACGAAGTCGGCCTCGACATCGCGCACTATCACTACCACAAGCACGGCGCCTATCTGATCGAGCACTCGGACCTTGCCGGTTTCTCCCGCGAAGACCAGCAAATGCTCGCCCTGCTGGTGCGCGGCCATCGCCGCAACATCCCCAAGGACAAGTTCGCCGAGTTCGGTGACGACGGCGACAAGCTGATCCGCCTGTGCGTGCTGCTGCGCTTCGCGATCCTGTTCCACCACATCCGTGGCACCCAGGCGATGCCACAAGTGACGCTGCATGCCAAAGGCAACACCCTCGACGTGGAATTTCCGGAGAACTGGTTGGATGAAAACCAACTGACTCAGGCCGACTTTGGCCTCGAAGCCGACTGGCTGACGCGGGTGGGGATCGTTCTGACCGTGCATTGAGTAACGGGCAGGCACAAAAAAGGCGATCCTTCGGGATCGCCTTTTTATTGGGTGTTTGGCTTGGTTCAAAAGGGGTGCTTGAGATCGATCCCCCTCACCCCAGCCCTCTCCCCCAAGGGGGCGAGGGGGAAAGGGAGCCGATTTATGGGCCTTTCAAATCCTGAGTTCGACTCGAAATCTCAGGTCGATGTACCTCGAACATCCAACTCGGTCAGTCCCCTCTCCCTCCGGGAGAGGGTTAGGGTGAGGGCGCTTTTAAGCTGTTAGCTGCTCACCGGCAGAATCGGGCTGCCCAGGCGTTCCAGCAAGGTCGCCTGCGCGCTGCGCGGGTTCTGGTTGCCGGTTGGCGTGTTGCGGATGTAACGGCCATCCGACTGCAGGCTCCAGCTGTGGGTGTTGTCGGTCAGATACAGCTCCAGCTCTTTCTTGACGCGGGTCAGCAGCTTCTTGCCCTCCACCGGGAAGCAAGTCTCGACGCGCTTGTCGAGGTTGCGCTCCATCCAGTCGGCGCTGGAGAGGAACATCTGCTCCTCGCCGCCGTTGAGGAAGTAGAACACTCGGGTGTGTTCAAGGAAGCGACCGATGATCGAGCGCACATGGATGTTGTGCGAAACCCCGGCAATGCCCGGACGCAGGCAGCACATGCCACGCACCACCAGATCGATGCGCACGCCGGACTGGCTGGCCTTGTACAGCGCACGAATGATCTTCGGATCGGTCAGCGAGTTGAACTTGGCGATGATGTGCGCCGGTTTGCCTTCGATGGCGAACTGGGTTTCCCGGGCAATCATGTCGAGCATGCCCTTCTTCAGAGTGAACGGCGCGTGCAGCAGCTTCTTCATGCGCAGGGTTTTACCCATGCCGATCAACTGACTGAACAGTTTACCGACGTCTTCACACAAGGCGTCGTCGGAGGTCAACAGGCTGTAGTCGGTGTATAGACGCGCATTGCCGGCGTGGTAGTTACCGGTGCCGAGGTGCGCGTAACGCACGATCTCACCGGCCTCGCGGCGCAGGATCAGCATCATCTTGGCGTGGGTCTTGAAGCCGACCACGCCGTAAATCACTACCGCACCGGCCGCTTGCAGACGGCTGGCCAGTTGCAGGTTGGACTCTTCGTCGAAGCGGGCGCGCAGTTCGATGACTGCGGTCACTTCCTTGCCGTTACGCGCGGCGTCTACCAGCGCATCGACAATTTCCGAGTTGGCGCCGGAGCGGTACAGGGTCTGGCGTACGGCCAATACATGCGGGTCTTTCGCCGCCTGGCGCAGCAGGTCGACCACCGGAGTGAACGACTCGAACGGGTGCAGCAACAGGATGTCCTGCTTGCTGACTACGCTGAAAATGTTCTCGCTGTTCTGCAGCAGTTTCGGGATCTGCGGGGTGAACGGCGTGTATTGCAGCTCCGGGTGGCTGTCCAGACCGGTGATGCTGAACAGACGGGTCAGATTGACCGGGCCGTTGACCTGATACAGCTCGGTCTCGCTCAGGTTGAACTGCTTGAGCAGATAGTCCGAGAGGTGTTTCGGGCAGGTGTCGGCGACTTCCAGGCGCACCGCATCACCGTAGCGCCGCGAGAACAGCTCGCCACGCAGGGCGCGCGCAAGGTCTTCGACATCTTCGGAGTCGAGCGCCAGGTCGGCGTTTCGGGTCAGGCGGAACTGGTAGCAGCCCTTGACCTTCATGCCCTGGAACAGGTCATCGGCGTGGGCGTGGATCATCGACGACAGGAACACATAGTTGTCGCCCGGGCCGCCGACTTCTTCCGGAACCTTGATGATCCGTGGCAGCAGGCGCGGTGCCGGGATGATCGCCAGACCGGAATCGCGACCGAAGGCGTCGATGCCTTCCAGTTCGACGATGAAGTTCAGGCTCTTGTTCACCAGCAACGGGAACGGGTGCGTCGGGTCGAGGCCGATCGGGGTGATGATCGGCGCGATCTCGTCGCGGAAGTAGCGGCGCACCCAGGTCTTGATCTTGGTCGTCCAGTGACGGCGACGGATGAAGCGCACCTGATGCTTTTCCAGCTCCGGCAGCAGGATGTCGTTGAGGATCGCGTACTGGCGGTCAACGTGACCGTGCACCAGCTCGCTGATCCGCGCCAGCGCCTGATGCGGTTGCAAACCGTCGGCACCGGCCTGTTCCCGGGCGAAGGTGATCTGCTTTTTCAGGCCGGCGACGCGGATTTCAAAGAATTCGTCGAGGTTGCTGGAGAAGATCAGCAGGAACTTCAGCCGCTCCAGCAACGGATAGGACTCGTCCAGCGCCTGTTCCAGCACGCGGATGTTGAACTGCAGTTGCGAGAGCTCGCGATGGATATACAGGCTGCTGTCATCCAGGCCCGGGATCGCAATCACTGGCGCCGCCGCGACGGCTTCGGTAACCGGCGCGGGTGGCGCAGGCTCGAGTTCCGGCGGGGTTTCGGTGATTTGCTCCACCACCGGTTGAGCTTCTTTTACTGCAACTTCAGTGAGTCCTTCGGTATTCATCGAATGTTCCTGGGAGGGCTATTTCTGCTCTCGTAACAATTGAGCGGCGCGGACAGCAAAGTAAGTCAGGATGCCATCAGCGCCGGCACGTTTAAAGGCGGTCAGTGATTCAAGAATTACCGCCTCGCTCAACCAGCCATTCTGGATCGCCGCCATGTGCATGGCGTATTCGCCGCTAACCTGATAGACGAAGGTCGGCACTTTGAAGGCATCTTTTACCCGGAAAAGAATGTCCAGGTACGGCATGCCGGGTTTGACCATGACCATGTCCGCGCCTTCAGACAAGTCCGCGCCGACT
The DNA here is from genome assembly GCF_058787295.1 of Pseudomonas sp. FW305-3-2-15-E-TSA4. NCBI lineage: Bacteria > Pseudomonadati > Pseudomonadota > Gammaproteobacteria > Pseudomonadales > Pseudomonadaceae > Pseudomonas > Pseudomonas sp. FW305-3-2-15-E-TSA4. The sequence goes on along the minus strand of NZ_JBYSZP010000014.1, from coordinate 74,480 downwards.
TCGTGCAGCGCTTCGTCGCTGTTGGCCGGGTCCATCTGATAGGAGGCCTTGTTGGCCTTGCCCAGATTCGCCGCCGACCCCACGGCATCGCGGAACGGCCCGTAATAGGCGCTGGCGTACTTGGCCGAGTAGGCCATGATCCGCACGTTGACGTGACCGGCCAGCTCCAGCGCCTCGCGGATCGCCTGAATCCGACCGTCCATCATGTCCGACGGCGCCACGACCTGAGCGCCGGCTTCGGCGTGGGACAAAGCCTGTTTGACCAGTGCGTCGACGGTGATGTCGTTCTGCACGTAGCCTTCTTCGTCGAGAATGCCGTCCTGCCCGTGGGTGGTGAACGGATCGAGGGCGACGTCAGTGATCACGCCCAATTCCGGGAACCGCTCACGCAACGCGCGAGTAGCACGTTGGGCAATGCCCTCGGGGTTCCAGGCTTCGGCAGCATCAAGGGATTTCAGTTCGACAGGCGTGACCGGGAACAGCGCCAGCGCCGGGATCCCCAGTTCGACCCATTGCGCCGCTTCTTCAAGCAGCAGGTCGATGGTCAGGCGCTCGACACCGGGCATCGAGGCCACGGCTTCGCGACGGTTTACACCATCGAGCACGAACACCGGCAAGATCAGGTCATCGACCGTCAGCACGTTTTCCCGCACCAGCCGACGCGAAAAATCATCACGACGATTGCGACGCAGGCGAGTGGCAGGGAACAGACGATTGGCAGGGGTAAAGCTCACGGCGGACTCCTGAGCCCGCGCAAACGGGCGAGCGTGACAGTTATAGACGGCCATTATGACCAACAGATTACAGTTGTGCGTACCCCGTGACATGTAGCCGCATTCCATTGTTAGCGTAGGAATTGTTCACGTCGAGACACATTTGGACACTTTCATGAATGTGTCCGAAGGGTTAGGCTGCGCGTTCATTTCGCCAGCACCCAGACAATGCTCCAACAATTTCTGCATGACTTTGGCTACTTTGCCTTGTTCCTCGGCACGTTCTTCGAAGGCGAAACCATCCTGGTGCTCGCAGGCTTCCTCGCGTTCCGTGGATACATGGACATCAACCTGGTGGTGGTCGTGGCGTTCTTCGGCAGCTATGCCGGCGATCAGCTGTGGTACTTCCTGGGGCGCAAGCACGGGCGCAAATTGCTCGCGCGCAAACCGCGCTGGCAGATGATGGGCGACCGCGCGCTGGAACACATTCGCAAGCATCCGGACATCTGGGTTCTGAGCTTCCGCTTCGTTTACGGCCTGCGCACGGTGATGCCGGTGGCGATCGGCCTGTCGGGTTATCCGCCGGGACGTTATCTGTTGCTCAACGGTATCGGCGCAGCGATCTGGGCCACCGCCCTGGCAGCCGCCGCCTACCACTTCGGCGCGGTGCTCGAAGGCATGCTCGGCAGCATCAAGAAGTACGAGCTGTGGGTGCTCGGTGCGCTGCTGATTCTTGGCGTTGGTCTGTGGCTGCGCCGCCGCTTCAAGAATGCGCGACTGGCAAAACAGGTTTACGCCGATGAGCAAGCCGCAAAAGCGGCACTGCTGAATCAAGCAGAAGTGGCCAAACCTGCCGAACCGAAGACGCCAGCCGAATAACGCGCTGGCGCCCGGCGCACAGCCCTGCGCAAAGCCCGGGCTGGCCGGCTCTTTTAGTCATTTATCCCCTCTGCGCCAGCGGACTCCCGTTCGCCAGCGGCGTTCTCACGCCAAAAATCTCCTGCTCGTCACGAGGCAGGCAACCGCAAATAATGAACACCCCGCCGTTGCTGCGATCCATTTAGAAAGCGCTCCATGCAGGTGCAGCCGCCACTTGGGCCTATGGCAACGCACGACAAATTAGTGGACATTTAGCGCCATGAATCTGGAGAGAAACCCATGAGCAAAAAAGTTGCAGTGATCCTGTCCGGCAGCGGCGTGTACGACGGCGCCGAAATCCATGAAAGCGTCATCACCCTGCTGCGCCTGGATCAACGCGGCGCACAGGTGCAATGCTTCGCGCCGAACATCGCGCAATTGCATGTGATCAATCACCTGACCGGTGAAGAAATGCCCGAGACGCGCAACGTGCTGGTGGAGTCGGCGCGCATTGCCCGCGGCAACATCAAGGATATCCGCGAGGCCGACGTCGATGACTTCGACGCGCTGATCGTACCTGGCGGTTTTGGCGCCGCGAAAAACCTCTCGAACTTCGCCGTTGAAGGCGCCGGCTGCACGGTGCAGCCTGAAGTGCTGGCCTTGGCGGAAGCATTTGCCGAAGCGGGCAAACCGGTGGGTCTGATGTGCATCTCGCCGGCGCTGGCAGCGAAGATCTACGGCCCGGGCGTGACCTGCACCATCGGCAACGATGCCGACACCGCCACCGCGATGAACAAGATGGGCGCCAGCCACGAAGACTGCGCGGTGACCGACATCATCGAAGACAAGGCACGCAAACTGGTGACGACCCCGGCTTACATGCTGGCGCAGAACATCAGTGAAGCGGCTTCGGGGATCAACAAACTGGTGGATCGCGTTCTCGAACTGACCCACGAAAACGATGCTTGACACGAACTTTCTGAAGGGTTTTTGTGGTGAGGGGATTTATCCCCGATGGCTGCGCAGCAGCCCCTTTGCATCTTGAAGCATTGGGCCTGCTGTGCAGGCCATCGGGGATAAATCCCCTCACCACAGGAATACGGTTGAATCAGGACTGACGTGCAAGGCGGGTGAGGATGCGGTCCAGCGCATTGGCAAACGCCTGTTTCTCGCGCTCGCCGAACGGTGCCGGGCCGCCGCTGATCTGGCCCTGCTCACGCAGGTCGGTGAACAGGTTGCGCACCGCCAGCCGCTCGCCCATGTTCTGCGCATCGAACTCCTTGCCGCGCGGGTCCAGCGCTGCCACCCCCTTCTTCACCAGACGATCGGCCAGCGGGATATCGCTGCAGATCACCAGCTCACCAGGCACCGCGTGCTCGACCAGATAATCGTCCGCCGCATCCGGACCGCTGGGCACCACGATCAGTTTGACGATGGCCAGTCCCGGCTTGGTCTGCGGCTGCCCGGCCACCAGCACCACTTCGAACTGGCGCTTGAGGGCGAACTTCACCACCAGATCCTTGGCGGCCCGGGGGCAAGCGTCGGCATCGATCCATACACGCATGATTTTTTCCTCTTCAAAAAAGCATCGCGGGCAAGCCCGCTCCCACAAGGTTAACGCTAAACCTGTGGGAGCGTGGCTTGCCCGCGAATGTGAGCGCAGCGAATGCTGTTAAGCAGTGACCCGCTTCTTCTCCGCGATCCGACTCCGCCCGTACAGCACAACAATCGCCAGAATCGCCACGGCCTGAGCCGTCAGCGAATAGGCGTCGGCGTGAATCCCCAGCCAGTCGAATTCAAAGAACGCCACCGGTCGCGTGCCGAAGATCCCGGCTTCCTGCAGCGCTTTCACGCCATGCCCGGCGAACACCACCGACAAGGCACAGAGCAGACCGGCGTTGATGCTGAAGAACAGCGCCAGCGGCAGTTTCGCCGAACCGCGCAGGATCACCCAGGCCAGACCGATCAGCAGCACCAGTGCGGTCGCACCACCGGCCAGCACCGCGTCATGCCCGGCGGGGCCGGCCTGCAGCCACAGGGTTTCGTAGAACAGGATCACTTCGAACAACTCGCGGTACACCGAGAAGAACGCGAGGATCGCGAAGCCGAAACGTCCGCCGCCGCCCACCAGACTCTGCTTGATGTAATCCTGCCAAGCCGCGGCGTGCCGCCGGTCGTGCATCCACACGCCGAGCCACAGCACCATGACGCTGGCGAACAGCGCCGTGGCGCCCTCGAGCAGTTCACGCTGCGAGCCGCTGACGTCGATCACGTACGCCGCCAGCGCCCAGGTGCCAAGACCGGCGAGCAGCGCCAGGCCCCAACCGATGTTGACGCTGCGCACTGCCGACTGCTGGCCGGTGTTGCGCAGGAACGCGAGGATCGCCGCCAGCACCAGAATCGCTTCGAGGCCTTCACGCAGCAGAATCAGCAGGCCGGAGATAAAGCTCAGCGACCAGCTCAGGCCATCGCTGCCGAGCAGTTCGGCAGACTCTTTCAACTTGCCCTTGGCTACGTCCAGACGCTGTTCGGCCTGCGCCACCGGCAAGCCGTCCTGCAACGACTGACGGTAGGCCATCAGCGATTTTTCGGTGTCCTTGCGCACGTTGGCGTCGACGTTATCCAGCGAGCTTTCGACCAGCTCGAAACCTTCCAGATACGCCGCCACCGACAGGTCGTAGGCCTGATCGTGCTCGCCGGCGCGGTACGCCGCCAGGCTTTTGTCCAGCGTGGCGGCGGTGTAATCGAGCAATTGCGCCGGGCCGCGTTTGACCTGCGGCGGTTGCGCGCGCTGGGCACGGAAGCTTGCGGCGACCTGCGGGCCTTCGGCGGCCTGCACCTCGGCCGGGGTCTGGCGCGCCAGATCGGCGATGTTGAAGGTCTTGTCAGACTTGGCCGCAGCCGGGTCGGCACTGAAACCGGCAATGTAGGTCGCCAGATCCCAACGCTGACGGTCGTCCAGTTGATCGGCGAAGGCCGGCATGTCGGTGCCTTCGACGCCTTGGCCGAGGGTGCTGTAGATCGCGTACAGACTCAGATGGTCGATGCGTGCGGCATCGCGCAGGTTGGCCGGAGGCGGCGTCATGCCGAGGCCCGCCGGGCCGTCACCGGCGCCGGTTTCACCGTGACATACCGAGCAGTTCTGCGCGTACAACGGCGCGCCCCGGGTGGGATCGGGAGTGATGATCGGCGCCTGGCTGACTTCATACGCCACCGCCAGTTTCGCCCCCAGTTGCCGGGCCTGACGCGCGACTTCAGCGCCGTCCTGTTTCGCGGTGATGGCGGTGTGCAGCGCTGCGACGCCCTGCTCCAGCTCAGCCTTCTCCGGTTTGGCCGGCAGACCGCCGATCAGCCCTTGCAGCACCTGGGTGAATTCCAGTTGCTCGCGATATTCGCCGTCGTCGACGACCTTGCCCGCCTCGACCGTCGGCGGGTAGTCGGCGCTGATGTAATCGAGCAGGTGCAGCGCCTGCGGGGCGCCTTCCACGGTGTCGGCCAGCAGGCTGGAACTGCTCAAGGCCAACAGAGGGAACACCAGCCAGGCCAGGAATCGGGACGCGGCAGTCATGAATGAGTCTCAAATGGAAATGCGAAGTTACATATTGTTCACTTCGAACGCTTTTCACTCAAGCTCTGTCGATGTCTCGTGGCGTTTTAACGCAGCGCGACGGGTGTGTTGCGGTAATGCTCCAGCATGAATTCGACGAACACCTGTACCTTCAGTGCGACGTGCCGGGCATGCGGATAGAGCGCGTAATAGTGTCGCCGCCCAAGGCTGTAGTTGGGCAGGATTTGTACCAGCCGGCCGCTGAACAGATCGTCCTGCACTGTGGCCCGGGTGAACGCGGCGATACCAACCCCGGCCAACGCGGCGGCGTGCAGCGAACTGATCGAATCGGCCTTGAACCGGCCCTGCACGCGCACGCTGGTGGTGAGTCCACGCGTATCGGTCAGCACCCAGTCACTGCCACCGGCAAACGCCAGTAACTGCTGCTCGGCGAGTTCGCGCACCTGGCGCACCAGACCATTGCGCGCCACATACACAGGCGAAGCCACCAGCAACATGTCCGAGACAGTCAGCAACCGCGCCACTATGGATGAATCGGCCAACGGCCCGCAGATACGCAGGGCCACATCGAAACCCTCGGCGATCAGATCGACGAAACGGTCATCGCAGGACAGGTCCACTTCAATCTCGGGATAGCGCTGCTGAAACGCCGGCAACCAGCTCGCCAGCTCCAGCGTACCGATGACCATCGGTGCACTGATGCGCAGCACACCGCTGGGGCTTTCATGTGCCTGCCCCACCGCCAGTGCGGCTTGATCGAGGCGATCGAGAATGTCCACGCACGCCGCGTAATACTGCTGCCCTGCCGTGGTCAGGCTGAAACCTCGGGTGTTGCGATTGATCAGCCGCGTGCCCAGCTCGCTTTCCAGTTGCTGCAACTGCCGGGAGATGGTCGAGTGAGTGGTGTCGAGGCGCTCGGCAGCGGCGCTGAACCCGCGACACTCGACGATGCAACGAAACGCGCGCATGGCTTGCAGTTGATTCATTAAAGCCCCGGATCTGTTGAGCGCTGAGCGCGCAAGCCTAGCGCAATCCTTGTCCACCCGGCAGCAGCAAAGCGCCCCTATAATGCGTCACCTCCGTGCTTTTGCCGTTCAAGGAAGAACCCGTCTCCATGCGCCATTGCCTGCCGCTCTACCTGCTGCTTAGCCTCATCATGCAACTGAGTGGGTGCGCCGCTTACCGCAATTACGATCAGGAAATGCAGCAGACCATCGATCAGATGGCGCAGGGCAATCTCAACGAAGCGCTTTATCTGATGGAGCTGCACAATCCTTGGGAAGACAAGGATCTGCTGTATTTCATGGAACGCGGCGCGATCCTCAGCGCCGGCACCAACCTGCCAAAAAGCCAGGAAGCGTGGCGCAGTGCTGACCGGATGATTTTTCAGCGCGAAGAAGCCGTGCCCTCCGCAGGCATGAAGTTGCTGACCCGCTTCGGCAACGAAATGGGCACGATGCTGGTCAACGACAAGCTGCTGCGCTACGAGGGTTACGACTACGAAAAAGTCATGCTGACCACCGAGATGGCGCTCAACCAACTGGCGGAAAACGATTTCGACGGTGCCCGGGCCGACATCAAGAAAACCCACGAGCGCGAAACCCTGATCGCCCGCCAGCGCGAAAGGCAATACGAAGAAGCTGAAGAGCAAGCCAAAAGCCAAGGGATCAGGCTGCATTACAAAGATTTGCAAGGCTATCCGGTGACCATCCTCGACGCTCCGCAAGTCATCGCGCTGAAGAATGGCTACCAGAGTGCGTTCAGTCATTATCTGGCAGGCTTCACCTATGAAGCCTTGGGCGAGCGTACGCTCGCGGCACCCGGCTATCGACAGGCGATCGAATTGCGCCCGGGCCTGCGGTTTCTCGAAAACGCTCTGCGCAATCTGGACAAACCCGGGCCGACAGGCGATGAAAGCGAGATTCTGATCGTGGTCCAGGCCGGCTTCGCCCCGGCACGCAGTTCGGTGCAAGTGCCGATCCCGGTACGGCTGAACGAAAACCTGACGATTATCGCCCCGATTTCGTTCCCGGTGATGGTGCCCGACACTCTCACACCTCCGGTTCCAAGCGTGCTCGTGGATGGTAAACAATACCCGCTGACGATGATCAACAGCGTCACGGACATGGCCATGCGCACCTTGCGCGATGACATGCCGGCGATCATTTCCCGCGCCATGTTCCGCGCCAACATGGCCGCCATCAGCCAGGCGCAAATGAACGAGCGCGATCCGTCCAAGGCGTCGTTGGTGGTGACCGATCCTGATCCTTTTGAAGAGGCTGACACCCGAACCTGGCGCACGCTGCCGGACAAAACCCTGGTCGCCCGTCTGCGCCTGAAAAAAGGCCTGCACCGCGTGCGCTTTCCGTATTTTCGTGCAGAAGACGGGTTCACGGTACGCGTCGACCACAGCCATCAAGTGTTCAACCTGCGGGTATTCATGGGCCAGAACTATTACGTCGGATCCGCATTGGTCCTGCCCGAAACGCCATGAACGAAAGGTGTCAGATAATGCAGAGGAGTAATGGCACCAAACTAACAAGTGCGATTAAAAAGCTATTACATGGCCAGCATCGGCCGCTTATAATGCCGCGCCCGCGCTATCGCGATGCGGCATAAAAGCTCCTCTGGTTATGAGGAATTGGCAGGAGGCCAGCGCCACTGTCGATGGGTCACACCAGCCCGACCAGCACCGGCGGCTGATGCAGTTACTAGCTCAGGGAAGAAGTACCCCCATGGCATTGCGCACTCCCACCTTGATCGCGCTCAGCGCGGTTACTCTGCTGTCCGGCTGTTCAGCGTTTCGCAACTACGATTCGGAACTGGCCCAGACCAACCAGCAACTGGCCACCGGCAACGTCGACGCCGCGCTGAGCCTGCTGGAAAAGAACAACACCGGTCCGGACAAAGACCTGCTCTATTACTTCGAGAAAGGTGAGTTGCTGCGCGCCAAGGGCGACCTGTCCGGCAGCCAGAACGCCTGGACCAGCGCCGATCAGGTGGTTGGCCAGTGGGAAGATTCGGTCAAGCTCGACACCGGTAAATACCTGGCTCAGTTCGGCAGCTTCCTGGTCAACGACAAGGTGCGTCGCTACGAAGGCTACGACTACGAAAAAGTCATGTTGACCACGCAGATGGCCCTCAACCTGCTGGCGGTCAATGACTTCGACGGCGCCCGCACCGCGATCAAGAAGACTCACGAACGTGAAGCGGTGATCGCCGACCTGCGCGACAAGGAATACCTCAAGAGTGAGGAAGAGGCCGAGAAAGAAGGCATCAAGACTCAGTACAAGGATCTGCAAGGCTACCCGGTTGCCAGCCTCGACGCGCCGGAAGTGGTCAGCCTGAAAAACAGCTACCAGAGTGCGTTCAGTCATTACCTGGCCGGTTTCGTCTACGAAGCCCTGGGCGAGAAAGACCTGGCTGCGCCGGGCTATCGCAAGGCGGCCGAACTGCGCCCGAACACCCCGCTGCTGGAGCAGGCGCTGGTCAATCTCGACAAGCCGACCAAGAGCGACGACAGCGACATCCTGATCGTGGTGCAAAGTGGTCTGGCACCCTCGCGTGATTCGATCCGCGTGCCGCTGCCATTGCCGATCTCCAACAACGTGGTGATCACCCCGCTGTCGTTCCCGATCATCAAGCCTGACACCTCTACCGCACCATTCACGCAGATTGGCGTCGATGGCCAGCAAGTCAACCTGACTGCCCTCAACAGCACCACCGCCATGTCCCGCCGCGCCCTGCGCGATGACATGCCGGGGATCATTTTGCGCACCACCGTGCGCGCAATCACCAAAGGTGTGGCGCAGAAGAAGATCAACGAAACCAACCCGCTGGCCGGTCTGGCCGTGGGTATTTCTTCAGCTGTGCTGGAAGGTGCCGATACCCGTACGTGGCGCACCCTGCCGGACAACACCCAAGTGGTGCGTCTGCGCTTGAAGAAAGGCGAGCACCAGGTCAGCCTGCCGAGCGCCGTCGGCGGTTCGCTGGTCAAAGTCACCGTCGATCAGCGTTATCAAGTGATCAGCCTGCGTGCCGTGGGCAATCAGGTGTTTGCCGGTGGCGTCGCCGCCCACGTCATCCCGAGCGCCGGTGCGACCAACGTCGCCAGCCTCAAACAACCTTAAGAACGGAGTCTTTGCATGCGCTTGAAACTCATCGCCATCGCCGCCCTCGCCGTGCTGGCCAGCGGCTGCGCCACCCCGCCACCCCCTGAGCCGGGCAGCGCCGCGAGCAAGGTCGTGGCCATGGGCCCGCAGAAACACATCGCGGTCGGCGCCATGCGCGTCGCCCGAGAGAACGGCTTCATGACCGTCAATGTGCAGTTGACCAACACCCTCAACAGCAACAAGACGTTCTACTACCGCTTCGCCTGGCTCGGTGCGGAAGGTTTCCCGATCGCCGAGGAAGAAGTCTGGAAGAGCCAGATGATGTACGGCGCTCAGACCAGCTTCATCCAGGGCATCGCCCCGACCCCGAAAGCCGTGGATTTCCGTCTCGAACTCAAGACGCCTTAAGTCCGCCACCCTATTCCTGTTTTAGAGAGCATTCCCATGTTTGCACGCTTTTCCCTGATCGCTGTCCTCGCCCTGCTGGCTTCCGGTTGCGCCAACACCTCGCCGACCCTGGGCAGCAAAAACATCAGCTACGGCGACACCAAAGCGGTTGAAACCGTGACCAACGAATTCGGTTCGACCGACCTGCAAATGATCGCCGAATCGATGACCCGCTCGCTGGCCCAGTCCGGCATTCTGCAGGGCCGCCCAGTGGTGCAGGTCTACGACGTGAAGAACAAGACCAGCGAATACATCGATACCCGCGAAATCACCACCAGCATCAAGACTCAGCTGATGAAGTCCGGCACCGCCCGTTTCGCCAGCGACAACACCGCGATGCAGAGCCAGGTCGATCAGCTCAAGCTGCAAAACCAGAGCGGTCTGTACAAGAAGAGCACCGTGGCCAAGACTGGCAACATGATCGCCGCCAAATACCGTCTGGAAGGCTCGATCAGCTCGATCGTCAAACGCAGCAGCGACTACAAGGACGTCTTCTACAAATTCAGCCTGCAACTGATCGACGTCGAAAGCGGTCTGGCCGAGTGGATGGACGAAAAAGAGATCCGCAAAACCACGGAGCGTTAAGCAATGCGCGCATGGATTGGCATGATGGCCCTGGCTTGCGCGTTCAGCGTGCAAGCGGCCCCGAAAGTCGCGGTAACGGATCTGGCGTATCAGGAGCGTGTGGAGCAGTACATTCACATCGTTTCGGCGCAGAACAATTACCGCGAGGGTTACTACAGCTCCAGTGGTTCGTCGAACTACAACGAGCTGGAAGCGACCACCAGCTACATCGAACAGGGTGAACTGCGTAAATTCACCGGCGACATCAAAGGTGAAATCCTCCGCACCGGGATGTTCCAGCTGGTGCAGGGCACGCCGTACACCGCCTCGTCCAAGGGTGACGTCTACGATGTGATCAAGCGCATCAAGGCCGGCAACTTCAAGGGTGCCGACTACGTGCTGTTCGGCACCGTGTCGGACATCGACTTCACCCAGGACATGAACGAGCTGGCGCACACCGACAGCTATTCGGCGGTGCTGGGCCTGACGCTGGTGGCCGATTTCAGCCTGATCAACACCAAGACCTACGAGATCACCTCGGCCTTCACGGCGATGGGCGAAGCGCAGGACACCAAACTGGTGAACGGCCGCGACATCAAGATCTCGCTGAACCGCCCACGGGTGGTACGTGAAGTGTCGAAAGCGCTGGGTGAGGATGTGGCCGGGCAACTGAGCATGCAGCTCGGTGGCGGCGGTTACGAGCAGCCGCGTGAGGCGCAGCAGCGCAACAATCTGCCGCGTGATACCGCGCCGGTGATTTTGCACTGACCGGCTGAGTGAATAACTCTGTGGTGAGGGGATTCATCCCCGATGGACTGCGCAGCAGGCCCCTTCTTGTCAGGTCAAGAGCGGGGCCGCTTCGCGCCCCATCGGGGATGAATCCCCTCGCTACAACGGCGTTCACTGGAGAAATCAGCAGGAATAAAAAGGCGACCTCAAGAGGTCGCCTTTTTTGTGCCGGCAGGTTTTACACCGCCGCTTTTCGCAACGTCGCCATGAATGCCGCCGCGCCAATGAACAGCCCGGCAAACGTGCGGTTCATGCGTTTCTGCTGCTGCGGTGTACGCAACAGGCGCAGCACCTTCGACGCCAGCCCGGTGTAGCCGGCCATGACAATCAGATCCACGCAGATCATGGTCGCACCGATCACCACATACTGAATCAGCAACGGTGCGTGAGGATTGATGAACTGCGGCAGCACCGCCAGCATGAACACCAGTGCCTTGGGGTTGCTGATGTTGACCAGGAAGCCGCGAAACACCAGCGCCAGAGGTTTGCCGATCGGCCGTACCGCCGCGTCATCGCTCATGTCCATGGGCAGCGCACGCCATTGCTTGATCGCCAGATAGACCAGATAGGCCACACCGAACCATTTGATCGCGTGGAATGCGGTGGCCGAGGCGGTCAGGATCGCGCCGACACCGGCGCCGACAATCGCAATCTGCACCGCCAGGCCGATCTGCAGGCCGAGGGCGTTCCAGTAACCGCGCCAGAAACCGTATTGCAGACCGCTGGACATCGACGCAATGGCGCCAGCACCCGGGGACAGACTGATCACCCAGCAGGCGGCAAAGAATGCCAGCCATGTTTGAAGCTCCATCGCACACCTCGACTCTGAATCGTGACAGACGTCAAAGCTAATGCGCTTTGGCGCGGATGACTACCGATTTTTGCTGGAGGGTTCGGGCGCGGCTGAGGGCCTCTTCGCGAGCAAGCCAGCTCCCACGTTGGATTTGTGTCGATCACAGATCCAATCTGGGAGCGGGCTTGCTCGCGAGGGCGTCAGATCAGACGCCCGAAGACTACTTCTCGAAACCGCTCGAAGGAAACACATCACTCCCGCGCCAGCGCCGCACCGAACGCTGGAAGAACAGGCTGTTCGGCACTTGCACCATGGCGCTGCCAGTCCCCAGTTCCTCTGCTTCGATCAACGTGGTGTAGAGCAGATTGATCGCCACCACCCGGCCTTTGACACCCGGCTTGTCGGTGGTGTCCACCAGCTCGACCACATCGCCGAGGCGGAACGGGCCGACGGTGAAGATCAGGATCGCGCAAAGCAGGTTCGACAGCACACTCCACATGGCGAAGAACGCCACCGCCGCCACCGCGACGAAACCCGACAGCGCCGTCCACAACACCGTGGCCGATACGCCGAGGCGCTCCAGCACAAAAATCACCGCGCTGCCCATGATCAGCCAGCGCAATACGCCACGCAGGGGCATCAGCAACTGCGGCGGAAACGGATAGCGCTCGCCCAGGCGGGTGAGGAATCGAGCGACGACACGTTGAGCGAAGTAGCCGGCCAGCAGGATCAGCAGAATCTGCACGCCGAGCCAGATCGGTTCGACCCACACCGCCGGCAGCGGCAGCTTGAACGCTTCCATCAGGACAGCGCCTCCAGCTCCGCCTGCATGCTTTCCAGGGTTTCGAGTGCCTCCATCCACGCTTCTTCCAGCTCGGCTTCGCGCACTTTCAGCTTGGCCTGCTCTGCCAGCAGATCACGCAACTCGTTCTTGCGCGCCGGCTCGTAGATGTCGCTGTCGCCGAGGCTGGCATCGACCTTGGCGAGTTTTTCGTGGAGCTTGCCCAGTTCGGCTTCGAGCTTGTCGGCTTCACGCTTGTGCGGTGCCAGTTGCTGACGCAATGCAGCAGCGGCCTGGCGCTGGGCCTTTTTGTCGGTCTTGTCCGGGTTCACCGGGGTGTTGCTGACCGGCGCATTGCGTTGACGGTATTCCACCAGCCAGCGCGCGTAGTCTTCGAGGTCGCCATCGAACTCTTCTACCTTGCCGTCCGCGACCAGGTAGAAGTTGTCGGTGGTGCTCTTGAGCAAGTGCCGATCGTGAGACACCACCAATACCGCGCCGCTGAATTCCTGCAGCGCCATGGTCAGCGCCAGGCGCATTTCCAGATCGAGGTGGTTGGTCGGTTCGTCGAGCAGCAACAGGTTCGGCCGTTCCCAGGCGATCAATGCCAGCGCCAGACGCGCTTTCTCGCCACCGGAGAAATTCAGCACTGGCTCGTCAATGCGTGCGCCACGGAAATCGAAACCGCCGAGGAAGTCGCGCAGGGTCTGCTCGCGTTCGGTCGGCGCCAGACGCTGCAAGTGCAGCAGCGGGCTGGCCTTGGCATCCAGCGAGTCGAGCTGATGCTGGGCGAAATAGCCAACCACGGTGTTTTCGCCACGGGTCAGGCGCCCGGCCAGCGGTTCAAGCTCGCCGGCGAGGTTCTTGATCAGGGTCGATTTACCGGCACCGTTCGGCCCGAGCAGACCGATCCGCGCACCCGGGGTCAGTTGCAGCTTGACCTTCTCCAGGATGGTTTTGTCGCCGTAACCCAGGCGCGCATCGGACAGGTCGATCAGTGGACTGGAGATCTTGGTCGACTCGCGGAACACGAAGTCGAACGGCGAATCGACGTGGGCCGCCGACAGCTCTTCCATGCGCTCCAGGGCCTTGATCCGGCTCTGCGCCTGACGGGCCTTGGTGGCCTGGGCCTTGAAGCGGGCGATGTAGCTTTCCATGTGCGCACGTTGCGCCTGCTGCTTCTCGTAGGCCTGTTGCTGCTGGGCCAGACGTTCGGCACGGGCACGTTCGAACGCAGTGTAGCCGCCACGGTACAGGGTCAGTTTGCGCTGATCGACATGGGCCACGTGATCGACCACTTCATCGAGGAAGTCGCGGTCGTGGGAAATCAGCAGCAGGGTGCCCGGGTAGCTTTTCAGCCACTCTTCGAGCCAGATGATCGCGTCGAGATCCAGGTGGTTGGTCGGTTCGTCGAGCAGCAACAGGTCCGACGGACACATCAAGGCCTGCGCCAGGTTCAGACGCATCCGCCAGCCACCGGAGAAATCTCCTACCTGACGGTCCATCTGCTCGTTGGTGAAGCCGAGGCCGGCCAGCAACTTGCGTGCCCGCGCATCGGCGGTATAACCGTCGGCGCTGTCGAGCTCGGCGTGCAGGCGGGCCAGAGCCGTACCATCGTGGGCCGCTTCGGCGACGGCGAGGTCACGTTGCACCTCACGTAGACGCAGGTCGCCATCGAGCACATAGTCGACCGCCAGGCGTTCGAGGGTGTCGACCTCCTGGCGCATGTGCGCGATTCGCCAGTCGGCCGGCAGCAGGCAATCGCCCGAGTCCGGGTGCAACTCGCCGCGCAGCAAGGCAAACAGGCTGGATTTGCCGGCGCCGTTGGCACCGATGAGGCCGGCTTTGTGGCCGGCGTGCAGGGTCAGCTCGGCGTCTTCTAGCAGACGTTGCGGGCCACGCTGTAAAGTCAGGTTCTGAAGTCGGATCATAATGGCGGCGGAGTCTACCAGCTTCGCTCACAACTGGCGCGAGTAGCACGATGTCCTCTGACCTGTGGAGCTTTTCCCTTGCCATCTACGCCCGACCGGGCGTGGAACCTGCCTGCCTGCAACTGCAAGCGGCGGGGGCCAATGTCTGCCTGCTGCTGTGCGGTCTGTGGTTGGAACAACGTGGCGCGGCCTGCGACGAACAACGCCTGGAGCAGTTGAAAACGCTGGTGGGGCCTTGGGATGCGGAGGTGGTGCAGCCACTGCGTGCATTGCGCACTCAATGGAAAACCCTGGCCGAGGAAGATCCGGTACTCAAGGGTCTGCGAGAACAAATGAAAGCATTGGAGCTGGAAGCCGAACGGCATCTGCTGTGGCAACTGGAACAGGTTGCGCAGGATTGGCCGCGCGATGACGCATCAGCGTCGGGGGAGTGGCTGGAGAGTCTGACGGGATCGGCCGCCAGCCCGAACCGCGACGCGCTGCAAGTGCTGCGCGTCGCGGCAACCGGCACTTAGGAAGCGCTGGTCGGGTTGCTGCTGGCGCTCGACGCGGCGGCTGGCGTTGGCGCAGTCGTGGTGGTCGAGGTGGAAGCGGCTGGAGCAGGCGCGGCGGCGGCCGGCGCCGGAGCGGCTGGCTTGGCGGCAGGTGCAGTCGCCGGCTTGGCGGCAGCTGGTTTGGCAACGGCCGGTTTTTTCGCGGCAGGTTTGGCAGCTGGCTTGGCGGCTGGTTTAGCGGCTGGCTTTGCGGCTACTGGTTTGGCGGCAGGCTTGGCTGCAGCGGTCGCAGGTTTTGCTGCTGCAGGTTTGGCAGCGGTTTTAGCGGCAGGCTTGGCCGCTGGTTTGGCAGCAACCTTGGCAGCAGGTTTTGCCGCGACCGGTTTGGCCGCAGTCTTGACTGCCGGTTTTGCCGCAGCGGTTTTCGCGGCAGGTTTGGCAGCCGGTTTTACCGCTACTTTGGCAGCTGGTTTAGCAGCAGCGGTTTTTGCCGGAGCGACTTTGCGCGCAGCAGGTTTTGCTGCTGGCTTGGCAGCCGGTTTTGCCGCAGCAGGTTTGGCAGCGGCAGTACGTGCGGCCGGTTTCGCAGCGCTCGCCGCAGCCGGTTTTTTCACTGCGGTTTTGGCAGCAGGTTTGGCGGCGGTTTTAGCCGGTGCCTTGGCTGCAGGTTTTGCCGCTGGTTTGGCCGCAGCAGTTTTCGCCGGGGCTTTCGCCGCAGCAGGTTTGGCTGCCGCTTTTTTCGCAGGCGCTGCTGCTGGTTTGGCGGCGCGGGAGGACAGCGCCTTGCCGGCGGCCTCTTGCACCCGGCCGACACCCTGGGCCAGTTTCAGGCTTTCCTGGGCATCGCGCTTGAGTTGCAGAATGTAGCCGCGAGTGTCGGACTGACGATCCTTCAACGCATCGAGCAGGTCTTCAAGTTCTTTGACGGCAGCCTTGGCCTTGTTCTGTGCCTTGGCTTTACCGGCAGCAGCGGCGTCCTGCAATTTGGTGCGGGACTTGTGCAGTTTTTCTTGCGCCTTGCCGCGTTGCTTTTCCAGTTTGGCGAGCAGTTTTTCAGCATCAGCCAAGGCTTGGGAGCAAGCGTTTTCCAAATGCTCGAGCAGGCTGCCCGAGAGTTGTTGGAGTAAGTGCAACGGAGTGTTTACAGGCTTCTTGGTGGCCGACATGGTTTACCTCCTGGCTGACGTGAGTGCGGCTCATACTAGACCTCTGCAGTTACCGCCGCTAGGTCATCTTGACAGTAACGAAACCGTTGCGTTGCAACGAAGCGAAAATGTTCTGCACAAAGACAAAAGCAGTTCACCGTTGCAGACCTTCGCGCTGGCATAATCCACCGCAATTCAGGACGGAGAGAGCTCATGTCGCGCTACCTTTTTTTATCCCTCTGCATGATTTTTTCAGCGGCACACGCCGACGAAAAAACCACCGCGAACGACGCTCACGATCTGGCCTACAGCCTCGGCGCCAGCCTCGGTGAGCGGCTGCGCCAAGAGGTGCCGCAACTGCAGATTCAGGCACTGGTCGATGGTTTGCAGCAGGCCTATCAAGGCAAGCCATTGGCACTGAGCAAAGCACGGATCGAGCAGATCCTCGCCGATCATGAATCGCAAAACGCCGAGCACTCATCGCTGCCGTCGAGCGACGCCGCGATGGAAAACGAACAACGTTTTCTCACCGCCGAAAAAGCCAAACCGGGCGTGAAGCAACTGGCTGACGGCATCCTGCTGACCGAGCTGACACCGGGCACCGGTGCCAAGGCCGGCCCCGATGGAAAAGTCCAGGTGCTGTATGTCGGTCGGCTGCCGGATGGCACGGTGTTCGACCAGAACACTCAGCCGCAATGGTTCAGCCTCGACAGCGTGATAGCCGGCTGGCGTTCCGCGCTGCAGAACATGCCGGTGGGTGCCAAGTGGCGACTGGTGATTCCATCGGATCAGGCCTACGGCGCTGACGGTGCGGGCGATCTGATTGCGCCGTTTACACCGCTGGTATTTGAAGTCGAGTTGCGCGGCGCAACGAGCTGAGCGCAGCCGACGCGCAGGCATGAAAAAACGCGGTGCGCTTTCGGCGCACCGCGTTTTTTTCATGTCGGCGAGAAACGAATCAAGCCTGAACCGGATCTTCCTGCTTGTGTGCCGTGTGCAGCACTTCAATCAGGCAGTCTTCCAGTTCGAAGCGTTCGTGCAGCAGGCCACCGAGCTCCTTGAACTTCTCGGCGACGCATTTCCCCTCATCACAAAGGTCGTTGAAGGCGAGGAGTTTTTCGGTGATGACGTCGATGCGCGGATAGAGGGTTTCGGCGAGTTCGAGGCCGCGCTTGTCGTTGAAGGCCTTGGCTTCACCGGTCAGCTGTTCGTAGATCTCGAAGTGCCCGGCCGACACGTAATCGACCAGCACGCCGCAGAATTCCAGCAAGGGTTTACGGTTCTCGGACAGAGCCTGTGGTTTGTCACCCAACTTGTCGTAGGCACCGATCAGATCTTCACGCTCCTGCAACCAGCGGTCGATCAGCAGATGAACTCCACCCCAGCGTTCCTGAGCATTCTGACAACTTTCGAGCATGGCGATCTCTCTTCCCTTGTGGGTCATGCTGCTCTACACCCGCGCCCCTCTTCTGGCTGTTATCGCTTGGGGGCCGACCGGGCAGAGCGTCATCGAGCAACATAAATCCAATGACACGTGCGGGCCAGATTATGCCCGCACGCCTATGGCTTCAAGGTACGCAGGAGATAAAGTTCATACAAGTGTTTAATCCCTGACCAGCGTGCGGTGCGACGCTTCGCCGCTGAGCGGTCGCTGCAGAGCGCTCCA
Organism: Pseudomonas sp. FW305-3-2-15-E-TSA4; assembly: GCF_058787295.1. NCBI lineage: Bacteria > Pseudomonadati > Pseudomonadota > Gammaproteobacteria > Pseudomonadales > Pseudomonadaceae > Pseudomonas > Pseudomonas sp. FW305-3-2-15-E-TSA4. The sequence goes on along the minus strand of NZ_JBYSZP010000014.1, from coordinate 56,619 downwards.
GACCAGCCGCAGCAATTGATAGACCGCCAGGATCGACATCGCCACAAAGAACAGCAGGCTCCATTCCGGGATGCTCAAATCGAACAGCGTCCAGGAGATTTCTGCGCAATCTACACCGCCCCTAAACATCCGCAACGTTGCACACAACCACGGCAGGTTGCTGAACAACGCTTCGGCATCAGGCGCGCAACGCGTCATCTGCATCAGCGGGTCACTCTGCAACAACACCTGCCGCCAGGCCGCCGTCGTCCCGCCCAGGCTCAGGCCAAGCGCGGCGACCCAGTACAGCGACAGGCCGACACGCCGTGGGCCGTGGACCGCCGCCAACCCGCAACAGAACGTCAGCAACGCCATGAAAAACCTTTGCGCCAGGCACAGGCTGCAGGGCGTCAGCCCGACCGCATACTCGAGATAATAGGAAGCTCCCAGGGCCATGGCCCCTGCAGTGAAAGCCGTGAAAAACAAGGAGCGTGAACAGGCCAACGACATGGCTTTTCCGTAACAGTGGAGACAGGCAGTTACGGTAGAGGAAAGCTTGTCAGCCTTTCAAGGCGGGGCCTTGGCGACAGTTCACCAGAAGTGTAGGGAAAACCCGACAGGTGCGAGAGGAATAGGTGTAGTCCGTTGTAGGACTTTGCCCAGGACGCCCGCCACAAGTAATTTTTCGCTCACTGAACGTTAACGAGGGAGCATGCTCCCTCGCGATATCAGGCGTGAACCGGCACCGGCAACGGCGCAGCCAGCAGACGCTCATCCAGCAATCCGAGACCCTCCTGGAACAGCTGGTTACTGCGCTCGGTGTCACCCAGTTGCGCAAGCAGACGTGCCAGCTCGGCGCAGGCTTCAGGGTTACGCTGCACTCGCAGACTGCTTTCCAGGTAATCCCGTGCCTTGCCCCACAAGCTGGCTTGCAGACAGAGACGACCGAGGGTCAGCAACAGGCTCGGGTCAGCAGGATGTTCCTTGAGCCAACCTTCGGCGGTCTGCAACTGGCGCGCCGGATCGCTGCCGCGCACCAAGCCATACAGACGCGCGAGATGGCTGTCGTACTTGCGCTTGAGGGCACTGCGCAGGATTTCTTCAGCTTCGACCTGAGCACCCAACTGACGCAATTGCTCGGCGTATGCCAGCACCAGCGCCGGCTCCTGACGCTGTGCGGAAGTCAACTGCTCCCAGGCACGGGTGAGTGACTGCAGACCGACCTTGCCGTCCTCGTCCCGATGCGCTGCCAGAGACAGGTTGTTGCCCCAGGCACGACGTTCCAGTTCAGCCAGTTCGGCCGGCGGCAGCACCTTGTCCTTGCGCAGTTCCGGCAACAGGCGAATCACCGCCGACCAGTCGCCGCGCTGCTGATGCAGACGCTGCAACTGTCGCAAGGTCTGCACGTTATGCGGATGTCGCTCGTGCATCGCCTGTAGGGTCACCAGGGCGCCGTCGGTATCACCACGATCGGTCTGCAACTGCGCATGACTCAAGGCAATCGCCAATTCGGCCTGCGGCTGGCGCTCCAGCGCACGTTCAAGCAACTGATCACACTCTTCGTACTTGCCTTGTTCGTTGGCCGCGCGTGCCGCGCCGAGGTAATACAACAGCGGCTGGCGCTCGGCCTCGGCTGCGCGAGACAGATGACGTTGCGCGCTGGCCCAGCGACCTTCGGCCAGATCCAGCTGCCCGTGTTCGATGGCCACCTGCACCCGCCGGCTGCGGTTGCGGCGCGACCACGGATTGACCACGCCACTGGAGGCCATGACCAGCTCGACCAAGGCCTTGATCCCCCAGATCAGCAGCCACAACACCGCGATCAGGCCCAGCGTGGCCCACAGACTGGCCTCGTAGCGGAAGCTCTTGTAGGCAATCAACACGTACCCGGAGTGCTCGGCAATCGCCAGGCCCAGTGCCGCCGTCGCCGCGATCACCAGAAACACGATCACATACAGGCGTTTCATGGCGTGGCCTCCTGCGCGGTGTTGGCGGCAGGTTTGGCGAACGGTTTGACCGACTCCTCAGCGTTGACGTTACGTCGCTCCAGATAAGCCTGCACCGCACTCAGCGTGCCGGTCAGGTCCGGCGTCTTGACCGTGACCGGTTGCTTGCTCAACTCGACAACCTGTTCGAGCATGATTTTGCTCTGCGGATTGTCCGGGTTGAAATTGCCCGTGAGCACATCCCGCGCTTCGGTCAGTGCCTGGGTGTAGACCGGTGCCTGGCCATTGAGCGCCGCCCATTGCGCTTGCTCCAGCGCGAGACTCAGGGCAAGGCGCACCTGGCTCAGACTTTGCCCGGCCAGCAGTGGCTTCACGTTCTTGTCGGCATTGAAATCGATGCGGATGTAACGCGACACCTGATCCCACCACTGCGCCCAGCGACTGGCGCCATCGCCGTCAGCGGTCAGGCCCAGCAGCGATTCGCCGCGATCCTTGTACTCAGGCGCCAGCTCGGTCAGTTCGATGACCTGATCACGCAAGGCACCAATGCGCAGGAACAGACCGGTGCGATCCGGCTGCTCGGTGCTGCGCAGCGCGACGAGGGTTTTCGCCACTTGCTCGCGGGCGGCGAACGAGCCGGGATCGTTCTGCTCACGCAGAATTTCGTCGGCACCCTGCACCAGCGCCTGGGCGCTGCTGATGTCCTGCAAGGCCGACAGACGCAGGCTGGCCAGACGCAGCAGATGCTCGGCCTCGGCCAGACGCCAGTCCTTGCGGCTGGCACCGAGGACGGTTTCCAGACGCTGGTTGAGACGCTGCTGATCCCCCTGCAGTTGCGTCACCAGACGCTGACGTTCGGCGAGTTCATCGGCACCGGGCAATTGCGCGAGGCGCTCGGTCAGGCGCTGTTCGTTGAGCTTGAGGCTCTGCGCCTGATCGTTCAGTGCCTGCACCTGGCCTGACTGTTGTGCGGTGTTGCTCTGCAGGTGACGCACCTGCCAGACACCCCAGCCACCGATCGCCACGCCGGCAGCGCCGAGCAACAGGGCGACAATGGCCAGTCCGTTGCCCCGGCGCGGCTCTTTGGCCGGCGGTGGAGTTTCAACCTGGGCATCGATCACAGGCTGGACATCATCTTTAGGCAAGGCTGTTTCGCTCACGTATCCATCCTTTGCATTAGAGAACGGGCACGGGATGCTCCCGTAACGCCGTCAGCAAAGCCGCGGCACTCGCGCCGCGGCAATCCACAACTGTTCGGGCCCCGGCGGCACGTGCCAGCTCGGCGACCCTTGGGCTTGGCACAAACAACGGCAACTGCGCAATTGACGGCCAGGCATCGCCGGCCATCTGGCGCAAGTGCTCGAAACCCTGTCCACTGCTGACCACCAGCCCGTTCAAGCGTTCCGCTGCGATGCGCCGGGGCAGCTCTTGCGGCGGGTAGGCCGGCAGGTCACGCCGATACAACTCCAGATACTCGACACTAGCACCAAGCGCGCGCAGGCGCTCGGCGAGCAGCTCGCGACCACCCTCGCCACGCAGGATCAGCACCTGCGCGCCGGGCCCTGTGACCGCCTCGCGCAGACGCGGCAATTGCAGCAGGGCTTCACTGTCATCGCCGTCGGCGGGAAAGTGTACGTCGAGACCATGATCGCGAAGAATCTGCGCGGTCGCTGCACCGACGCTGAACCACGGCATCGACAGCGACTGAAGCCCATGAGCGTCCAGCAGATCAAGCGCAATCCGCGCCGCCGGCTTGCTGACCACGATGACCGCGCTGCAACCCGGCAGCTGCGCCAGCACCTGACGTATCTTGTCAGAGACCGGCAGCGGCGCTATGTCCAGAAGCGGCAGGCAACTGCTGAAAATCCCCTGCCCGGCCAACACCGCGGCCAGCGCCGCGCAGTCATCTGCAGGGCGCGTCAGCAGTAGGCGCCAGCCAGTCACTCGTGACCTGCCTCGCCATACACCGCTTTGAGAATGTCGTCGGCACCCTGACTGAGCAACGCTTCAGCGACCTGCACGCCCAACGCTTCGGCATTGGCACGCGGCGCACGCGCTTCGGCGCTGAGCAGCTTGCCACCGCTCGGCTCGCCCACCAGACCACGCAACCATAGCTGTTCACCTTCGAGCACGGCGTAGCAGGCGATCGGCACCTGGCAGCCGCCATTCAAGTGTTTGTTGAGGGCACGTTCAGCGGTCACGCGCGAAGCGGTATCGGCGTGATGCAACGGTGCGAGCAAGGCGTGGATTTGCGTGTCGGCACTGCGGCATTCGATGCCGACAGCGCCTTGGCCACCGGCCGGCAGACTGTCGTCGACGCTGATCGCAGAAGTGATGCGCTCTTCGAAACCGAGGCGGATCAGGCCGGCCGCCGCGAGGATGATCGCGTCGTACTCGCCGGCATCGAGCTTGGCCAGACGAGTGTTGACGTTACCGCGCAGGAAGCGGATTTCCAGATCAGGACGACGGGTCAGCAGTTGCGCCTGACGCCGCAGGCTGGAGGTGCCGACGATGGCGCCGGCAGGCAGCGCATCGAGGCTGGCGTAGGTATTGGAAACGAAAGCATCGCGCGGGTCTTCGCGTTCGCAGATACAGAACAGGCCAAGGCCTTCGGGGAAGTCCATCGGCACGTCTTTCATCGAATGCACGGCGATGTCGGCTTCGTTTTCCAGCAGCGCGGTTTCCAGCTCCTTGACGAACAGGCCCTTGCCGCCGATTTTCGACAGCGGCGAGTCGAGCAGCTTGTCGCCGCGACTGACCATGGGCACCAGTGTCACCAGCAGACCCGGGTGGGCCGCCTCCAGACGGGCTTTGACGTATTCGGCCTGCCAGAGGGCCAGCGCACTTTTACGGGTGGCGATGCGGATTTCGCGAGAGGACATGGATCAATCCGTACTGAATAGATACGGCGGATAATAACAGCTCAGCCAAATCCACTTTGACTTGAATCAGAAACGGCGTGGCCTCCCTGGCCTGCAATGCCCGGCAGAAGAAAGTGCAACCGTGCGCGAAGGCCGGGTCAGAGGCCCTGCATCATCTTGCGCACACCGGCCACATGCCGGCGGCTGACAATCAGCGCATCACCATTGAGGCCTTTGAGGAACAGCTGGAAATGCCCCAGCGGTGTGCGTTGCAGACGCTCGATGCGGTCGCGGGCGACCAGCGCGTTGCGGTGGATGCGCACGAAACGCTCGCCGAATTCGTCTTCGAGGGCCTTAAGCGGCTCGTCCAGCAGCACCTCGCCGCTCTCATGGCGCAAAGTCACGTATTTGTGATCGGCAATGAAATAGACCACCTGATCCAGCGGGATCAGCTCGATGCCTTTGCGGGTGCGGGCGCTGATATGACTGCGCGGGCCGTTACCGCTTTCGGCGGCGGGACGGGTCAGGGCCGAGAGTTGCGTCCGGTTGGGACGTTCAGCCCGTTTCAGGGCGTCATGCAGATGTTCGGTTCGCACGGGTTTCACCACATAGCCCACGGCGCTGGCCTGCAGGGCTTCCACGGCAAATTCATCGGGGCCGGTGCAAAACACCACAGCCGGCGGCGTTTCGCGTTCGCACAGACGGGCAGCGACCTGCAGGCCATCAAGGCCCGGCATGCGGATATCGAGCAGCACGATATCCGGCTTGTGGCTGTCGATCAGCGCCAACGCCTCTTCGCCATTCGTGGCGCTGGGCTCCAGGACTGTATAACCCTCGAGCTCGCTTACCATTCGGCTTAGGCGCTCGCGAGCCAGTGGTTCGTCATCAACGATCAGGACATTCATATTGCGCTGGATTCCTGCGTGAGTCTCGCACAAGGATAGCGTAGACAGGTGAAGTGACGTCCGTCACCGCGATCCACGCTAAGACTAGCCCGAGCGCCAAAAAGTGCCGTACGTCGGCCAGCAATATTTGCCAGTGTCCGGGTCGTACTGCTCAAAGCCCGCTGTTTCCTGCGTTTTTCACGGGGTATGCCAAAGGACAAAACCACCCACCCCTCTTCTTATAGTCGGCGTCCGGACCTTTGTGCGATCCGCAGTCGCGCCGACCCTTATGTCCAACTGTAGACGCTTGCCGGGCCGATATTGCTCAATCGAAAAATATCCTTGCGCAAATCCCCCACAGACGGCGCCGACTATGAATGAGCAGATGAGAAAAAAACGTATCGACCGGTGTCAGCGACAGGATTGGCAACCCTGTTATTATTCGCGCCAGCGTTTCACGCCTTCTTTCTTCAAGCCGATACGAGCGAATTCATGAGCACTGACAAGACCAATCAGTCCTGGGGCGGCCGCTTCAGTGAACCCGTCGACGCCTTCGTCGCCCGCTTCACCGCCTCCGTCACCTTCGACCAGCGCCTGTATCGCCACGACATCATGGGCTCGATCGCCCACGCCACCATGCTGGCCAAGGTCGGCGTGCTGACCGATGCCGAGCGCGACAGCATCATCGACGGCCTGAAGACCATTCAGGGCGAAATCGAAGCCGGCCAGTTCGACTGGCGCGTCGACCTTGAAGACGTGCACATGAACATCGAAGCACGCCTGACCGATCGCATCGGCATCACCGGCAAGAAACTGCACACCGGGCGCAGCCGCAACGATCAGGTCGCCACCGACATCCGTCTGTGGCTGCGTGACGAGATCGACCTGATCCTGGCCGAAATCACCCGCTTGCAAAAAGGTCTGCTGGAGCAGGCCGAGCGCGAAGCCGCCAGCATCATGCCCGGCTTCACTCACCTGCAAACTGCTCAGCCAGTGACCTTCGGCCACCACATGCTGGCGTGGTTCGAAATGCTCAGCCGCGACTACGAGCGTCTGGTCGACTGCCGCAAGCGCACCAACCGCATGCCACTGGGCAGCGCCGCGCTGGCCGGCACCACCTACCCGATCGATCGCGAATACACCGCGCAACTGCTGGGCTTCGACGCCGTGGGCGGCAACTCGCTGGACAACGTTTCCGATCGCGACTTCGCCATCGAATTCTGCTCGGCCGCCAGCATCGCGATGATGCACCTGTCGCGTTTTTCCGAAGAGCTGGTGCTGTGGACCAGCGCGCAGTTCCAGTTCATCGATCTGCCTGATCGCTTCTGCACCGGCAGCTCGATCATGCCGCAAAAGAAAAACCCGGACGTGCCGGAACTGGTTCGCGGCAAGACCGGCCGCGTGTTCGGCGCCCTGATGGGCCTGCTGACCCTGATGAAAGGCCAGCCTCTGGCCTACAACAAGGACAACCAGGAAGACAAAGAGCCGCTGTTCGACGCCGCCGACACCCTGCGCGATTCGCTGCGGGCGTTTGCCGACATGATCCCGGCGATCAAACCGAAACACGCGATCATGCGTGAAGCGGCGCTGCGTGGTTTCTCCACCGCGACCGACCTGGCGGACTACCTGGTACGCCGTGGCCTGCCGTTCCGTGACTGCCACGAAATCGTCGGTCACGCGGTGAAGTACGGCGTGGATACCGGCAAGGATCTGGCCGAGATGAGCCTGGAAGAACTGCGTCAGTTCAGCGACCAGATCGAGCAGGACGTGTTCGCCGTGCTGACCCTGGAAGGCTCGGTGAATGCCCGTGACCATATCGGCGGCACTGCGCCGGCGCAGGTCAAGGCCGCCGTGGCTCGCGGTCAGGCCCTCATCGCCAGCCGCTAAAGGTCAAAAGCTTCGCGAGCAAGCCCGCTCCCACATTTGGATTGATGTTGAACACAACATTGTGACCAACGAAATCCCCAGTGGGAGCGGACTTGCTCGCGAATGCGTCCTTCAGAACGCCAAAAAACTTACTTCTTGGCAGCGATCATCGCCAAAAACGCCGGCATCGCCGCCTCTTTGTCCGCTGCAATCTTCTGCACGTGCGGATTCTGCTCAAGCCGCTCCAGCAGCGCCTTGGCTTTCGGCATCTCTGCCAGCAAATCGATCCCGAACAGTTTCTGCCCGACCGCACACGCCAGCGGCACGCTGTACAGGAAATACAAATCCGCGATGCTCAGGCTGTCGCCCGCCACGTACGGGGCGAATTTGCCGTGGCGGCCCAGTGCCGCGAAACCCAGCAGCAGCTCGGCTTTGGTTTTCTCCTTGATCGCCTCCGGCACCGGCGAGCCGAAGAACGCTTCGCCATAACAGGCGCGGCCCGGCAGCTCGATGTACAACTCGATTTCCTTGGCGATCGCCAGCACCTGCGCCCGCTCGAATGGATCGCTCGGCAGCAGCGGCGTGCCTTTCTGGGTCTGCTCGAGGTATTCGAGGATGATCGCGGTTTCGTTGATGAGCCCCGCCTCGACGCCCAGCACTGGCACTTTGCCGCGTGGACTGATCGCCAATGATTCAGGCGTCGGCGTCGGGTAGAAGGTGACTTCTTCGAACGCCAGGCCCTTTTCCAGCAGCGCCAGCTTGACCATGTTGTAGTAGTTGCTGACAGCGAATCCGTAGAGCTTGAACATCACATAGCCTCCAGGCCGTGCGGGGTGGGCAGGCACTGTTTATAGATCGCCGGGCTCGATCCTGCCAGCAGCATCACGCCGCTGAATGCGGGTAAACTGGCGCCTTTCCTTGAGGAGCCTGCCATGAGCGAGCCGACAGACATCGACAACGACGAAGAAGAGTTCACCGAGGCGACGTTGATCGAAGCCATCGAGAACCAGATCGAAAGCGACAACCCGCCAGCGGCCAAAGCGACCTTCAACAAGCTGACGCTGGTGGGAGTCGAGCGTGAAGAGATTCTCAACCTGATGGCGCACGTGCTGGCCTATGAGATTGACGCGATGCTCGATGAAGACCGCGCGTTCGATACCGAGTGGTATGAAACCGCACTGCGTGCGTTGCCAGAGTTGCCACCGGAAAAGCAGTAACTGCACATTTCCCCTGTGGGAGCGGGCTTGCTCGCGAAGGCGGTGGATCAATCACGAACAGGGCGACTGACCCGACGCCTTCGCGAGCAAGCCCGCTCCCACAAGGTTTGTAACGTATCCATCCAGCCATCTCTCCGGCCCCTACTACACTGGAATCCGCCTCAAGACAAAATCCCTGATTTGAGCACTGGACATGCCGCAAAAGCGGGTTCACCTTAGGGGCGCTGTCGTCCAATTCCTAGAAAGTCTGGAGTCCTTATGTCGCTTACCCCTGAGCTGGTTGCCGAACTGGAAGTCCTCGCACTCTTTCCCCTGGACAGTTCCCAGGAAGGTTTGAAAATTCATCAGACCGCTGCCCCGAAGCATATCGCCGCCGCCAAACGCCTCTTCGAGAAAGACCTCACCGACCAGCCCGATGGCGGGTATCTGACCAGCCTGGGTCGTGATGCCGCGCAAAATGTGCAAACCGTGCTGACCATTCTGAGAGAACAGGAAACCGCCTGATTTTTCCCGTCTTCGCCCACGGGAACTCCTGCCACGGGATTTCCGCGGGCCCGCTTGATCGCTCACCGCTAAAAATCTGACGTCAAAAAACAAATTCAGCTTAAAAGTCCCGCTGCTCAAAGGCTAAACTGCCTCCCATTCCGAGACCCTCTTCGTCCGAGCCTGCGAGCCGGTTTGAGCTGACATGACGCGCACCCATGAAATCCGCCCCGATCTGGACGAAGGCATCGACCGCAAGGTGCTCAGCCAGTTGCGTGCGCGCTTTCTCAAACTCAATGAAGGTCGCCTTGGCCGGGCGTTAGAAGGTCTTTCGACCCGCCAGCAAGGCGTGCTGACCCTGCTGCCACTGTTCTTCCACGTCAATCACCCGCTGTTGCCGGGCTATGTTTCCGGCAGCACCCCAGCCGGGCTGTCCAACTATGAACCGGACGCCAGCGCCCTCACCGAAGCGCAGCGCCTGACCCGCTCGTTCTCCTACAAGCCGCGCCATGGCAGCAACCCGCCTCGGCCGATTCACGGACTGTTTCTGATGGGCAGCCTCGGCACCCTGGCCCAGGCCGATCAGAGCGACATGGACGTGTGGGTTTGCCACGCACCGGACCTGAGCGACAACGAACTCGCCGAGCTGCGCAAAAAATGCCAGCTCCTCGAAGCCTGGGCCGCGACCCAAGGCGCCGAGGCGCACTTCTTTCTGATCGACCCGGTACGCTTCGTCAAAGGCGAACGCGACACCCAGCTCAGCTCCGAAAACTGCGGCAGCACTCAGCACTATCTGTTGCTGGACGAGTTTTATCGCACCGCGATCTGGCTGGCCGGGCGCACACCGATCTGGTGGCTGGTGCCGGTCTACGAAGAAACCGCTTACGACCTGTACACCCACACTCTGCTGTCCAAGCGTTTCATTCGCGCCGACGAGACGCTTGATCTCGGGCATCTGGCGACAATTCCGCCGGGCGAGTTCATCGGTGCCGGCCTGTGGCAATTGTTCAAGGGCATCGAATCGCCCTACAAGTCGGTGCTCAAGCTGTTGCTGACCGAGGTCTACGCCAGCGAACACCCGCAAGTGCAGTGCCTGAGCCTGCGCTACAAGCAGGCCGTGTTCGCCAATCAGCTGGATCTGGATGAGCTGGATCCGTACATGGTGGTGTACCGACGCATCGAGGAATACCTCTGCGCCCGCAACGAGCCGGAGCGTCTGGAGCTGGTGCGGCGCGCGCTGTACCTCAAGGTCAACCGCAAGCTCACCGGCAACAGCCGCACCCAAAGCTGGCAGCGTTCGCTGCTGGAGCGCCTGGCGCACGAATGGCATTGGGATCAGCGGCAACTAGCCTTGCTCGACAGCCGCAGCCAGTGGAAAGTCCGCCAGGTCAGCGCCGAACGCCGCGCCCTGGTCAATGAGCTGAATTACAGCTACCGCTTCCTGACCCAGTTCGCCCGCAGCGAACAGACCGTCAGCCTGATCAACAAGCGCGACCTGAACGTGCTCGGTCGTCGCTTGTACGCCGCATTCGAGCGCAAGGCCGACAAGGTCGAATTCATCAATCCCGGCATCGCCCCGGATCTGGCCGAAGACACCCTGACGCTGGTGCAATCGCCGAACAAAAAAGAGCCCGGGCAAACCCAGTGGGGTTTGTACAACGGTAGCCTGAACGCGCTGGAGTGGGAGCACTTCGCGCCGATCAAGCGCAGCCGCGAGTTGCTCGAACTGCTGACCTGGTGCCACCGCAACGGTGTGATCGACAGCAGCACCCGACTGGCGCTGCACCCCGGCACTAGCGATATGAGCGAGTTCGAGCTGTTCAACCTGCTCGGCAGCCTGCAGCAGTGCATCGCCCTGCCCCTGCCGACCGTTGCCGAAGAACGACTGCTGCGCGCTGCGGTGCCGAGCGAAGTGCTGATGCTGGTCAACGTCGGTATCGATCCGCTCAAGCATCACCGCGACCTGAATATCCTGATGACCACCGAGCGCACCGACTCACTGAGTTACGCCGGGGTGCGCGAAAACCTTGTGCTGACCCTCGATCAGGTCACGCTCAACAGCTGGAATGAAGTGCTGGTCAACCGTTTCGACGGCCCCCACGCGCTGCTCGATTGCCTGCGCGACTACCTCAACAATCTGCCGCGCGGCCCGCAGCAGCCGTCATTGAAGGTGCGCTGCTTCTGCCACAACCGCGCGCAGTTCATTGCCCGGCGCGTGGAAGAAGTCATCGACACCGCGCAGACCCTGCTGCTCAGCGAGCTCAATCACCGCTACCTGATTCAGGTGCAACAGCACTATCACGTGCTGGAGCTGGTGCCGGGCCAGGTCAACCATGTCGCACTCGCCACACTGCCGGCGCTGCTCGATTATCTGGGCGAAGAACAGCCGCGCTACAGCCCGCTGCACCTGGACCCGATGGCGCTGGAGGATCACGACCTCGCGTTGATCCTGCCGATGGGTCAGCCGGAATCGATTCAGGTGTTCTACCGGATCAGCGAACAACAGGCCGAGCTGTACGTGCTGGATGAGTTCAACGCGCTGTGGCAACAGCATCTGCCGTATCACGATGAACAGAGCCTGCTGGTACCGCTGCAGCGCTTCCTGCAATCGATCCAGTACCGACGCGAAGCGCTGTTGCCGATGGATGGCAGCCAGGCGGTCGGCCTCGACACCTTGTATTACCAGCTATTGCCTTCCGGCCCCGGGCGGGCGCGCCGGGTCGAACCACGACCGGTGCCGCAGACACCGGTCAACAAACCGTTCTACGACGTGCAGGCGATCGTCGGCAAAGCCGCACCGGGCGAGGTGCAGGTCACCTTGTATTGCAATCAACGGGAATTCAGCGAGCTGGAATATGGCGACCAGCTGTTCCACGTGGTCGCCCGGGAGATCGTCGAGCAGCGCCGCGAGACCGAGCGCTATCGCTGCTACATCACCGACCTGGACCTCTCGGGCCTGCTCGGTGATGGTCAGAGTTCAAGCAATTTGTATCTGCGCTACAAGGCCGACCTGGAGCGCGCCCTGAACGAGGCGCTCGAACAGGTCTGAGGCGGGATCACTCGCGGAATTCACCGCCGTTGGCAGGCTGCGATTCAACTTCCAGCAACGTCAGTTTCAGGGTCTTGCCACCCGGAGCCGGCCAGTCGATGTGCTGACCGACCTTCAGGCCCAGCAGCGCGCTGCCGACCGGCGCGAGGATCGAGATCTTGCCTTCGTCGGCGTTAGCGTCCTTGGGATAGACCAATGTCAGGTGATAGTCCTTGCCACTGCCCTCTTCGCGGCAGTGCACACGGGAATTCATCGTCACGACATCAGCGGGCACTTCATCGTGGCCGACCAGTGTATCGGCGCGGTCCAGTTCGGTTTGCAGCGCGATCACGCCCGGCGCAGCCTGGTCTTTCTCATTCAGGTTGTCGATCAAGCGCTCCAGACGTTGCACGTCCAGACGGGTAAGAGTGATGGAAGGTGCGGTCATGATCCGGGCAGACTCCTTTCTTCTGCACACAAAAAAAGCAAAACCCCGCCAAAAAAGACGGGGTTTTCACCATGCCTCGATGGGTTGAGGCGTGTTCGGACACTATCACAGCTCAAAAAATATACAAGTCACCCACTTTTGATATGGCAAGAACACCTGTGGCGAGGGGATTTATCCCCGATGGGTCGCGCAGCGGCCCCAAGCTTCTGAGACTGCTGCGCAGTCTATCGGGGATAAATCCCCTCACCACAAAGTCGAGTCAAGTCAGGGCTTTTCGTGCGGCAGCCTGCTGGCAGATGATCCGGCGGCGTTGATCGTCTGCCGAGCGCCATTCGCGAATATCCTCGACATGGCGGAAGCAGCCGAGACAAACCTTCTGTTCATCCAGCCGGCACACGCCGCTGCACGGCGAAGGCACGGCCGGGCTGATGTTGCTGTAAAGCGGCTTTGGCGGACGAACAGATGCGCTATCAGTCACGAAATCACAGACCTTCGAAGTCAAATTCGACGCCGGCTTGCTGCTTGACGATGCGCTCGAGCATCTCGCCCAGTTGCTCTTCGCTCTTGTCGCACATCCAGCGCTCGCTCTCTTCGTCGTAGTCGAAGTGGAAACCGCCGGACACCGCCGCCAACCACAGCTGACGCAACGGCTCCTGACGACTGAAAATCAGCTGCGTGCCGTTTTCAAACTTCACAGTCAGTACACCGGCCGAGCTTTCCAGGTCGATATCCAGGTCGCTTTCGTCAAAGATGTCCTCCAGTTTTTCCTGGGTTTCATCGACCAGATCGTGGAAACGCGCTTCGGACAAACTCATTGTGGCAACCTCAAAAAATGTCTGATCAGGCTCAAGCGCCGCAAGATACGGACGCTGCCGGCCGATTGCAAAGATTAACGACCAAGCACATCAATAGCACTGTAAACACTGTACCGGTGGGAGCGGGCTTGCTCGCGAAGAGGCCGGTACATCCAGCAATTCTGCCTGCAGAACCACCGCTTTCGCGAGCAAGCCCGCTCCCACAGGGCTTGGTGCGCCTATAACTAGCCCCGCCAGACGGGAGGGCCATCACATAGGCAAGCTGCCGGGTGGCCGGTATACTCCGGCGCAATTAACGCATTTTCAAGGATTTCGCCATGAAGCGCCTGATCTCTTCCCTTGCTGCGCTCGTCGCGGTTGCCTGCCTCGTTTCGGCCTGTGGTCAAAAAGGCCCGCTGTACCTGCCGGATGACGATCAGGACCCGGCCGAGCAAGCCCAGTCTTCGCAAAAGCAGCCGTCCAAAGCACACAAGCACGACGTTTACCAATAAGGGATCGCCATGGACGCTTTTAACTACCGTGGCGGGGAGCTGTTCGCGGAAGGTGTGGCGCTGTCCGCCATCGCCGACCGCTTCGGCACGCCCACCTACGTCTACTCGCGTGCGCACATCGAAGCCCAGTATCTGGCCTACGCCGACGCGCTGGCCGGCATGCCGCACCTGGTCTGCTACGCAGTCAAGGCCAACTCCAACCTCGGGGTTCTGAATGTCCTGGCCCGTCTCGGCGCCGGTTTCGACATCGTTTCCCGTGGCGAGCTGGAACGTGTACTCGCCGCTGGCGGCAGCGCCGACAAGATCGTGTTCTCCGGCGTCGGCAAGACCCGTGACGACATGCGTCGCGCGCTGGAAGTCGGCGTGCACTGCTTCAACGTCGAATCCACCGACGAACTCGAGCGCCTGCAAGTCGTGGCTGCCGAGCTGGGTGTTCGCGCCCCGGTCTCGCTGCGCGTGAACCCGGACGTCGATGCCGGCACCCACCCGTACATTTCCACCGGTCTCAAAGAGAACAAGTTCGGCATCGCCATTGCCGACGCCGAAGACGTGTACGTGCGTGCCGCGCACCTGCCGAACCTGGAAGTGATCGGTGTCGACTGCCACATCGGCTCGCAACTGACCACTTTGCCGCCGTTCCTCGATGCCCTCGATCGCTTGCTGGATCTGGTCGACCGCCTCGGCGATTGCGGCATCCACCTGCGCCACATCGATCTCGGTGGTGGCCTGGGCGTGCGGTATCGCGATGAAGAGCCGCCACTGGCCGGCGACTACATCAAGGCTGTGCGCGAGCGTTTGAACGGTCGTGACCTGGCGCTGGTGTTCGAACCGGGCCGCTTCATCGTCGCCAACGCCGGCGTGCTGCTGACCCAGGTCGAGTACCTCAAGCACACCGAACACAAGGATTTCGCCATCGTCGACGCGGCGATGAACGACCTGATTCGCCCGGCGCTGTATCAGGCCTGGATGGACGTCACCGCGGTCAAACCGCGTGACTCCGCTGCGCGCAAATACGACATCGTCGGCCCGATCTGCGAAACCGGCGATTTCCTCGCCAAGGATCGTGAGCTCGCGCTGGAAGAAGGCGACCTGCTGGCCGTGCATTCGGCCGGTGCCTACGGCTTCGTGATGAGTTCCAACTACAACACCCGTGGCCGTGCCGCTGAAGTGTTGGTAGACGGTGATCAGGTTTTTGAAGTGCGCCGCCGCGAAACCGTGGCCGAGCTGTTTGCCGGCGAAAGCCAGCTGCCGGAGTAACCCATGCTGCTGCGTTTTACCAAAATGCACGGCCTGGGCAATGACTTCATGGTTCTCGACCTGGTCAGCCAGCACGCGCATATTCAGCCCAAGCACGCCAAGCAATGGGGCGACCGGCACACCGGTATCGGTTTCGACCAGTTGCTGATCGTCGAAGCGCCGAGCAACCCGGACGTGGATTTCCGTTACCGGATCTTCAACTCCGATGGCTCGGAAGTGGAACAGTGTGGCAACGGTGCGCGCTGCTTCGCGCGCTTCGTGCTCGACAAACGTCTGACGGCCAAGCGGCAGATTCGCGTCGAGACCAAGGGCGGCATCATCGAGCTGGACGTGCGTAACGACGGCCAGATCGGGGTGAACATGGGCGCGCCGCGTCTGGTGCCGGCGGATATTCCGTTCGACGCACCGGCGCAGGCCCGCAGCTATCAGCTGGAAGTCGACGGCACCACGGTCGAACTGGCCGCTGTGTCAATGGGCAACCCCCATGCGGTGCTGCGCGTACAGGACATCAACAATGCACCGGTGCATGAACTGGGGCCGAAAATCGAACACCATCCGCGCTTCCCGGCGCGGGTCAACGTCGGTTTCATCCAGGTCATCGACCGCAACCGCGCGCAGTTGCGCGTCTGGGAACGCGGGGCCGGGGAAACCCAGGCCTGCGGCACCGGCGCTTGTGCCGCTGCAGTTGCGGCCATCAGCCAGGGGTGGATGGATTCGCCGCTGTTGATCGACCTGCCCGGCGGGCGTCTGTCCATTGAATGGGCAGGCCCTGGCCATCCAGTGCTGATGACCGGCCCGGCAGTGCGTGTATACGAAGGACAAGTGCGTCTTTGAGTGAGCAGAAGCCATGACCGATAAGCCTCAGGTACCCGCCCGACAGTCCGACGAATCCGCGTCCGAGAGCCTGGAGGCGGCAGCGGTTGCCGCATACCTGGAGGCTCATCCGGACTTCTTCGTCGAGCACGAAGAACTGCTGCCTGCCATGCGCATTCCCCACCAGCGCGGTGACACCGTTTCGCTGGTCGAGCGGCAGATGAGCATCCTGCGCGACCGCAACATCGAGATGCGTCATCGCCTCTCGCAGTTGATGGACGTCGCCCGCGACAACGACCGGCTGTTCGACAAGACCCGTCGCCTGATTCTGTCGCTGATGGACGCGGCCAGTCTGGAAGACGTGGTGATCAGCGTCGAAGACAGCCTGCGCCAGGACTTTCAGGTGCCCTTTGTCAGCCTGATCCTGCTCGGCGACAACCCGGCACCGGTTGGCCGCTGGGTGACTCATGCCGACGCGCAAACCGCGATCGGCGGTCTGCTCACCGAAGGCAAGAGCGTCAGCGGCACTCTGCGAGAACATGAGCTGGACTTCCTGTTCGGCGAAGAACAGCGCAAGCAGATCGGCTCCACCGCGGTAGTCGCGGTCAGCCATCAAGGCATCCACGGCATTCTGGCAATCGCCAGCCGCGATCCACAGCACTACAAGAGTTCGGTCGGCACGCTGTTCCTCAGCTACATCGCCGAAGTCATGGGCCGCGTGCTGCCAAGGGTCAACAGCTCCCTGCGCTCGGTACGCTGAGCATGGAACGACAACTGGACGCTTACTGCGAACACCTGCGCAGTGAGCGACAGGTGTCGCCGCACACCCTGTCGGCCTATCGCCGCGACCTCGATAAAGTCCTCGGCTGGTGCATCAAGCAGAACATCGGCAGTTGGGCGGCGCTGGATATTCAGCGTCTGCGCAGCCTGATCGCCCGCCTGCATGCGCAGGGTCAGTCGTCACGCAGTCTCGCCCGATTGCTCTCGGCGGTGCGCGGGCTCTATCACTATCTGAATCGCGAAGGTCTGTGCGATCACGACCCGGCGACCGGTCTGGCGCCGCCGAAAGGCGAACGGCGCTTGCCGAAAACCCTCGACACCGACCGTGCGTTGCAACTGCTTGAAGGTGCGGTCGAGGACGATTTTCTCGCCCGTCGTGATCAGGCGATTCTCGAATTGTTCTATTCCTCGGGCCTGCGCCTGTCCGAGCTGACCGGGCTCAATCTCGATCAGCTGGATCTGGCCGACGGCATGGTTCAGGTGCTCGGCAAGGGCAGCAAGACCCGCCTGCTGCCGGTCGGCAAAAAGGCGCGCGAAGCACTGGAGCAATGGCTGCCGCTGCGAGCCATGACCAACCCGGCCGACGATGCCGTGTTCGTCAGCCAACAAGGTCGGCGCCTCGGCCCACGGGCGATTCAGGTGCGGGTGAAACTGGCCGGCGAGCGCGAGCTGGGGCAGAACCTGCACCCGCACATGCTGCGGCATTCCTTTGCCAGCCACTTGCTGGAATCCTCACAGGACCTGCGCGCGGTGCAGGAATTGCTCGGCCACTCGGACATCAAGACCACGCAGATCTACACCCACCTGGACTTCCAGCACCTGGCGGCGGTCTACGACAGCGCCCACCCACGGGCCAAACGCAGCAAAGGCGACGATTCATGAACATCCAGTTGATCACCTTCGACCTTGACGACACCCTGTGGGACACCGCCCCGGTGATCGTCAGCGCCGAAGCGGTATTGCGCGAATGGCTGAGCGAACACGCGCCGAATCTGGGCGCAGTGCCGGTGGAGCATTTGTGGGGGATTCGTGAGCGGGTACTGGCCAGCGAGCCGGGCCTCAAGCACCGCATCAGTGCGTTGCGCAGGCGCGTGCTGTTCCACGCACTGGAGGAAGCCGGGTACGCCCACGGGGAAGCTGCGGATCTGGCCGACAAAAGCTTTGAAGTATTCCTGCATGCGCGGCATCAGATCGAGGTGTTCCCGGAGGTCGAACCGACTTTGGAAATCCTCGCCAACCACTACGCCCTCGGCGTGGTCACCAACGGCAACGCCGACGTGCGTCGGCTGGGCCTGGCGGATTACTTCAAGTTTGCCTTGTGCGCCGAAGATATCGGTATCGCCAAGCCGGATGTGCGGCTGTTTCACGAGGCGTTGCAGCGTGGTGGCGCCACAGCCGAAACCGCCGTACATATCGGCGATCATCCGGGCGATGACATTGCCGGGGCGCAACAAGCGGGCATGCGTGCCGTCTGGTTCAACCCGACGGGCAAGGTCTGGGAAGCCGAGCGGCTTCCGGATGCCGAGATCCGTAGCCTGACCGATTTGCCAGCAGTGCTCGCACGCTGGAATGCCCTCTCCACCTGACGTAACCCCTTGGGAGCGGGCTTGCTCGCGAAGAGGCCGTGTCAGTCGACATACAATTTGAATGACACACCGCCTTCGCGAGCAAGCCCGCTCCCACAGGGGGTTGCGTGTATCCATGACCTCTTTGTTTCAGGCATGAAAAAGCCCGCAGCGACGGCGGGCTTTTTCAGCAAGCAGGTAGCACGCCTCAGATAGGGCGGCTGCCGTACTTGTTGTCCGGCTTCTTGGGCGGATCGGCGACCACGTTGGCCTCCACTTCCTGCACCTTGCCGCCGCGCGCAAGGAATTCTTCCATGGCCTTGGCCAGGGCGTCGCGCTCCTTGTTCTTGGCTTCGATGCTCGGCAACTCGTCGACCGACACCGCAGCCTTGGCTTTGCCTTTGGCAGCCGGGGCCGGCGTTTCATCACCGCCATCGTCTTCAGCAACGTCTTCCGCTGCTGCTTCCAGACCGTCCTCGGCCTCGTCTTCGTCGCCTACTTCGAGGTCGTCGTTTTCCAGATCATCGTCGCTCATGTTCTACCTCATGACTTGCGAAAAGCAGATTAGTTATAGACCAGCTTTGGCGACTGTCGAAAGCCGCCGGAAAAAAATCGGTAACCATTGGTGACCAACGGTTTACGCCCCTTCACCGTGCAGGGTGGCGAGGACTTTACGGGCACCGCCATGATCACGGTGCTCGCCCAGATAAACACCTTGCCAGGTGCCCAGTGCCAGTCGCCCTGCCGAAACCGGCAGACTGATCTGACAGCCAAGTACGCTGGCCTTGAAGTGCGCCGGGAGGTCGTCCAGGCCTTCGTCGTTATGCTCATAGCCGTCTGTTCCTTGTGGGATCAGACGATTGAAAAATCGTTCGAAGTCGCGACGGACCGCCGGATCGGCGTTCTCGTTGATGGTCAACGACGCCGAGGTGTGCTGCAGCCACAAATGCAACAGACCGACCCGGCACGCCTTGAGTTCAGGCAGGCCGGCGAGTAACTCGTCCGTTACCAGATGAAAGCCCCGGGGCCGTGCCCGCAGGGTTATCAGAGTCTGTTGCCACATACAGTTCTCCGCACGTTCGGGGCGCATTCTAGCGCGCTCTGGGAAAAAACAAAGGCCCTAATATTCCTGCAATGATGTAAGCGATTGGCCGCAGAAAAATGCCCGCCGTAAACACGACCAAAGCCGTACGAAAAATCCTTTCAGCCTTCCTTTCAATGACAAATTCCAGACAAAAAAATGCCCGGCGAACCGGGCAAGTTTTTTAATGCGCGTACTTACAGGTTGTAGCCGCGTTCGTTGTGTTGTGCCAGATCGAGACCCACCGACTCTTCTTCCTCGGTCACACGCAGACCCATCACGGCGTCCAGGACCTTGAGGATGATGAAGGTGACGATTGCGGTGTAGATCACCGTGAAGCCGACACCTTTGCACTGAATCCACACTTGAGCGGCGATGTCGGTGACGGTGCCGAAGCCACCCAGCGACGGTGCAGCGAACACACCGGTGAGGATCGCACCGAGGATACCGCCGATACCGTGTACGCCGAACGCGTCCAGAGAGTCGTCATAGCCGAGTTTGCGTTTCAGCGTGGTGGCGCAGAAGAAGCACACCACACCTGCCGCCAGACCGATCACCAGTGCACCCATCGGGCCCACAGTGCCGGCCGCCGGAGTGATTGCCACCAGACCGGCAACCACACCCGAAGCAATGCCCAGTGCGCTTGGTTTGCCGTGAGTGATCCACTCCGCGAACATCCAGCCCAGAGCCGCTGCAGCGGTTGCAATCTGAGTGACCAGCATCGCCATGCCGGCGGTGCCGTTGGCGGCTGCGGCCGAACCGGCGTTGAAGCCGAACCAGCCAACCCACAACATCGCTGCACCCATCAGGGTGTAACCGAGGTTGTGCGGTGCCATCGGGGTGGTCGGGAAACCTTTGCGCTTGCCCAATACCAGGCAGGCAATCAGACCGGCCACACCGGCGTTGATGTGCACCACGGTGCCGCCCGCGAAGTCGAGTACGCCCCAGTCCCACATCAGGCCGCCGTTACCGGACCAGACCATGTGCGCAATCGGTGCGTAGACGAGGGTGAACCAGATGCCCATGAAAATCAGCATCGCGGAGAATTTCATCCGCTCGGCGAACGCACCGACAATCAGCGCCGGGGTGATGATCGCGAAGGTCATCTGGAAGGTGATGAACACCGCCTCGGGGAACAGCGCCGCAGGGCCGGTAAGGCTCGAAGGCGTGACACCGGCGAGGAACGCCTTGCCCATGCCGCCGAAGAACGAGTTGAAGTTGACGACGCCCTGCTCCATGCCGGTGGTGTCGAACGCAATGCTGTAGCCATAAATGACCCACAGGATGCTGATCAGACCGGTAATGGCGAAGCACTGCATCATCACGGAAAGAATGTTTTTCGAGCGAACCATGCCGCCGTAAAACAGCGCCAGTCCCGGGATGGTCATGAACAGCACGAGGGCTGTCGAGGTGAGCATCCAGGCGGTGTCGCCGGAATTGAGGACCGGGGCCGCCACTTCGTCTGCCGCCATTGCAAGGCCGGGCATTACGATGGACAACAGGGCTCCTAGCCCTGCGAATTTACGCAGAGTCATATTGTTTTCTCCTGGGGCGTTGGGGTTTGTGGCGGCTTAAATCGCGTCGGTATCGGTTTCGCCGGTACGGATGCGGATCGCCTGTTCCAGATTGACCACGAAGATCTTGCCGTCACCGATCTTGCCGGTGTTGGCCGCTTTGGTTATCGCCTCGATAACCCGATCCAGATCCTTGTCGTCGATGGCCACGTCGATTTTCACCTTGGGCAGAAAATCGACCACATACTCCGCGCCGCGATACAGCTCGGTGTGACCCTTCTGCCGGCCGAAGCCTTTGACTTCAGTAACGGTAATGCCCTGCACGCCGATTTCGGACAGCGACTCGCGCACGTCGTCCAACTTGAACGGCTTGATGATGGCAGTGACTAGCTTCATGAAACTCTCTCCCGAATTGGTGGACTTGCCCCAGGAAAACAAACCCGACTCAAGTCTAAGCGCAGTGCCTGGCTTTGTAACGCATCGTCGGCCTTACCTGCCCGACTGACGCCAGCTAACCGCTGCCGGCGAAACTCCCCGTCCCGCCTGCCGCACTGCATTCGTCACAGCGACTGCATCAGTGCATGGGTCACTACCGACTAAGCAGAAAGCTTGCCATCTCGCCAAATTCCTCTGATTTCAAGCCCTTGGCCGCTGCCACAGGCGCCCGCGCAAAAAAGCCCCGACGGTTACGCACAACAACGGTGCGTTGCCGTCCGTCCGCCTGCGCGAAAAGCGTGCATCCGCACCTGCGTCAATGACTATAGACACTGCGTGATACACTGCCCGCCACTGTTTACAGGACACATTCCATGCTCGCGCCAAAAGACTTCCTCGACGCCCTGAGCGGCACCGCCTCCCGCCTGTTCAGCGGCGACACCCCGCTGCCGAAAGCCGAAATCGAAAGCCAGTTCAAGATGCTGCTGCAGAGTGCGTTCAGCAAACTGGATCTGGTGAGCCGGGAAGAGTTTGACAGTCAGATGGTTGTATTGGCGCGTACCCGTGCTCGCCTCGAAAGCCTTGAGGCCAAAGTCGCCGAGATGGAAGCCAAGCTGACGCCGCCGGCTGAATAATCCGCTCCCCCTGTAGGAGCTGCCGAAGGCTGCGATCTTTTGATCTTCAGCCTTTCAATCCTCTCGGCAACGTCCTACAACCTGCACCACCGCCGTCCGATTGCGCCGAAAAGCTCAAGTTTCTAAGCTCACCCCGATGCTGAATGTTCAGCAACGGGTTTGGCGACCTGGACAGCTTAAGGCGCACGACAACCATGATGGCGGCTACATTTACCGCCACATCGTTTCATGGCGGTTGTGCGTGGGAGACCTTCGGGTCTGCCGGGTTCCTTTTGCTCCGGTTCGCCAACCCGCGTACCTGATCTGAGCTCTGCGTAAATCGTAAGTCGATTGAAGATTCATCCAGAACTCAGGCGTGGTTTTGAGGTGGATCGCCAGCCTGATTGCCAGATCGGCGCAGATCCTGAGCTGGCATTTCACAAGCTTCTCGATCTCGGTTTCAGGCCCTTTCGTGGGCATGGCCAGGTCCATGACAGTCATGCCCAACGGTTCCAGCAAGCTATCGAAACCGTTTCGCCGGCGTCCTACAACTATCAGGGCATGACCCTACAAAAATCAGCTCCTACGCCTGATTACTTAAGCATCAATGCCTTCGATATCGTCTACAGCTTGATCCCGACAGAACAAGACGATGCGAAGAAAAGGAAAAGGTACCGAGCTTCGAAATCAGACACTCAAATCTGAATCCCGCAAACTCGCACATCAAACTATGTCCATGGACCCAGAAGCCCTGGCAGCTGGAGTTGATCCTCTATCACTCAGGATCGATCCGATTACTCCATTAGCAATCAACGCATATCACCAGTGGAGCGGCCCAATTGGATTTCCTTGGGAAGCTGTTCTGGACTGGAAGACCAAAGATGCAAAAGGACTGGACTTGGCGTTCTGGTTCGAAGAAGAACTGTGCGGATTGTGCTACGCAACGCCGCGAAGAAGCACGATCTGCATGAAAATCGTCCTTTTGCAGGGACACACCTGCAAGACAAATACCTTGCGGGGCTGGATCGCTCCGATGGCATTGCTGACAACAGAGTTCTACGCCCGGAAGCTGGGGTGTACGCAAATCGAAGTACAAGAGCCAGACTCAGGCGCCATCCCTTACTATCAAACGCTGGGATTTTATTTTGATACAACCGGTCGCCTTGTCTTTCCATTGGACGACCAATAAGATCGAATCAAGCATCCCGGCACGTGAGGTGTTTATGAAGCAGAAGAAGCAGAAAACCCAACCGGCACGGGTGTCCAAACCGGGTACCGAGGCACTCGGATTGCCGGACAGAGTTTCAGCCAGTCAGCGGCATTTTCTGAAAGTGGCCGCGACCTATGGCAAGGAAATGGAGCCCGATGGCTGGCTCGCCGGTGGTGGAACCTGAGTACCGCAAAAATGGCCGCCTGACAGGCGGTTTTTTTATGCCTGAGGATTAGTGCCTTCAGAAACATCAAGTGAAAGTTGGACCTTAAAACTGTCCGACCAACGCCCTCTCCCCAGACTACCCTTAAAAAACCCGCAGGAAGCGGCTCCCGATTCAGCTCAAGGAACGACCATGTCCCTCTCCATCGTCCACAGTCGCGCCCAGGTTGGCGTGGATGCTCCCGCTGTCACCGTCGAAGTCCATCTCGCCAACGGTCTGCCCTCGCTGACCATGGTCGGCCTGCCTGAAGCGGCGGTAAAGGAGAGCAAGGATCGCGTGCGCAGCGCGATCATCAATTCCGGGCTGCAGTTTCCGGCGCGGCGGATCACCTTGAATCTCGCGCCGGCGGACTTGCCCAAGGACGGCGGGCGCTTTGATCTGGCGATTGCCCTGGGGATTCTGTCGGCGAGTGTGCAGGTGCCGTGTCTGACGCTGGATGAGGTGGAATGCCTTGGTGAACTGGCGTTGTCCGGCGCTGTGCGGCCGGTACGCGGGGTGTTGCCGGCGGCGCTGGCGGCGCGCAAGGCCGGGCGGGCACTGGTGGTGCCGCGGGCGAATGCCGAGGAAGCGTGCCTTGCTTCGGGTTTGAAGGTGTTTGCGGTGGATCATCTGCTGGAAGCAGTGGCGCATTTCAACGGGCACACGCCGGTCGAGCCTTATGTATCGGACGGGCTGATCCATGCGGCGAAACCTTATCCCGACCTCAATGAAGTGCAAGGACAGATGGCCGCGAAACGGGCGCTGCTGATTGCAGCGGCGGGCGCACACAACCTGTTGTTCAGTGGGCCGCCGGGGACCGGCAAGACCTTGTTGGCAAGTCGCTTGCCGGGGCTGCTGCCGCCACTCTCAGAATGCGAGGCGCTGGAAGTGGCGGCGATTCAATCGGTCGCCAGCGGCGTGCCACTGACCCATTGGCCGCAGCGACCATTCCGTCAACCGCACCATTCTGCATCGGGACCGGCGCTGGTCGGTGGCAGCTCGAAACCGCAACCCGGCGAAATCACCCTCGCCCACCACGGCGTACTGTTTCTCGACGAGCTTCCGGAATTTGATCGCAAGGTGCTGGAGGTGCTGCGCGAGCCGCTGGAATCCGGGCATATCGTGATTGCCCGAGCCAAGGATCGCGTACGCTTTCCCGCGCGTTTCCAGTTGGTGGCGGCAATGAATCCTTGCCCCTGTGGATATCTTGGCGAGCCGAGCGGCAAGTGCTCTTGTACACCGGACATGGTGCAGCGCTACCGCAACAAGCTATCGGGGCCGTTGCTGGATCGGATCGATCTGCACCTGACGGTGGCGCGGGAAGCGACGGCGTTGAATCCGGCAGTGAAGCCAGGCGAGGACAGCGCCAGTGCGGCAGCCGTGGTGGCCGAGGCACGCGAACGCCAGCAAAAGCGTCAGCGTTGTGCCAATGCGTTCCTCGATCTGCCAGGCCTGAAGCGGCACTGCCAATTATCTACAGCCGATGAGAAATGGCTGGAGTCAGCCTGCGAACGGCTGACCTTGTCACTGCGCTCAGCCCATCGTTTGCTCAAGGTCGCCAGAACCCTGGCAGACCTTGAGCAAGTCGATGCAATCAGCCGTGAGCATCTGGCCGAAGCGCTGCAATACCGCCCGGCGACGCCTTAATGCTCGGTCAGATCCACCAGCGGCGCCTGTCGCACTTCGGTTTCACGCCCGGCCTGGATTTCGCTCACGCGC
Organism: Pseudomonas sp. FW305-3-2-15-E-TSA4; assembly: GCF_058787295.1. Taxonomy (NCBI): domain Bacteria; kingdom Pseudomonadati; phylum Pseudomonadota; class Gammaproteobacteria; order Pseudomonadales; family Pseudomonadaceae; genus Pseudomonas; species Pseudomonas sp. FW305-3-2-15-E-TSA4. Next base: position 31,411 of record NZ_JBYSZP010000014.1, on the reverse strand, counting down.
TTCAGCGCGTTATCCACAGCGCCTTTGTCTGCCAGCAGGCTGTAGCTGATCTGAAACTGTTGGCTGGCCTTTGGCGCAATGGTCGGCACCAGATTCAGCGGACGCTGATAGCGGCGGTTGTAGGAAAAGCTGGTGCCTGGCTCAAGGCCCGTGACATAGCCCTGCCCTTGGGTGTCGGTGTTTTTCCACAGGGAAAACACTGGCAGCTGTTGAGTATTGAAGCCAACAGAGACACCGAGGCTGCCAGCCTTGTTGTGCAAAACAGTCAGGGTTTCGCCTTTGGCGTCGGCGTAGGGCACGACGTTATAGACGGTTTCATCGTAGTCCTTGGTTGGACCGCGATAAATCTGCCAGTCCGCCAACTCGGCTTTGGCCTTGTCGTTGAATGGCGAGACCTGTTTCACCGGCGCCGCGAACCGCGCGCCCTGCTCAAGGAACGGTGTACTGAAGTTACTGTGATACAGCGCCTGGTATTCCTTCGGATAATCACCGTTGTTGGTCAGCGTATCGTTGAGGGCAAAGCGCACGCTGCCCGGCTCGGTGACCAGCTCAGTGACGACCGAGAAGTCGACTTTCTTGAACGCCTGTTCCTTCAGTTCACCGCGCAGACTGATGGCGTAGGGTGGTTTTTCATCGATGTGCAGCGTGACAGTGCTGGCCGGAATGTTCGCGGCGCGGCCGTGCAGGGTCAGCAACTCGCCATTGTCCATACCGGGATGGCCGACCCATTGGTAACCGCAGCGGGTCACCAACTCATTGAAGCCTTCCAGCCAGCCCAGGCCACCGCGTCCATTGAGTTCGATGAAGGCCGGGTTGACCACTTCCTTGACCGGCGAATCCCAACCCATGCGCACGTTGCCGACAGACGCCTGCAGGACATTCATGCCACGGGTCGGCACCACCGAGAGTTTCATCGTGCCGTTATCGATATCGACGATGCTGACACCTTCCTGTCGCCCGCCGTGCAAGGTTCGCAGACTCACGGAGAAAGGCTTGTCGGTTTTCACCCCGAGCTGCTCACTGGTAATGCTCCAGTTTTGCGCGGGCTTGTTGGTATCGAGGAGTACGTAATCCCAGGCCATGGCGTGGGAAGCAGCAGAGAGTGCGCCGAATGCAACGGCGAGTTTGAACGGGGTCATGGCAGCAGCCTTTATTGGAGTTGTGCCATTTTTATAGCGCTGCGGAAACGTTTCAGCAAGAAAAGATGAGAGACATATAGGATGATTTGCCATGGATCGGCGGCGTTGCATTCGCGAGCAGGCTCGCTCCCACAGAGTATTCGGGTGCTCAAACGATTTATGAGCTACCCCGGAAACTGTGGGAGCGAGCCTGCTCGCGAAAGCGATATCAAGGCTGTATTAACGGAAGCGATCAACCTCGGAACGCAAATCCGCCGCCAGCTTTTCAAGCTCTTTGGCGGTGACCGCAAGGTTCGACACCACCTCACGCTGCTCACTGTTGGCCAGCGCAATGCTCTGCAGGTTACTGCTGAGCAAAGTAGCCGTGCTGCTCTGCTCCTGGGTCGCGGTGGTAATCGCGGCGAACTGCTGCCCTGCCGAACGGCTCTGCTCATCGATCCGCGCCAGTGCCGACGCCACGTTGGCGTTGCGCGACAGGCCTTCCTGCATCAGCAGGTTGCCCTGCTCCATGGTGCTGATGGCATTGCCGGTTTCCTGCTGGATGCTGTGAATCATCCCGGAGATTTCATCGGTGGCCTGACGGGTGCGCGACGCCAGGTTACGCACCTCATCGGCGACCACGGCAAAACCACGGCCCTGTTCACCGGCACGGGCCGCTTCAATGGCCGCGTTGAGCGCCAGCAGGTTGGTCTGTTCGGCAATCGAGGTGATCACACTGACAATGCCGCCGATTTCCTGGGAACGCTGGCCAAGGGTGTTGATCACGGTAGCCGTGGTGTTCAACGCGCCAGCGATTTGCTCCAGCGAGGAAGACGCTTCGTCCATGGAAGTACGACCGATCTGCGTCTGCTGAGCGTTTTCCTGGGCCAAACGCTGGGTGGCACCCATGTTGTCGGCAATGTTCAGCGAGGTGGCGCTGAACTCTTCAACTGCGCCGGCCATGCTGGTGATTTCGCCGGACTGCTGTTCCATGCCTTCGTAGGCACCGCCGGACAAACCGGACAGTGCCTGGGCGCGGCTGTTGACCTCTTCCGAGGAGCGGCGGATGTGTTCGACCATCGTCGACAGCGCCTGGCTCATCTGGTTGAACGCACGGGACAACTGTCCGATCTCGTCGTTGCTCGACACGTTCAGGCGCACGCTCAGATCACCGGCACCCAGCGCTTCGGCCTGACGCACCAGATCACTCAGCGGCGCCAGTTTGCTGCGCAGCAACCACACCACCGAACCCACCGCCAGCAGCATGGCCAGCAGACTGCCGATAGCCAGTTGCGTGCCGACGCTCCAGGTCACCGCGCGAATTTCGGCTTTAGGCATGCTCGCCACAACCGCCCACGGACCACCGTCGAATGGCACGGAAACGCTGTAAAAATCTTCGTTCTTGTCGCTCCAGAACTGCCCCTTGCCCGGGGTTTTGGCCAGGCCGCCGATCACCGTGACCGCCTGATCCAGTGCCTGGACACCCGCCGGCGCCACCAGCCATTTGTTCTGCTCATCCAGCAGCGCCAGCGAACCGGTCTGGCCGATGCGGAAGCGCTTGAGGTTGTCGAACTGGGCGTTCTGCGCGTCGGTGTAGTCAAAACCAACGAACAACACCGCAATCACCTTGCCGCTGCTGTCGCGCACCGGGGTGTATTGGGTCATGTAGGAGCGATCAAACAGCAACGCGCGGCCGACGTAGCCTTGCCCGGCCATCAACTTCGCATAAGCCGGGTGCGCATGATCGAGCAAAGTGCCGATGGCGCGCGTGCCGTCCTGTTTGGTCAGCGAGGTGCTGACCCGCACGAAGTCTTCGCCGCTGCGTACGAACAACGTGGCAACCCCAGCGGTCATTTGCTTGAACTCGTCGACTTCCTTGAAGTTGTTGTTCAGCACTTCGCTGCCCAGGTGCAGACCAGGAGTCTGGGTACCGGCCACCGCCACCGGTGCATCCGGGTGAATGCTCAGACCGGCGCTGAAGCGCTTCTCGAACAGCCCGCTCAGGCGCTGGGTGCTTTCACGCAGCGTGCCGTGGAAGGTGCTCAACTGGTCGGCCAGCAGCCGCGCTTCACTGGCGAGGTGTTCTTCACGGGTGGCGAGGTTGGCGGTATCCAGCGAACGCAGAGCAAAGACAGTACTGCCGCTGATGACAATCGCCAGTATCACGGCGAGCGCGAGGCCCAGCTGCGAGGCGATCCGAGCGCGAGGTTGAGACATGGACAGCTCCTGGCCGAACTTGCCGATCCTCCTTGATCGCAGCTCGGATAATTTTCTAATGGGGGTGAATCGTGGATACCTGCACGACGGTTCCACATGCACGTATTCGGCGGTAAAGCCGAATACTTGAGCGACCAGCAGGGTTATGGCACAAGGCCGGCATTGTGGCGGCTCTAACGTTTCAGCTCAAGCGTGTTACATCCGGCAGCGCCATGGCCCGCACTTCGCCTTGCAGGAAGTCGCTGAGACGGCGCAAACGTTCACCTCCGGGACGGGTTTTCGGCCACACCAGGTAGTAATTCAGACCGCTGGCGACGGCAGTCGGCCACGGCAGGCTCAGTCTTCCTTGCGCCACATCCTCGGCGACCATCAGCAAATCGCCCATCGATACCCCGTAACCACGGGCCGCGGCAATCATGCCCAGCTCCAGGGTATCGAACACCTGTCCGCCCTTGAGCGAAACCTGATCGGACAGCCCCATGTGTTCCAGCCAACTGCGCCAGTCGCGCCGGTCCGGGGTCGGGTGCAGCAACTCGGTGGAGGCCAACCGCGTCACATCCCAGGGCTGATCGTTCAGCAGGTTCGGCGCGCCGACAGGAATCAATTCCTCGGGAAACAGCAGGCTGGCCTCCCAGTCCGGCGGGAAGTGCCCATCGCTCAGCAGCACCGCGCAGTCGAAGGGCTCGTTGTTGAAGTCCACCGAATCCACGTCCATCCAGGCACTGGTCAGTTGCACTTCGTTGCCGGGCTGTAGGTGACGAAAACGGCTGAGCCGGGCCAGCAGCCAGCGCATGGTCAGGGTCGACGGCGCTTTCATGCGCAGAATGTCGTCTTCGGCGCGCAAGGTGTTGCAGGCGCGCTCCAGGGCCGCAAAACCATCGCGAATCCCCGGCAACAGCAGCCGCGCCGACTCGGTGAGTTGCAGGTTGCGTCCGCTGCGGTGAAACAGCTTGCAGGCAAAGTGTTCCTCCAGCGTCTTGATGTGCCGGCTGACTGCACTCTGGGTGATCGACAATTCCTCGGCCGCCCGGGTGAACGAGCTGTGCCGCGCCGCCGCTTCGAATGCGCGCAGGGCATACAAGGGAGGAAGACGACGGGACATACACAAAGCTCCTTTGGCGGCATCCGGCCACCCCGGCGAGGTTTACTCATGATGAGTTTTAATCATGCCACCCATCCTTTTTATCCTTTTGTGCAAACACTGCCAAGCGCCGAAAATCGACGGTCTCTTGTTCCCTCTGATTGATGGGTGGTGATGACCATGCAGCATCCTGTGCGTACCGAACTCTGGGCCATCCTGCGGCTGGCGGGGCCGTTGATCGCCTCACAGTTGGCGCACATGTTGATGGTGCTGACCGACACCCTGATGATGGCGCGCCTCAGCCCCGAAGCCCTGGCCGGCGGCGGACTGGGGGCAGCGAGTTATTCATTCGTGTCGATTTTCTGCATCGGTGTGATTGCAGCGGTCGGCACGCTGGTGGCGATCCGTCAGGGTGCCGGCGACATCATCGGCGCGGCACGCCTGACCCAGGCCGGGTTGTGGCTAGCGTGGCTGATGGCGCTGGGCGCCGGGTTGCTGCTGTGGAATCTGAAGCCGGTCTTGCTGCTGTTCGGCCAGACCGAAACCAACGTCAACGCCGCTGGACAATTTTTGATCGCTCTGCCCTTCGCCCTGCCCGGCTACCTGAGCTTCATGGCCCTGCGCGGCTTCACCAGTGCGATCGGCCGGGCGACCCCGGTGATGGTCATCAGCCTCGGCGGCACCGTGGCCAACTTCCTGCTCAATTACGCACTGATCACCGGCATGTTCGGCCTGCCGAAACTGGGGTTGACCGGCATCGGTCTGGTCACGGCAATCGTTGCCAACTGCATGGCGCTGGCCCTCGCCTGGCACATTCGCCGGCACCCGGCCTACGACGCCTACCAATTGCGCGCCGGCCTGTCACGACCAAATCGTCAGTACCTGAAAGAACTGTGGCGCCTCGGCCTGCCGATTGGCGGCACCTACGCGGTGGAAGTCGGACTGTTTGCCTTCGCGGCGCTGTGCATGGGCACCATGGGCAGCACGCAACTCGGCGCACACCAGATCGCCCTGCAGATCGTTTCGGTGGCGTTCATGGTACCGGCGGGGATGTCCTACGCGATCACCATGCGCGTCGGCCAGCACTACGGCGCCGCGCAACTGAGCGACGCGCGGATGTCCGGCCGGGTCGGCATCGTTTTCGGTGCAGTGGTGATGCTGGGTTTCGCCATGGTGTTCTGGCTGTTGCCGAATCAGTTGGTCGGGTTGTTCCTTGATCACAACGATCCGGCCTTTGCCGAAGTGATTCGTCTGGCGGTGAGCCTGTTGGCCGTGGCAGCGTGGTTCGAGCTGTTTGACGGCACGCAGACCATCGCCATGGGCTGCATCCGTGGGCTCAAGGATGCGAAAACCACGTTTCTGGTCGGCCTCGCTTGTTATTGGTTGATTGGCGCACCGGCGGCGTGGTGGATGGCGTTCCATTTGAACTGGGGGCCGACTGGCGTCTGGTGGGGTCTGGCGCTGGGCCTGGCCTGCGCGGCAGTGAGCCTGACCCTGGCGTTTGAATGGAAGATGAAGCGGATGATTCAGCGCGAACCGCAATCTCGGGGCTTCAACATCCCTCAACCTGAGTGAGTTTCACCTTGTGGGAGCGAGCCTGCTCGCGAATGCGATCGGTCAGTCAAATTATCTTTGCTGACACACCGCTTTCGCGAGCAAGCCCGCTCCCACAGGGATTCATGCCTAACCCGGAGATTGCGTTCAACTGACGATTTCGAGGGCTGGCTGCTGGCTAGAGCCGAAGGTCAGGTACTCCACCAGCTCGGCCAACGGCAACGGCCGGCTGATCAGATAACCCTGCACCTGATCACAGCCAAACCCGCGCAATAACTCCAGTTGTTCAGGCGTTTCCACCCCTTCCGCCACCACTTCCAGATGCAGGTTGTGCGCAAGGTTGATCATCGCGTGCACCAGTTTGCGATTCTCTTCGCGCTGCTCCATGCCGCCGACAAAGCTTTTGTCGATCTTCAGCAAGGTGATCGGCAGGCTGTTGAGGTGCACGAATGACGAGAACCCGGTGCCGAAGTCATCCAGCGAGAAACGCACGCCGAGGCGGCCGAGGGCGTCCATGGTCTGTTTGACCAGATCGCTGCGGCGCATGACGGCGGTTTCGGTGAGCTCAAACTCCAGCCACTGCGCCTCGACCCCGCGCTCGGCAATCAGCCGGCTGAGCGTCGGCAGCAACTGGCTGTCCTGAAACTGGCGGAACGACAGGTTGATCGCCATGTGCAGCGCCGGCAGCCCGCGCTCGCGCAGTGCCTGCATGTCGCGCAACGCGCGGGAAATCACCCAGTAGCCCAGCGGCACGATCAGACCGCTCTGCTCGGCCAGCGGCACGAATTCGCTTGGCGGTAGCAGACCGCGCTCGCCATGGCGCCAGCGCACCAGGGCTTCGAGGCCGACGATCTGCCCGTCTGCAAGATTCAGCCGTGGCTGGTAGTGCAGCTCCAGCTCATCGCGGCGCAAAGCCCGGCGCAGCTCGCTTTCGAGGTCGGCCATGCTCCGGGCGTTGCGATTGATGCGTTCGTTGAAGATATGGAAGGTGCAGCCCTGCGTGCTCTTGGCCTGCTGCATGGCAATGTGCGCGTGCCACATCAGCGGGTCGGCACCACCCTGTGCACGGGCATGGGCGATGCCCAGGCTGGAGCCGATCAACAGGCTTTCGCCATCGACCCAATACGGTTCGGCGAGGGCTTCGGTAATGCGTTCGGCCATCCACTCGGCGCGTTGCGGCGCGCGGCGGGTGTCGATCAGCAAGGCAAACTCGTCGCTGCCCAGGCGCGCCAGTTGATCCCCGGCCTCAAGCTGACTTTTCAGCCGCGCGACGACTTGCAGGATCAAGCGATCGCCGGCCTGATGACCGAGGGCGTCGTTGGCGTGACGGAAGTTGTCGAGATCGAGATGCCCGAGGGCCAGACCACGGCCGTCGTTTTCCGCCAGGCGCGCCGCGAGCAGGGTCTGGAAGCCCTGGCGGTTGGCGATGCCGGTCAGAGGATCCTGTTCGGCCAGGCGTTGCAGGGTGTTTTCGAGGACGCCGCGTTCACGCACATGGCGCAGACAACGGCGCAGCATGCCGGCGTCGAGGGCGTCGAACACCAGCCAGTCGCTGACACCAACCGGCGCGGTGACCGGCTCGTGATCCAGCAGCAACACCGTCGGCAGGCTGCAACGACCCGGGGCCGGCTGCAACGCGGGGACGGTCAACAGCACCGCGTGGCGATTGTCTTCGAACAGACTGCTGACCGACTCCCAGCTCGGTGCGCTGATCAGCACCGCCGCGCTCCCCATCGGAGCCAGACACTCGCGCAATAACGCTGTCCACGCTGGCTCTTCGGCCAGTAGCAGCAAACGCAAGGGTTCGACAGGCGTAGACAAGCTAGCTCCCTAGACTCTGCAATGATGTGGGCGGGGCATTATGCCGTTGCGATGTTCAATGACAACGATTATCAGAACGTTATTTTGTGTCACGAATGAGAACATTAGCCGCAAAATCACCGTGTATCCTCCGCGAAAGTAACAAAACCGGCAAATTTGAATCGCGTGGTACGTCACAAGTCGGACAGAGCAGCACAAATCGCTGAGCCTGTTAAAATGCCGGCCCATTTCGTCAACGACTCCCGAATTTTCGTATGTCCCGACTCAATCCCCGGCAGCAAGAAGCCGTGAACTACGTCGGCGGCCCTCTATTGGTGCTCGCCGGCGCTGGCTCCGGCAAGACCAGCGTGATTACCCGCAAGATCGCGCACCTGATCCAGAACTGTGGCATCCGCGCCCAGTACATCGTCGCCATGACCTTTACCAACAAGGCCGCGCGCGAGATGAAGGAGCGGGTCGGCACCCTGCTGCGTGCCGGCGAAGGTCGCGGCCTGACGGTCTGCACCTTCCACAACCTGGGCCTGAACATCATCCGCAAGGAGCATGCGCGGCTGGGCTACAAACCCGGTTTCTCGATCTTCGACGAGACCGACGTCAAAGCCCTGATGACCGACATCATGCAGAAGGAATACGCAGGCGACGACGGCGTCGACGAGATCAAGAACATGATCGGCGCCTGGAAAAACGACCTGATCCTGCCGGCCCAGGCGCTGGAAAACGCGCGCAATCCGAAAGAACAGACTGCCGCCATCGTCTACACCCACTACCAGCGCACGCTCAAGGCGTTCAACGCGGTGGACTTCGACGACCTGATCCTGCTGCCGGTAAAGCTCTTCGAAGAGCACGCCGACATTCTCGAAAAGTGGCAGAACAAAGTGCGTTACCTGCTGGTCGACGAATACCAGGACACCAACGCCAGCCAGTACCTGCTGGTGAAGATGCTGATCGGCAAGCGCAATCAGTTCACCGTGGTGGGCGACGACGACCAGTCGATCTACGCCTGGCGCGGCGCACGGCCGGAAAACCTGATGCTGCTCAAGGATGACTACCCGTCGCTGAAAGTGGTGATGCTCGAGCAGAACTACCGCTCCACCAGCCGCATCCTGCGCTGCGCCAACGTGCTGATCTCGAACAACCCGCACGAATTCGAAAAACAGCTGTGGAGTGAGATGGGCCACGGTGACGAGATCCGCGTGATCCGCTGCCGCAACGAGGACGCCGAAGCCGAGCGCGTGGCCATGGAAATCCTCAGCCTGCACTTGCGTACCGACCGCCCGTACAGCGATTTCGCGATCCTCTATCGCGGCAACTACCAGGCCAAGCTGATCGAACTGAAGTTGCAGCACCACCAGGTGCCGTACCGCCTGAGCGGCGGCAACAGCTTCTTTGGCCGTCAGGAAGTGAAGGACCTGATGGCCTACTTCCGCTTGATCGTGAACCCGGACGACGACAACGCCTTCCTGCGCGTGATCAACGTGCCGCGCCGGGAAATCGGCTCGACCACCCTGGAAAAACTCGGCAACTACGCCACCGAACGCAAGATCTCGATGTACGCCGCGACCGACGAAATCGGCCTGGGCGAACATCTCGACAGCCGCTTCACCGATCGCCTGTCGCGCTTCAAGCGCTTCATGGACAAGGTGCGCGAGCAGTGTGCCGGCGAAGACCCGATCTCGGCGCTGCGCAGCATGGTCATGGACATCGACTACGAGAACTGGCTGCGCACGAACAGTTCCAGCGACAAGGCTGCGGACTACCGGATGAGCAACGTCTGGTTCCTCATCGAAGCCTTGAAGAACACCCTGGAAAAAGACGAAGACGGCGAAATGACCGTCGAGGACGCCATTGGCAAACTGGTCCTGCGCGACATGCTCGAGCGTCAGCAGGAAGAAGAGGACGGCGCCGAAGGCGTGCAGATGATGACCCTGCATGCGTCCAAGGGCCTGGAATTCCCTTACGTGTTCATCATGGGCATGGAAGAGGAAATCCTCCCGCACCGCTCCAGCATCGAAGCCGACACCATCGAAGAGGAACGCCGCCTGGCCTACGTGGGCATCACCCGCGCGCGCCAGACCCTGGCGTTCACCTTCGCCGCCAAGCGCAAACAGTACGGCGAGATCATCGACTGCGCGCCAAGCCGCTTCCTCGATGAGCTGCCGCCGGACGACCTGGCGTGGGAAGGCAACGACGACACACCGACCGAAGTCAAAGCCGTGCGGGGCAATAGCGCATTGGCTGATATACGCGCGATGTTAAAGCGCTAGAATTGACCACTTTTTTAAAGCTTAGGGCGCACAAGCGCTGAACGAGGACAGCTTCATGGAAGCATTGCAGCAGAAAATCCGCGAACAAGGCATCGTGCTTTCCGACCAGGTCCTGAAAGTCGACGCCTTCCTGAACCACCAGATCGACCCGGCCCTGATGAAGCTGATCGGCGACGAATTCGCCACGCTGTTCAAGGATTCGGGCATCACCAAGATCGTCACCATCGAAGCCTCGGGCATCGCTCCGGCGATCATGACCGGTCTGAACCTCGGCGTGCCGGTGATCTTCGCCCGCAAGCAACAGTCCCTGACCCTGACCGAAAACCTGCTGTCGGCGACCGTTTACTCGTTCACCAAGAAGACCGAAAGCACCGTGGCCATCTCGCCGCGTCACCTGACCAGCAGCGACCGCGTGCTGATCATCGACGACTTCCTGGCCAACGGTAAGGCTTCGCAGGCGCTGATCTCGATCATCAAACAGGCTGGCGCCACCGTCGCCGGTCTGGGCATCGTGATCGAGAAGTCGTTCCAGGGCGGCCGTGCCGAGCTGGATTCGCAGGGCTACCGCGTTGAATCGCTGGCCCGCGTGAAATCGCTGAAGGATGGCGTCGTTACCTTCATCGAATAAGCCACACCGCATTACCCCCTGTGGGAGCGGGCTTGCTCGCGAAGGCGTCGTGTCAGTCGACATATTCTTCGACTGATACACCGCCTTCGCGAGCAAGCCCGCTCCCACAGTGATTTTTGGGGTGAGCCGTCACTGCGCGGTAGCCTTCAGGCCGGTGAGCAGCAGACGTTGGAACAGGTCTTCTTTCAGGCCTTCCGGGTTGGTCAGTTGCATACGTTCAAGGTGTTCGGGGAACGTCGAAGCCTCCGGCGCATCCAGCGCAGCCTTGCCCAGCTCCAAGATCTCGCTCAGCTTGAACTTGCTCTTCAGCCAGTTCAGCGCCCGCAGCAGATCCCGCTCGATCGCGGTGAAATCACAGCCCAGCGGATATTCCGGAAACAGGTTCGGATGCTTCGCGGCAATCGCCTGCAAGCGTTGCGGGGTGTTGTCGGCGAATCGCGGATCGAGGCGGAAATCCTTCGGCAGTTTGCCGACCTTCTGCGCCTGTTCGATCAGCCCCGGTTGAAAGCGTGAATCGCTGATGTTCAGCAACGACTCGATCACCACCGCATCGGTCTTGCCGCGCAGATCGGCGATGCCGTACTCGGTGACCACGATGTCGCGCAGGTGCCGTGGAATCGTGCAATGGCCGTACTCCCAGACGATGTTCGAGCTGACCTCGCCGCCGGACTCGCGCCAGCTGCGCAGGATCAGAATCGAGCGCGCATCGTGCAGCGCGTGACCCTGGGCGACAAAATTGTATTGCCCGCCGACACCGCTGAGCACCCGCCCGTCTTCCAATTGATCGGCCACACCCGCGCCCATCAGCGTCATGGTGAACACGGTGTTGATGAATCGCGCATCGAGACGCTGCAAGCGCTTGAGCTCTTCCTGCCCGTACAGCTCGTTGATGTAGCTGATGCGGGTCATGTTGAATTCGAGGCGTTTGCTCAGCGGCAGCTCGCGCAGGCGCTCGTAGAAACTGCGCGGGCCGAGGAAGAAGCCGCCGTGCACCGAGATGCCGTCGGTCTGCGCCGACTCATCAAGGGTGCCGGCGTTGGCCTGCTCCTGAGTGTGCACGTCGGGGTAGACCTTGCGCCGGATGATCCCGGCATCGGCCAGCACCAGCAGGCCGTTGACGAACATTTCGCTGCAGCCATACAGGCCTTTGGCGAATGGCGCGGTACCGCCCTCGCGCTCGATCAACTGTGCCCACTGACTGAGATTGATGTCGTTGAGCAAGGTTTGGTAACCAGCGTTGTCCGCCTGCCGCGCGAGCAATGCGGCCGTGAGCGCGTCGCCCATCGAACCGATGCCGATCTGCAAGGTGCCGCCGTCGCGCACCAGGGTGCTGGCGTGCAAGCCGATGAAATGATCCTGAAAACCCACCGGCATGTTCGGCGTGGAAAACAGCGTGCTGCCGTCCTTGGCGTCAATCAGCAGGTCGAAGGTGTCGATATCGACTTCAGCATCGCCGGGCATGTACGGCAGATCGGTGTGCACCTGACCGACCAGCAGAATGGTCTCCCCGGCGTCGCGGCGCTTGGTGATCATCGGCAACAGGTCGAGGGTGATGTCCGGGTTGCAGCTCAGGCTCAGGCGATCGGGATGCTCGCTGCTGCTGGCGAGCAATTGCGCCACCAGATTGAGGCCGGCGGCATTGATATCGCGGGCGGCGTGGCTGTAGTTGCTGCTGACGTAATCCTGCTGGGCCGGCGCGCTGTTGAGCAGGCTGCCGGGCTGCATGAAGAACTGTTCGATACGGATATTGGCGGGCAGGCTGTCACGCTGCAGATCGGCGAGGAAATCGAATTCGGGGTAATCACCGAAGACGCGCTCGACGAAGGGTTCAATGAAGCGCTTCTGCAGACCGTCGCCCAGCGTCGGTCGCCCCAGGCACAGCGCGGTATAGATCGTCAGTTGCCGCTCGGGCAAGTCCTTGATCCGCCGGTACAGCGCGTTGACGAAGTGATTGGGCTTGCCCAGCCCCAGCGGCATGCCCATATGGATATGTGCCGGCAGACGTGCAAGCACATCGTCCACTGCCTGTTCGATCGAACACAACTGCACCATCTGAAGCCTCCTGCCCGTTCCGTGAATAGGGGTAGACCGAGCTTGCCTCGACTTTGCTGCAAAGGACAGCGAAAGCCGTGAATCGCAGGCACAAAAAAACCGTCCGAAGACGGTTTTTTTCGTCAGAAGCGCGGCTTATTTCAGGCCGGACATCTTCTGGATCGCGCCTTTCAACTCGTCGTCCGAGCAATCGGCGCAGGTGCCTTTTGGCGGCATGGAATTGATGCCGGTGATGGCTTTGGCGAGGATGCCGTCGAGGCCGCCCTGGTGATCGGCGCGGTCTTTCCAGGCGGCGGTGTCACCGATTTTCGGTGCGCCCAGCAGACCCGTACCGTGACAAGCGTTGCAATGTTTTGCAATCACTTCATCCGGCGTCTTCGCCCCACCACCGCCGCCAGCGGAGGCAGCGACTTCCATCCCTTTGCATTCCTGCCCCTGAACGCACACCTGGCCGACCGGCTCGAGGCGCTTGGCAATGTCGTCATTCGTCGCAGCTTGAGCGCTGACAGCCCAGAGGGCCAGTACGGTTGCTGGTGCGGCCAGCATTTTCATAATTAGGTTCACGCGTTCACCCTCAATGGTGGCTATTCACGCCTGCGGCCACGGTTCGCAGGCGGGCGCAAGTATAGCGGGTAGCCCGCCACACTGAAACAACCCCATAGTCGAAGGGGTTATACCGCGCTGTGGAAAAACTCATCGGATGCCTTCACCGTCATGGCCTGGCACCTCTGTCTTTAAAAATTCGCCGGCGTGGCTGCGCTGATTAGTCGCGCGGGCGCGTCGAACGGATTACGGAAACGGTGCGGCTTGGTACTTTCAAAATAGTAGCTGTCGCCGGCTTCGAGAATAAAAGTTTCCAGACCCACCACCAGTTCCAGACGCCCTTCCACCAGAATCCCGGTTTCTTCGCCTTCATGGGTGAGCATTTCTTCGCCGGTATCGGCGCCGGGTGGGTAGATTTCGTTGAGGAATGCGATGGCCCGGCTCGGGTGCGCGCGGCCGACCAGTTTCATGGTCACCGCGCCGTCGGAGATGTCGATCAGCTCGTTGGCCTTGTAGACGATCTGGGTCGGGACTTCCTGCAGGATTTCTTCGGAAAAGAACTCGACCATGGACATGGGAATCCCGCCCAGTACCTTCCTCAGCGAACTGATCGAAGGGCTGACGCTGTTCTTTTCGATCATCGAAATGGTGCTGTTGGTGACGCCCGCGCGTTTGGCGAGTTCACGCTGGGAAAGCCCTTTGAGCTTGCGGATCGATTGCAGTCGTTCACCGACGTCCAAGGCGTGAGCCTCCTGATGTTGTAAGAATATTGAGCGTTATCATGGCGACAGCGTTCAGTATTTACAACACTTGGCCCCCGCAGCGGCGTCAACCCTCGGAATAGAGCCTTGGCACGCGACGCAGGTTGCAGAAGATCTGATACGGAATGGTGTCCGCCCACTGCGCCACTTCGCTGGCGAGGATGTTCTTGCCCCACAGCTCGACGGTCGAACCGAGGTCGGCTTCCGGCACATCAGTGAGGTCGATGCAGAGCATGTCCATCGATACGCGGCCAAGCAGGCGGCTGCGTTTGCCGGCCACCAGCACCGGCGTGCCGGTCGGGGCATGACGCGGGTAGCCATCGGCATAGCCCATGGCAACCACGCCGATGCGCATCGGCTTGTCGGTGATGAATTTGGCGCCGTAGCCGATCGGCTCGCCGGCGGGCAGTTCACGCACGCAGATGACTTTCGATTCGAGGGTCATCACTGGCTGCAGACGCTCGGCCACGGCGTTGGCTTCTTCGAACGGCGTGGCGCCGTAGAGCATGATGCCCGGGCGTACCCAGTCGCTGTGAATCTGCGGCCAACCAAGTACAGCCGGCGAGTTGCGCAGGCTGATTTCGGCGGCGAGGCCCTGACGCGCCGCTTCGAACACCGCGACCTGATCAGCACTGCTCTGCTCATGCAGTTCATCCGCACGAGCGAAGTGGCTCATCAGCACGATCTTCGCCACTTTGCCGCTGGCCAGCAGACGCTGATAGGCCGCCGCGTAATCCTTCGGATGCAGGCCGACGCGGTGCATGCCGGAATCGAGCTTGAGCCACACGGTGATCGGTTTGCTCAGTGCCGCCTGCTCGATCGCTTCGAGCTGCCACAGCGAGTGCACCACGGTCCAGAAATCATGCTCGACGATCAGCGCCAGCTCATCGGCTTCGAAGATGCCTTCGAGCAACAACACCGGGGCCTTGATGCCGGCCGCGCGCAGCTCCAGCGCTTCTTCGATGCAGGCAACGGCAAACCCGTCGGCCTCGGCTTCCAGCGCCTGGGCGCAACGCACCGCACCGTGACCGTAGGCATCAGCCTTGATCACAGCCAGCGCCTTGGCGCCGGTGACTTCGCGGGCAATTCGGTAGTTGTGGCGCAGGGCTTCTAGGTCAATCAGGGCACGGGCAGGACGCATGGCGGCAGACTTCTAGGCGGTCATGGAAATAAAAACCGGCGCCGACTGACGACGTGAACCGCCAACAGCACCGGGAGAGGGATCTTTGAATCGGTTACGGCAACGCGGCGACGATGGAGATCTCGACCAGGATGCTCGGCTTGGCCATCTTCGCTTCGACGGTGGCCCGGGCCGGCGCGGCGCCCTTGGGCAGCCACTGATCCCACACCGAGTTCATTCCGGCAAAGTGCGCCTCGATGTCATTCAGGTAGATCGTCGCCGACAGCAGATGCTGCTTGTCAGTCCCGGCCAGATCGAGCAGGCGCTCGATATTGGCGAGCACCTCACGAGTCTGCTGCTCAACCCCGGCGTTGAAGTTGTCGCCGACCTGCCCGGCCAGATACACGGTGCCGTTGTGGGTGACGATCTGACTCATGCGCTCATTGGTGAGCTGGCGCTGGATTGCCATGTTTTGCGGACTCCTGAGGCTTGTTGCCGTAACGGGAAATATCGAGGCCTTCGGCGCTGATCTGCGGCTTTTTCTTCGCCATCAGATCGGCCAGCAAACGACCGGAACCGCACGCCATGGTCCAACCCAGGGTGCCGTGACCGGTGTTGAGGAACAGGTTCTTGAACGGCGTGGCGCCCACGATCGGCGTGCCGTCCGGGGTGGTCGGACGCAGACCGGTCCAGAAGCTCGCCTCGGCCAGATTGCCGCCCTGAGGATAAAGGTCGTTGACGATCATCTCCAGAGTTTCGCGCCGACGCGGGTTCAGCGACAGGTCAAAACCGGCGATTTCCGCCATGCCGCCGACGCGGATGCGGTTATCGAAACGGGTGATCGCGACCTTGTAGGTCTCGTCGAGAATGGTCGAGGTCGGGGCCATGGCCGGGTTGGTGATCGGCACGGTCAGCGAGTAACCCTTGAGCGGATACACCGGCGCCTTGATGCCCAGCGGCTTGAGCAATTGCGGCGAGTAGCTGCCGAGGGCCAGCACGTAGCGGTCGGCGGTTTCCAGCTTGCCGTCGATCCATACACCGTTGATGCGGTCACCGGCGTAGTCGAGGCGCTGGATGTCCTGGCCGAAGCGGAACTCCACACCGAGTTTCACGGCCATTTCCGCCAGACGCGTGGTGAACATCTGGCAGTCGCCGGTCTGGTCGTTCGGCAGACGCAGAGCACCGGCGAGGATGTCGGTGACATTGGCCAGTGCCGGCTCGACACGGGCAATGCCGGCGCGGTCGAGGACTTCAAACGGTACGCCGGATTCTTTCAGCACGGCGATGTCTTTGGCGGCGCCATCGAGCTGCGCCTGAGTGCGGAACAGTTGGGTGGTACCGAGGCTGCGGCCTTCGTAGGCGATGCCGGTTTCGGCGCGCAGTTCATCGAGGCAGTCGCGACTGTACTCGGACAGACGCACCATGCGCTCCTTGTTCACCGCGTAACGGCTGGCGGTGCAGTTGCGCAGCATCTGCGCCATCCACAGGTACTGGTCGATGTCGGCAGTGGCTTTGATCGCCAAAGGCGCGTGGCGCTGCAGCAACCACTTGATGGCCTTGAGTGGTACACCCGGCGCGGCCCATGGCGAGGCATAACCCGGCGACACTTGGCCGGCGTTGGCGAAACTGGTCTCCATGGCCACGGCTGGCTGCCGGTCGACCACCACCACTTCAAACCCGGCACGGGCCAGATAGTAAGCACTGGCGGTACCGATGACGCCGCTACCCAAGACCATTACGCGCATTTTTGTATCCCTCATCGCGGCGGGGCCGCGTACGTCTGTTGTTAGAGCAATGATGCGCGCAGTGTAAAAAAGAATGGCCAGTGCATTTCACTATATAAGCGCCTATATTTGGCGACAATTCTCGGCAAAAACCCTTTTCACGGAGGCGCATCCCCTATGCGTACCAACACTCAGACCAAACGTGAGCTGGACAAGATCGACCGCAACATTTTGCGGATCCTGCAGGCGGACGGGCGCATATCGTTTACCGAACTCGGGGAGAAGGTTGGTCTGTCCACCACGCCGTGTACCGAGCGGGTGCGGCGACTGGAGCGCGAAGGGATCATCATGGGCTACAACGCCCGCCTGAATCCGCAGCACTTGAAGGGTAGCCTGCTGGTGTTCGTGGAGATCAGCCTCGACTACAAATCCGGCGACACCTTCGAAGAGTTCCGCCGCGCGGTGCTGAAACTGCCGCACGTGCTGGAATGCCATTTGGTGTCAGGGGATTTCGACTATCTGGTGAAGGCGCGGATTTCCGAGATGGCCTCGTACCGCAAGCTGCTCGGCGACATTCTGTTGAAGCTTCCTCATGTGCGTGAGTCCAAAAGCTATATCGTGATGGAAGAGGTGAAAGAGAGCCTGAGCCTTCCCATTCCAGACTGAGATTTGTGCTGCCTGATCCGGCCCAATCGCTGGCAAGCCAGCTCCCACAGGTTCAGTGATTGACACATATTCTGCGAACGACAACGATCACTGTGGGAGCTGGCTTGCCAGCGATTGGGTCGACTCAGTTCCAGCAATTGCGCTAAACCAGCACCTGCCGATTTGCCGCCATGTATTCGAAGATCTGCTTTTCAACCCGTGGATGAATCAACTCCACCGGCCCCCGCCCGTTCGGGCATGGCAGGGTTTTGGTGGTACCGAACAAGCGGCAAATCAGCGGCCGCTCGCCATACACCGTGCAACCATTCGGCCCCAGGTGTACACAGTTCAGTTCTTCCATCGCCGCATCCTGCTCGGCGCGGGTCTTGCGCGGCAGGCGTGACATTTCTTCCGGCGAGGTGGTCACCGGCCCGCAGCAGTCATGGCAGCCTGGCACGCACTCGAACGTGGGGATCTGCTGACGCAGGTCGCGAATGGTCTGGCGGTTGCAACTCATCGAAACGGTAATCCACATGAAATAGGCGGCAATTGTGCCGCAAAAGCCGAGATCCACACAGCAACGGCCGACCAGTGTTGCCCGTCTTCGGCCGTGCGGCTTATGCTCCGTCAAATTTTCTCGACACCCAGCCGTTGGATGATGCCCATGAATGCCCGCGCCCGAACCTTCGCGAGCCAACCCCACGTTGCCTCTTATTACGCCGCCAGCAGTCTGCCGCAGCCCGAGTATCCGGTGCTGCAAGGCGAGCTGAGCGCAGACGTGTGCGTGGTCGGCGGCGGCTTTTCCGGGTTGAACACCGCGCTGGAACTGGCCGAACGCGGCCTCAGTGTGGTGTTGCTGGAAGCGCACCGGATCGGCTGGGGCGCCAGCGGCCGCAACGGCGGGCAGTTGATTCGCGGGGTCGGCCACGGCCTCGACCAGTTCAGCAACGTCATCGGCGCTGATGGCGTGAGGCAGATGAAACTGATGGGCCTGGAAGCGGTGGAAATCGTACGCCAACGCGTCGAGCGCTTTCAGATCCGGTGCGACCTGACCTGGGGCTACTGCGACCTCGCCAACAAACCGGCCGATCTCGAAGGCTTTGCCGAAGATGCCGAAGAGCTGCGCAGCCTCGGCTATCGCTACGAAACCCGCCTGCTGCAAGCGGATGAAATGCACACCGTGGTCGGCTCCAAACGTTACGTCGGCGGCTTGATCGACATGGGTTCCGGGCATTTGCACCCACTGAACCTGGCGCTTGGCGAAGCCGCTGCCGCACAGCAATTGGGCGTGCAACTGTTCGAGCAATCGGCGGTGACGCGTATCGATTACGGCTCCGAGGTTCGCGTCCACACCGCTCAAGGTTCAGTGCGGGCGAAAACGCTGGTGCTGGGCTGCAACGCTTACCTCAACGACCTCAATCCGCAACTCAGCGGCAAAGTACTGCCCGCCGGCAGTTACATCATTGCGACCGAACCGCTGTCCGAAGAACTGTCGCACAGCCTGCTGCCGCAAAACATGGCGGTCTGTGACCAGCGGGTGGCGCTGGATTACTACCGGCTCTCGGCGGATCGGCGTCTGCTGTTCGGCGGTGCCTGCCACTATTCCGGGCGCGACCCGAAGGACATCGGCGCCTACATGCAGCCGAAGATGCTCGAAGTGTTTCCGCAACTGGCGGGCGTGAAGATCGACTATCAATGGGGCGGCATGATCGGCATCGGCGCCAACCGTCTGCCACAGATCGGCAGGCTCAATGATCAACCGAACGTGTATTACGCCCAGGCCTATTCCGGGCACGGAGTGAATGCCACGCACCTGGCGGGCAAGCTGCTCGCCGAGGCGATCAGCGGGCAGCACAGCGGTGGCTTTGATCTGTTTGCCAAGGTGCCGCACATCACCTTCCCCGGCGGCAAGCATTTGCGCTCGCCGTTGCTGGCGTTGGGGATGTTGTGGCATCGGATTAAAGAGTTGGTCTGATGTTTTTGCTGCGTCCTTGAAGCCGCCATCGCTGGCAAGCCAGCTCCCACAGGTTTTTGCGGCGAATACAAATATTTGTGAACACCAAAATACTGTGGGAGCTGGCTTGCCAGCGATGAGGCCCGCAAGAACAATTCAGATCTCAGATCCGCCAGAACGGCTTCAACCCCTCTTCATTTGCCTGCTCCCGGGTCAACCCGACGTCCTTGAGCTGCTCCGGCGTCAGATTCAACAGCGCCTTGCGCGTGTGCAGACGATGCCAGAACAGGCCCCAGCGACTCAGGCCGGACGGCGCGTTGCGCATGGCGCAATTCCATGCACTGTCCTCCTGCCCTGCCGCCAGTTCCTGACTGTGTAACGTCAGCCGCACATCGCTCAAGCCGTTCATTTTTGCCGCTCCTGTTTACTTGGGTAGCCAGAGATTCCATGATGCGCGGGTCGGCAAAAGCATTACAGATTCAACACACCTGTATTAATTCCATACAGATTTGCCATTCCTGAGACTGAATTACCGATTTTTGCTGCATCTGTACTGGTTTAACGAATCACCTGCATCGAGGCAGTGCCATGACCCTGTATGTGAACCTCGCCGAACTGCTCGGCACCCGCATCGAACAAGGCTTCTACCGTCCTGGCGATCGCCTGCCTTCGGTGCGCGCCTTGAGCGTAGAACACGGGGTCAGCCTCAGCACGGTGCAGCAGGCCTATCGCATGCTTGAGGACAGCGGTCTGGCAACGCCGAAACCCAAGTCCGGCTACTTCGTGCCGGTGGGTCGCGAGCTGCCGGAACTGCCCGCAGTCGGGCGCCCGGCGCAGCGGCCGGTGGAGATTTCGCAGTGGGATCAGGTGCTGGAGCTGATTCGCGCGGTGCCGCGCAAGGACGTGGTGCAGCTGGGTCGCGGCATGCCCGACGTGACCACGCCAACGATGAAACCGCTGTTGCGCGGACTGGCGCGGATCAGCCGCCGCCAGGACATGCCCGGTCTGTATTACGACAACATCCACGGCACCCTCGAACTGCGCGAGCAGATCGCCCGACTGATGCTCGATTCCGGCTGCCAGTTGAGCGCCAGCGACCTGGTGATCACCACCGGTTGCCACGAAGCGCTGTCCACCAGCATCCACGCGATCTGCGAGCCGGGAGACATCGTCGCGGTGGATTCGCCAAGCTTTCACGGCGCCATGCAAACGCTCAAAGGGCTGGGCATGAAAGCCCTGGAAATCCCCACCGATCCGCTGACCGGCATCAGCCTCGAAGCGCTGGAACTGGCGCTGGAGCAGTGGCCGATCAAGGTCATCCAGATCACCCCCAACTGCAACAACCCGCTCGGCTACATCATGCCGGAGTCGCGCAAACGCGCGTTGCTGACGCTGGCGCAGCGTTTCGACGTGGCGATCATCGAGGACGACGTGTATGGCGAACTGGCCTACACCTACCCGCGTCCACGCACGATCAAGTCCTTCGACGAAGATGGCCGCGTATTGCTGTGCAGTTCGTTTTCCAAGACCCTGGCCCCGGGCCTGCGCATCGGTTGGGTCGCGCCGGGCCGTTATCTGGAACGGGTGCTGCACATGAAATACATCAGCACCGGTTCCACCGCACCGCAGCCGCAGATCGCCATCGCCGAATTTCTCAAGGGCGGCCATTTCGAACCGCACTTGCGGCGGATGCGCAGCCAATACCAACGCAATCGTGACGCGATGATCGACTGGGTTACCCGCTACTTCCCGGTCGGGACCCGCGCCAGTCGTCCACAGGGCAGCTTCATGTTGTGGGTCGAATTGCCGGAGGGTTTCGATACGCTGAAACTCAATCGCGCGCTGCATGACCAAGGCGTGCAGATTGCCGTCGGCAGCATCTTTTCCGCCTCGGGCAAGTACCGCAATTGTCTGCGGATGAACTACGCGGCGAAACCGACACCACAGATCGAAGAGGCGGTTCGCAAGGTTGGCGCGGCGGCGATCAAACTGCTGGCCGAAGCCTGATCATTCCAGCTGAAACGTACCGAATCCCTCAAATCGCTGAAGGTCGGCGACACGACTTGAGGCATCACTGACGCGCGCTTCGATTTCCAGCTCCACCTCCAGATGGCGCCCGGCGGCGAGGCTGCCAGAGCGCCAGGCGGTAATGCGATCGCCAGGCTGCAACAGGCCCGCCTCGCCATCATCGCGCTGCCATTGCACCGGCGCGCCATCCAGACGCGCCGCCACAATGCGTATCTGCAACCGTCCCGGTGCCCAGCGGTAATGCAGCGCATCGCTGCTCGGGGCAGCAAAGTACCACCTGATCGCGCGCGCAGCCGGACATTGAATCCGTAGATGAACCGTGCGCACACCAAAACTGCCGTCATTGCCCGATGGCCGGGCGAGCAGCTCCGCCCTCGTCGAAACGCCATAGTCCACAGCGCTCGGTGAGAGTGTCATCTGACAGGCCTCGCTGGCCATGACCGAGGTCGATGCCAACGATGCCAGCGTGATCAGGACAATCCATCGATGCATGCGCAATAACTCGGTCATGTAAGGTTCAAAGGCTGACAGAGCGCGTCGACGGGCTCGATCAATGCTTGCTCGTCCGGCGCTTCAGCCAGATTGAATTGCAGGTCGCAGTGCGCGCTATCCGACAGTTGCACCCGCAGCGACTGACCGGGTTTGATGTCCGGTAGAAAGATCGCCCCGGCCTCAAGCACCGTGGTCACGTATTCGCCTTGTCCGTTGTGTACGGCGAGGCCACTGGGCAGCCATTGCCGGTCAAGCGTCCTGGCCTTCAACAGCACACGCCGCACGCGGGTGATGGAAAAATCCATATGCTGAACCGAGCCACGCCCGGCCTCGACCTCCTGATAACCGTCGAGCACCTCGACGTTGCGCGGCAAACTCAACGGATCGACTTCCAGCCGGGCTGTGGAATAGGCCGGCAAACTCGCCACCACCGCCCGGCCCAATCCATCCGTCCACACCGGGCCTTGCGGCGTGTACAGCTTCAGACCCGCACGGTCGCCAGCCTTGAGCACGGCAAAGGTCTCGCGCAGTGGATACGGCGACAGCGTCACACCGTCGCGATGCAACGCCATGCCGCCGCGCAGCCCCAGGTCGAATTCGCTTGCCCCGGCTCGCTGGTTCAGGCCCAGATCCAGACTGGTGTAATGCGCCAGTGCGTTGACCCGCAAACCCAGCGATGGCGCCGCAGCTTCACGCTGTTCGGCACTGGCGCTATAGGCCAGGGTTTCACTGAGCACTTCACTCATCGACACGCCACTGCGCATCCCGGATCGTGGATCGCTGCGCAGGTAACTGCGAGCCCTGCGCTGATCGCCCAATGGCATCGCCGCCGTCAGATAGACCGAGGTGCCCCGGTGCCTCGCGTCGGCATCGCCGATCCCCCGCTCCAGACTCAACGACAGGCTGATGCGCGCGGGCAGTGTCTGCGACCAGGACAATCCCAGGCGCATGTTGGGTGGCTCGTCCTCGCTGGTGTAGCGCGACCAGGTCATGCCGAATGCCCCCCAGCGCTCGACAGTACCGTTGAGCGAAAATGTCCAATGATCTCGCCCGGAGGCGTCGGCCCGTCCCTGCTGCTGGCTCCAGCCGGTGTCCGACAGGCTGCGAAAGCCCTGGCCACGGTGCACCGCAACCACACTGGTGGACAGATTCGGCGACAACACGGCACTGACGGTCATTTGTACCTCATGACCTGCAATGCCTGTGTCTCGATCGCTGGACAACACCTGGCGCACACCGGTGCTCAGATTGCCCGGCCATTGACGCTGCAGCCCCCAGCCTGCCGACAGATAATCCGCCCCACCGAGGAACCCGCCGCTCACGCGCAACGCTCGCGACAGACTCCACTCCCGGCCAAGGGTGGCAAACGACGGCTCCTCACGACCATCCGAACCCTGGCGTCGCACCGTGCCAAGCGCCAGATTGAAGCCGTCGGCGCGATCGGATTGTGGATCCTGCAGGCTGGCTGCCGGGACGCGAAAACGCCGCACTTGCCCTTCCTGCTCGTGCACGCTGACTTCGAGGTCGAGCTGGTTGCTCAACAACGGCAGCGCGCGCAAGGTGAAGGGGCCGCCGGGAACCAGCGTGGTGTAGATCAGCACGCCGTTCTGCCGGACTTCGATTCGCGATGGCGACCAGGCAATGCCCTCGACCTCGCCACGTGCGCCCTCCTGTGCTGCGCGCAATTGCGCGAACGCACCTTCCGGCAGAATCTGCACACCGTTGAACGATTCGCCGGCGAACAATGGCGACTGCAAGTTCAACTGGCCGATCTGCACGTTGGCTTCGTAGTCTTCCAGGGTGCGCGTGCCGTAGGCATACAGATGCTCGAAGCGAGTGCTATCGGGCAACTGCGTATAGGACTGGCGACTGCGCAAGACCCAGTTGCCGGCATTCAGGCCGAACTCCGAACCCAGTCTGCGAAAGTCACTACGTTGCCCCTCGTGCTGGCTGCCCATGACCAATACGTCGTAATTGAACACGCCCCCCACTCCGCCATTGGCGAAGCTGCGTGGCTGGAATTGCGGCAACGCCAACAGATCCGTCGGCAGCAGCAGGTCGATCTGTTCCTTGCCGGGATGCAATGCAACGGTTGCCGCTGGCAGACCTTCACCCAGCGTCAGGCACTGCTGCGGTTGCGCGCGGGTCAAAGCCGCTTGCGCGCGCACGCCAGCAGCCTTGAGCAAGGCCGGTTGCAGGCACGGCTCGCCCTGTTCATTGAATGTCACGAACACCCGCCCCCGTGGCTGTCCATTGACCTCAAGCGCGACCAGCCACGTGCCTTGGGAGAAACGCGGCGCTTGGCGAAAATACGCAGCCAGGGCGGGGTCGAGCCCGCGCTCGCGAAGCACCTGCGCATCGAATTCCACCCCTTCACTGGCCATCGTCATGCCAATCGCATTCGCCATCAGCAGTGTCAGTCCCTGACGGGCACACGTGCGCATCAGTGCGTAACCGGGGCATCAAAGTGATCGACCGCAAAGCCATATGTGGTCGCCGGAAAGATCCGCACTGCCATGGTTCGCACTGTCACGTTCAACGGCAACCCGACAGACAGGCGCTCCCCTGGCAGGATCCAGGTACGCGGCAGATCCACCGCCTGCGTGCCCGGCAGCGGAACAATCGCTTTGGCCAGGCGCACCACGTAAGGACTGGGATTACTGACCAGCAAACCTTCAGCCGTGGCTGACCAGCTCAGGCGTTTCCATGGCTCGCGCTCCACTGGCAGACCGGCGGGGCGCAGGATCACCGGCAGGTTTTGCCGAACACCCAGATTGACCCGGGCACCGTCGACACCTGCCACAGGATTGATCCCCTCAAAAATCACCCGTTTCAGACGCTCGGTCTGCAATGGTTCGGCGCTCTGCAACATGAACCGTACCTGCTGCACCGCACCAGGCTCGACACGGGCAATCGGCGGACTGAACAGCAACAGCTGTTGATCGTGCGGCTCGATATTTTCGACCGTGGTGTGCAGCAGGGCCGGACGCGTTTCGGTGTTTCGCACATTCATCGTCGCTTCACCGACACCCTCATCCACCACCAGCACAGGGGTTTGCGGCACCATTCCGGCAGCGTGAACCCCGGGCATCAAAATCAAGACGAGCAGGCACAGTGGCAACGCCCGCAAGCCTGGGCGGCACATTGAAATCGGCATCGGTATTGCTCCGCAGGGGGCAGCGCACCCGGCAAAGGGCGCGCTGAATGAACCTGAAAGAACCCGGTAATGGCCGGGTTCTGACGATCAGAGGTAGAACATCTCGAAGGTCACCGAGCCATCGAGCGGGATCTCGCTGGTGATCGGCAGCGCGTTGCTCGGGCCGATGATCGGCAACAGGCTCATCGGAAACCCGTGGTGACGGGCCGCGACCGGGCCAGCTGCCACGCCGGGACCCCATGAGTAGAGCGCCGGGGCATTGCCCACCAGCGGCGAAGCAGGCAGTTGCCACGCCGGTGCTGCCAGAGTGCGTGTCATCAGAGTCTGCGGGGCACCGTCGGCTTCCGGACGACCGTGACGCAGCGCAAATCCGCCGATACGGATGCCGTTGATTTCACCCAGGCCGTAGAACAAAGCCGGATCGTTATTACCGGCACCATCGTTGATGCCCGGCAATTTGGTGGCTGTACGATTGTCTCTGACCGACACCTCGACCGATGCCTCTGCATCACAGTTGATGTGCAGCGAAATGTCGTGGGTCGGCAGCAGCGTCTGCGTGGTCTTGTTCAGGGTAGCTGCGGATATCTTGCGCAAATCTACCGTGCCGCCACCGGCAAATGCGGGGATGCACGACGTCGGAATAATGGTTCCGACCACACTCAGGTCTACGCTCTCGGCGACCACCAGGGTGGGTAATACTGCAGCCGCGACGGCTACCATCCATGTTGTTTTTTTCATCAGTCCCTACTTCATCGGTTATTGATCAATGGCAGTTGTTGAGCGCATTGCCTTCACAAGACGCTGAACACCGGGGCGATGATTTCGTTTTTTGCAGGAATCGTATGTAGGAATAGGCACCGACCAAGAGCTGAAAAAACAACAAAACAAATAGTCCAAAACCACAGGCGAACTCATTCCTACTTTTGAACGACTAATTGTTTACACAGTGTGGCGAGGATCCGCCGGAAACGGTCTTGGAAATCCTCTGCGTGCCATACTCCGTCACCCCCTGCCTCCAGCCGAGAAACCAACGTGCAACCCGGAAAAAAATTGCTCGCTGTCTGTGTGTTGTGTTCGTTGGCCAGTGGTTGCGCCACCCTCGATGCGCCGCGCGAACCCAGCCAGGCGTTGCCGGCCGCGGGCTCCGCATTCGGTCGCTCGATTCAGACCCAGGCAGCGCCCTGGCAGGGCCGTTCCGGCTTCCGCTTGCTGTCCAACAGCACAGAAGCCTTCACCGCTCGCGCCGAGCTGATTCGCAATGCGCAAACCAGCCTCGACTTGCAGTACTACATCGTCCACGACGGCGTCAGCACGCGGATGCTGGTGGAGGAACTGC
Organism: Pseudomonas sp. FW305-3-2-15-E-TSA4; assembly: GCF_058787295.1. Lineage (NCBI taxonomy): Bacteria > Pseudomonadati > Pseudomonadota > Gammaproteobacteria > Pseudomonadales > Pseudomonadaceae > Pseudomonas > Pseudomonas sp. FW305-3-2-15-E-TSA4. The sequence goes on along the minus strand of NZ_JBYSZP010000014.1, from coordinate 4,916 downwards.
TCAAGGCCGCCGACCGCGGCGTGCGCGTGCGCATCCTGCTCGACGACACCACCAGCGACGGCCTCGACACGATCATCGCCACGCTGGCGGCGCATCCACAGATCCAGATCCGCCTGTTCAATCCGCTGCACCTGGGTCGCAGCACCGGCGTGACCCGCGCCGCCGGACGCCTGTTCAACCTGTCGCTGCAACACCGGCGCATGCACAACAAACTGTTCCTGGCGGACAACAGCGTGGCCATCGTTGGCGGGCGCAATCTGGGCGACGAGTATTTCGATGCCGAGCCGAATCTGAATTTCACCGACATCGACATGCTCAGTGTCGGCCCGGTGGCAGAGCAGCTCGGGCACAGTTTCGACCAGTACTGGAATAGCGCGCTGAGCAAGCCGATCGACGAATTCCTCTCCAGCAAACCAAGCATCAAAGACCTGCAAAACACCCGCACGCGCCTGGAAGAATCGCTGGATGAAACCCGCAAGCAGAATCACGCGCTGTATCAACAGTTGATGACGTTCAAGACCGCGCCGCGTATGGATATCTGGCGCAAGGAACTGATCTGGGCCTGGAATCAGGCACTGTGGGACGCGCCGAGCAAGGTGCTGGCCAAGGACGAGCCGGACCCGCAACTGCTGCTGACCACGCAACTGGCGCCGGAACTGCGCGGCGTCAGCAAAGAGCTGATCATGATCTCGGCGTACTTCGTGCCCGGTCAGCCGGGGCTGGTGTACCTGACCGGGCGCGCCGACGCCGGGGTCTCGGTGAGCCTGCTGACCAACTCGCTGGAAGCCACCGATGTGCCGGCGGTGCACGGAGGTTATGCGCCGTATCGCAAGGCGTTGCTGGAACACGGGGTGAAACTGTATGAGCTGCGCCGTCAGCCTGGGGATAACTATGGCAGCGGCCCACATCTGTTCTACAGCAAGTCTTTCCGTGGTTCGGATTCCAGCCTGCACAGCAAGGCGATGATTTTCGATCGGCAGAAAGCATTTATCGGCTCGTTCAACTTCGATCCGCGCTCAGTGCTGTGGAACACCGAAGTCGGGGTGCTGGTGGACAGCCCGGAACTGGCCGAGCATGTACGCGAACTGGCCCTGCAAGGCATGGCGCCGGCCCTGAGTTATCAGGCGAAACTGCAGGATGGCGAGATCGTCTGGGTGACCGAGGACAACGGCCAAATGCACACGCTGAGCAAGGAACCGGGGAGTTGGTGGCGGCGCTTCAACGCGTGGTTCAGCACCACTGTCGGTCTTGAGCGGATGCTGTAATCGCATTTGTATGCGCTCCCACAGGGAAGTATTCAAGCAGTCTGTGGTTCGGTGCCGAACGCCCCCTGACGCATCAGCAGAATCACCAATCCAAACGCCCCCGCCGCCATCAACAACGGCAACGCATGCCCGCTGATCCACTGACTGCCCGCACCCGCCAGCAACGGCCCGATCAGACAGCCGACACCCCACAGCTGCGCAATGTGCGCATTGGCCCGCACCAGCGCATCGTCGCGATAACGCTCGCCGATCAGAATCAGTGACAAGGTGAACAGGCCACCGGCACTGGCGCCGAACAACACCCACAACGGCCAGATCAGCAGCGTGTCGATCAACAGCGGAATCGCCAGGCTCGACAGCATCAGGATCACTGCGCAGCCCGTGAACAACGTGCGCCGCGACAGGTAATCCGCCAGCGCGCCGATCGGCAGTTGCAACAGCGCATCGCCGACCACCACCGTGCTGACCATCGCCAACGCAATCTCGGCGGTGAAGCCCTGTTGCAGGCAATACACCGGCAACAGCGTGAGGATCATCGCTTCGAACGCGGCGAACAGTGACACCGCCCAGGCAATCGCCGGCAGCTCCCGGGCAAAACCCCACAGATCGCTGAACGTAACGCTGCTGGCTTCACTGCTCGGCGCACCGCTGCGGCCCATCAACAGCAATGGCGAGACTGTCAGCAGCCCGACACCGACCCAGAAACCATAATCGTGCTCAGTACCTAGCGCACCCAGCAGCAGCGGACCAGACAGTTGGCTCAGCGCGTAGCTGCTGCCATACAGAGCGACCAGACGACCGCGCCAGTGTTCGACGACCAGTTGATTGATCCAGCTCTCGCCGAGGATGAATACGATGGTCAGGATCACCCCGATCATCAGGCGCAGCACCAGCCAGACCGGATAACTCGGCAACAGCGCGAGCAAGCCGATCGACAACGCCCCGGCCCACAGGCAAAGACGCATCAGGTTCGCGGTGCCGAAACGTGCCGCCAGATGACTGGAAATCTTCGCGCCCAGCAATACGCCAATCGCCGGCATCGCCGCCATCACGCCGATGGCGAAAGAGCCGTAACCCCAGCTCTCCAGACGCAACGACACCAGCGGCATGCTGACCCCCAGGGCCAGACCGACACTCAAGACAGACGCCAACACGGCGAAATATGTCGCCCAACGCATGGTCCACGCTCCTGTGGATATTCTTATGTGCGCCACAAAATCACTGTGGGAGCGGGCTTGCTCGCGAAAACGATTTCACATTCAGCAGATGTGCTGACTGATACACCGCTTTCGCGAGCAAGCCCGCTCCCACAGGGGATCTCTGTATGTTCGGGAGCCCGGCCGAGCCAGGCTCCTTTCAATGGCTTACAGCTTGATCCACGTCGCTTTCAGCTCGGTGTACTTGTCGAACGCGTGCAGCGACTTGTCGCGACCGTTGCCCGACTGCTTGAAGCCACCGAACGGTGCGGTCATGTCGCCGCCGTCGTACTGGTTGACCCACACGCTGCCGGCGCGCAGTGCTTTGGCAGTCAGGTGCGCCTTGGAGATGTCCTGAGTCCATACCGCAGCGGCCAGGCCGTACGGCGTGTCGTTGGCGATCTGAATCGCTTCTTCGGCGGTATCGAAGGCGATGACCGACAGCACCGGGCCGAAAATCTCTTCCTGAGCGATCTTCATCGCGTTGCTCACGCCGTCGAAAATCGTCGGCTCGACGTAAGTGCCACCGGTTTCCTGGAGGATGCGCTTGCCGCCCGCCACCAGTTTGGCGCCGTCGGTGTGACCGGATTCGATGTACGACAGCACGGTGTTCATCTGCTGGGTATCGACCAGCGCACCGACATTGGTTGCCGGATCCAGCGGATTGCCCGGCTTCCAGGCTTTCAGCGCCTCGATCACCATTGGCAGGAATTTGTCCTTGATCGAACGCTCGACCAGCAGACGCGAACCGGCGGTGCAGACTTCGCCCTGGTTGAAGGCGATGGCGCTGGCGGCGGATTCGGCAGCGGCTTGCAGGTCCGGCGCATCGGCGAAGACGATATTCGGGCTCTTGCCGCCGGCTTCCAGCCACACGCGCTTCATGTTCGATTCGCCGGAGTAGATCATCAGTTGCTTGGCGATCTTGGTCGAACCGGTGAACACCAGCGTGTCGACGTCATTGTGCAGCGCCAGCGCCTTGCCGACGGTGTGACCATAGCCCGGCAGCACGTTGAGCACGCCTTTCGGGATACCGGCCTCAACCGCCAGCGCAGCGATGCGGATGGCGGTCAGCGGGGATTTTTCCGACGGTTTGAGGATCACCGAGTTACCGGTCGACAGCGCCGGGCCGAGTTTCCAGCAAGCCATCATCAGCGGGAAGTTCCACGGCACGATGGCGCCGACAACGCCCACCGGCTCGCGGGTCACCAGACCCAGTTGATCGTGCGGCGTGGCGGCGACTTCGTCGTAGATCTTGTCGATCGCCTCACCGCTCCAGCTCAGCGCTTGCGCCGCGCCCGGCACGTCGATGTACAGCGAATCGCTGATCGGCTTACCCATGTCGAGGGTTTCGAGCAGCGCCAGTTCTTCAGCGTGCTGCTTGAGCAGGCTGGCGAAACGAATCATGGTGGCTTTGCGCTTGGTCGGCGCCAGGCGCGACCAGACGCCGGAATTGAAGGTGGCGCGGGCGTTTTCCACGGCGCGCTGGGCGTCGGCGGCGTCACAGCTGGCGATCTTGCCTAGCAGACGGCCATCGACCGGGCTGATGCACTCGAAAGTCTCGCCGGAGACGGCGTCGGTGTATTCACCGTTGAGGTAGGCGCGGCATTCGATCTTCAGGTCGCGAGCACGTTGTTCCCAATCGGCACGAGTCAGGGTGGTCATTCGAGTGTCCTCCTCTTGTTGAATAGAGCGCCGCGTTCTTCGCGGACGTCTTCAGGAATGCTGCCCGGCCAGCCTGCTTTTCGGCCCAAGGCACCCGCCACCCTAAACCAGCGGCCGGGGTTGTTTCAATATATTTGACATAAGCGCGCCATACGCCCTTGCGGTGTTCATTTTAATAAACATAGACTTTGGCCCATTCAAGCCACCGCGCCGTCATCACGGGAGAAAACAACAATGAACATCCAGAACGTCGTCGATATCAGCCTGACCAGCAGCGAAGCCGAACGCTATCGCCCGGATCCGGCCAAAGTGCTCAAGGGCGATCCCGAGCAAGCGGTGTTCAACCAGTACGACAGCCCTTGTGGGCAAATGGGTGTTGGCGTGTGGGAAGGTGCGGTCGGGCAGTGGACGGTGAACTACACCGAGCATGAATACTGCGAAATCCTGCAGGGGGTCTCCGTATTGCGTGACAGCGATGGCAATGCCAAGACCTTGCGTGTTGGCGACCGCTTTGTGATTCCGGCCGGCTTCCGTGGTACCTGGGAAGTGCTGGAGGCTTGCCGCAAGATCTATGTGATCTTTGAACAGAAGGCCTGAGTCTTTCGCTGATATTACCGGCCCCTTCGCGAGCAGGCTCGCTCCCACATTCGACCGCATTCCATTGTGGGAGCGAGCCTGCTCGCGAAAGCGTCGCAACAGTCAGCACAAAACTCCAGTGTCTAGTCCTGAAATAGGTTTACACCTGTTTCAGTCTCAAAACGCCCGATGCACCGCATCGGGCGTTTTGTATTTC
>NZ_JBYSZP010000013.1:0-217347 GCF_058787295.1 Pseudomonas sp. FW305-3-2-15-E-TSA4 | reverse complement strand
TACACTCAGAAGTGAGAGTGCTCTGGCTTTGCCCACGCTTGTGATTCGAGTGGCGCTCGTCCAACTGTTCGGGCTTATGGGCCAGAGTAGAAAGGTGGATGGCAGCTTTGCTCCCACTCGTGCTTCAAGCACCGCGGACTCACAGCTTGCCATCCACCCCTCTCACCTCAGAGTTTATTCCCTTACTCAGACACAAGCGGGCTTGCTCGCGAAGAGGCCCTAGAAGTCACCCCAAAGCTGCTGAGCCACCGCCAGTGCAACCACTGGCGCGGTCTCGGTGCGCAATACTCGCGGCCCAAGCCGAGCTGCATGGAAGCCGTTGCCCTTGGCCTGCTCGACCTCGGCATCCGACAAACCACCCTCCGGCCCGATCAGAAACGCCAGCGTCGCCGGTTTGGCATGGCTGACCAACGGCTCGGCCACCGGGTGCAGCACCAGTTTCAACTCGGCCTGGGTTTGCTTCAGCCAGTCGGCCAACAACACCGGCGGATGAATCACCGGCACCCGCGAGCGCCCGCACTGCTCGCAAGCGCTGATCGCCACCTGACGCCAGTGCAGCAGGCGTTTGTCGGCGCGTTCGTCCTTCAGGCGCACTTCGCAGCGGTCGCTGAAGATCGGGGTGATTTCCGTCACGCCCAGCTCGGTGGCTTTCTGGATCGCCCAATCCATCCGTTCGCCCCGGGACAGGCCCTGGCCGAGGTGGATCTGCAGCGGCGATTCAATCTGCCCGGCTAACTGCTCGTCGATCTGCACGACGACGCGTTTCTTGCCGACTTCCACCAGCGAGCCGCGAAACTCATGGCCGGAACCGTCGAACAACTGCACCGCATCGCCCTCGGCCATGCGCAGCACGCGGCTGATGTAATGCGCCTGGGCTTCCGGCAGTTCGTGTTCGCCGGTGCTCAGGGGGGCGTCGATAAAGAAGCGGGACAGTCTCATTTCGGGTCTCTGGAAAGATGTGGATCAGTTGGATCGGTGTCGACTTCATTCGCGAGCAGGCTCGCTCCCACAGGGAAATGCATTCCAGGGTGGGAGCGAGCCTGCTCGCGAAAGCGGCAGTTCAGGCGCCACAAATTCTCAATCAGCCCGGATCACGGAAACCCGGGTGGAAATCCTTCGGCACCGCCACGCTGACGCTGTCCCGGGTGGCGATGTCGATGCCTTCGCTGGCGACTTCGGCGAGGAAGTCGATCTGCTCCGGGGTAATCACGTACGGCGGCAGGAAATACACTACGCTGCCCAGCGGACGCAGCAGCGCGCCACGCTCCAGCGCATGCTGGAACACCTTCAGGCCTCGTCGCTCCTGCCAAGGGTAGGCCTCTTTGGTGGCTTTATCCTTGACCATTTCGATCGCCAGCACCATGCCGGTCTGCCGCACTTCCGAGACATTCGGGTGATCGACCAGATGCGCAGTGGCCGAGGCCATGCGCCGGGCCAGTGCCTGGTTGTTCTCGATGACGTTGTCCTGCTCGAAGATATCCAGGGTCGCCAGCGCCGCCGCACAGGCCAGCGGGTTGCCGGTGTAGCTGTGCGAGTGGAGGAAGGCTCGCAGGGTCGGGTAGTCGTCGTAGAACGCGCTGTAGACCTCGTCGGTGGTCAGGCACGCTGCCAGCGGCAGATAGCCGCCGGTCAGGGCCTTGGACAGGCAGAGGAAGTCCGGGCGGATGCCGGCCTGCTCACACGCAAACATTGTCCCGGTGCGGCCGAAACCGACGGCGATTTCGTCGTGGATCAGGTGCACGCCGTAGCGGTCGCAGGCCTCGCGCAGCAGCTTGAGGTACACCGGGTGATACATGCGCATGCCGCCGGCGCCCTGAATCAACGGCTCGACGATGACTGCCGCAACGCTGTCATGATGTTCTGCCAAGGTTTGTTCCATGGCGGCGAACAGGTTGCGCGAATGTTCCTCCCAGCTCATGCCTTCGGGGCGCAGGTAGCAATCCGGGCTTGGCACCTTGATGGTGTCCATCAGCAGCGCTTTGTAGGTTTCGGTGAACAGCGGCACGTCGCCGACTGCCATCGCTGCCATGGTTTCGCCGTGGTAGCTGTTGGTCAGGGTGACGAAGCGTTTCTTGTTCGGCTGGCCGCGATTGAGCCAGTAGTGAAAGCTCATTTTCAGCGCGACTTCGATGCAGGACGAACCGTTATCGGCGTAGAACACCCGATTCAGGCCTACCGGTGTCATTTTCACCAGACGCTCGGACAGTTCGATCACCGGTTGATGGCTGAAACCGGCGAGGATCACGTGCTCCAGCTGATCGACCTGATCCTTGATGCGCTGGTTGATGCGCGGGTTGGCGTGGCCGAACACGTTGACCCACCAGGAGCTGACGGCGTCGAGGTAGCGCTTGCCTTCGAAGTCTTCGAGCCAGACGCCTTCGCCGCGTTTGATCGGGATCAGCGGCAGCTGTTCGTGGTCTTTCATCTGGGTGCAGGGATGCCACAGCACCGCGAGGTCGCGTTGCATCCACTGGTTATTCAGGCCCATTTACAGTCTCCTCGAGGCGGCTCGCGTCAGGCGCGGGCAAACAATCGCGCAAGCCTATGCAATGCATCGCGCCGGGACAACCCATTGCGTCGATTGAGCTACTTTGTATGGGCCGATAGACGTCGCTGGCGGCGTTTTGATGGCTGACGTATTCTTCGCGGTTCTTTGGGTCGTCTGACCCGCAAAACTGCTTTTTTCCTACGTGTATTTCCGGAGTTCGCTGAATGTCTGTCGGTTGGCTGCGCGCCTGTGCGCTGGTGATGTTGGGGCTGTTCAGCGTTACGGCGCTGGCCAAGGATAAAACCGCAATCGTGATCGGCGGCGGCCTGTCGGGCCTGACCGCAGCTTACGAGCTGCAAAACAAGGGCTGGCAGGTCACGCTGCTCGAAGCCAAGCCGAGCCTCGGCGGTCGCTCGGGCATGGCCACCAGCGAGTGGATCGGCAACGACAAGACCCAGCCGGTGCTGAACAAGTACGTCTCGACCTTCAAGCTGGGCACCACGCCAGCCCCTGAATTTGTGCGTACACCGGGTTATCTGATCGACGGTGAATATTTCTCCGCTGCCGATCTGGCGACCAAGCAGCCGGCCACCGCCGATGCCCTGAAGCGCTACCAGAAAACCCTCGACGATCTGGCACGCTCGATCGACGACCCGCAGAACCCGGCCGCGACCAATACCCTGCATGCACTGGACCAGATCAACGTCTCGAGCTGGCTCGACAAGCAGAACCTGCCGGCCACCGCGCGTCAGCTGATCAACCAGGACATCCGCACCCACTACGACGAGCCTTCGCGGCTGTCGCTGCTGTATTTTGCCCAGCAGAACCGCGTTTATCGCGGCGTCTCCGACCGTGACCTGCGCGCCTCGCGTCTGGTCGGCGGCAGCCAGGTACTGGCCCAGGCCTTCGTCAAACAGATCAAGACCATCAAGACCAACTCGCCGGTTTCCGCGATCACTCAGGACAAGGACGGCGTGACCGTCAAGGTCGGCAGTGTTGGCTATCAGGCTGACTACGTGGTGCTGGCCGTGCCGCTGCGTGCACTGAACAAGATTGCGCTGACCCCGGCGCTGGACGCTCAGCACCTGGCCGCGATCAAGGGTACCAACTACGGCTGGCGCGACCAGATCATGCTCAAGTTCAAGACGCCGGTGTGGGAAAGCAAGGCGCGCATGTCCGGCGAGATCTACAGCAACGCAGGTCTGGGCATGCTCTGGATCGAACCGGCGCTGAAGGGTGGCGCCAACGTGGTGATCAACCTGTCCGGCGACAATGCCCGCGTGATGCAAGCGTTCGGCGACAAGCAGATGGTCGATCAGGTGCTGATCCGTCTGCACGCGTTTTATCCACAGGCCCGTGGCTCGTTCACCGGTTATGAAATCCGTCGCTACAGCACTGACCCGTCGATGGGCGGCGCCTACCTGGCTTACGGCCCGGGCCAGATCAGCAAGTTCTGGCGCATGTGGGAGCGCCCACTGCAACGCGTAGCGTTTGCCGGCGAGCACACCGACACTCTGTATCCGGGCACTCTGGAAGGCGCGCTGCGCACCGGTCAGCGTGCGGCCAGTCAGGTTGAAGACCTGGCTGCCGGCAAGTCGTTTGAACCGGTCAAAGTGGTTCCGGCCGCAGCAGCGGCAGGCGCGGCAGGCGCGGCGGGTGCCGTGGCGGCGAAGAAGGGCAACTTCTTCAGCAACCTGTTTGGCGGTTCGGATGACGAGAAGAAGCCAGAACCTGTGAAGGCGCCTGAACCGGCTCCAGCGCCAGTGACTCCAGCGCCTGCACCGGCTCCAGCCCCTGCGCCAGCTCCGGTAGAAGCGCCGAAACCCGCCGCTCCGGTGAAAGCCGAGCCGGCGAAGAAAGCGGCGGCCAAGCCTGCAGCGAAGAAGCCTGCAGCGAAAACCGACGCGAAGAAACCTGCAGCGAAGAAGGCTGAGCCGGCGAAGAAGCCAGCGGCGAAACCTGCGGCCAAGCCCGCAGCAGCTCCGGCGGCAACGACCGATACCAAGGCGCAGTAAGCCTTGCGGTGAATGAAAAAAGCGCGGCGTTTATGCCGCGCTTTTTTTTGCCTGTCAGATCGCTTTCGCGAGCAGGCTCGCTCCCACATTTGACCGAGCGCTTTCAGAGAGAATGCGATCACCTGTGGGAGCGAGCCTGCTCGCGAAGGGCTCGCTCAGACAACGCAATTCCATTGTCTGGCAACAACATCCCGCCACACTTTTCCCGCTTAATCTTTCCTTAACAAGCCACTTACAGACTCTTGATCGTATTTCTCGATATTTCAAAGCAAAATTTTCCGCTTTAATTCGATAGATAACTCGATAGTCTTGGTTCGCAGTTCTCACAGGATTTGGGCAATGCAGCTACGTAACTCTGCTTCACGCTATGGTTGGGTCAGCATCTTCATGCACTGGGGCGTGGCGCTGGCGGTCTTCGGACTGTTCGCGCTGGGTCTGTGGATGGTGGGGCTGGATTACTACAGCAGCTGGCGCAAAGACGCGCCGGATCTGCACAAGAGCATCGGTCTGGTGCTGCTGGGTGTGATGGTGTTGCGGGTGTTGTGGCGCTTTATCAGCCCACCGCCACCGACGCTGCAAAGCTACAGCCGCATGACCCGCATCGGCGCCAAATTCGGCCACGGGTTTCTGTACGTCGGGCTGTTCGCTGTGATGCTTGCCGGTTACCTGATTTCCACCGCAGACGGTGTCGGGATCCCGGTGTTTGGCCTGTTTGAAGTTCCTGCACTGGTTTCCGGGCTACCGGATCAGGCAGATACCGCTGGGGTGATTCATCTCTGGCTGGCATGGGCGCTGGTAATTTTTTCCGGTCTCCATGCGTTGGCAGCATTGAAGCACCACTTTATCGATCGTGATGCGACCCTCACTCGAATGCTCGGTCGCAAAGCCTGAAATTCAACCTCGACTCAAAGGAAAAGAAAGTATGTTGAAAAAGACTCTGGCCGCTCTGGCAATCGGTTCGGCCGTACTGTCCGCGAACGTGATGGCTGCTGATTACACCGTCGACAAGGAAGGCCAGCACGCTTTCGTCGACTTCAAGATCAGCCACCTGGGCTACAGCTACATCACCGGTACCTTCAAGGACATCGACGGCAAGTTCAGCTTTGACGCCGCCAAGCCTGAAGACAGCAAAATCGAATTCAACGTGAAAACCGCCAGCGTGTTCACCAACCACGCCGAGCGCGACAAGCACATCTCCAGCAAAGACTTCCTGGACGTGGGCAAATACGCTGACGCCAAGTTCGTCTCCACCAGCGTCAAATCCACCGGCAAGAACGCCGAGGGCAAAGACACTGCCGACGTGACCGGCGACCTGACCCTGCACGGCGTGACCAAGCCAATCGTGGTCAAGGCTGTGTTCCTGGGCGAAGGCAAGGATCCATGGGGCGGCTACCGTGCCGGCTTTGAAGGCACCACCAGCATCAAGCGCTCTGATTTCGGCAAGATGATGGATCTGGGTCCACAGTCCGACAAGGTCGACCTGTACATCTCGTTCGAAGGTGTGAAAGCGAAGTAATTTTCGCCGCCATACAAAAACGCCCCCGGTCGTAAGGCCGGGGGCGTTTTTTATTGCCTGCCACATCCCACAGGGGATATGCAGTGATTCAGGGATATTCGTGACGGCATAAAAAAATGCCCCGGCTCTTTCGAACCGGGGCATTTTTCATTGCCGCGATAACTCAGCGATTGCGGGTCAGCAAGGCTGGTTTTTCACCGCGCGGACGGGTCGGCAGTTGATCGAGCTGCTCAGGCGTCGGGAAGCGGTCTGCCTTGGACTCCTTGTGCATGATCTTCGGCCCGGTGCTGCGCGGGTTCTGCACGGCCGGTTCGGCGCGTTGCTGATCGTCGCGAGCCGGGCGGCGGTTGCGCGAGGACTCGTCACGACGGCCCTGGCCATCACGCGGAGCACCGTTGCGCGGGCCGTTGCGTTTGCCCGGCGGGGTGCCGGTGCTCGAACCGTTGCTGTTACGCGGGCCGTTCTGGCGACCTTGCGACTGACCACCGCGTGGAGCGCCTGCGCCTGCACCTTGTGCCGGAGCACCCGGACGACGGCCACGGCCACCGGCTGGAGCAGCTTTCGGCACGTAGTCGACGCGGTTACCGAAGTTATCGATATCGTCGTCGAGGAACTCGTCCGGTGCACGATCAGCCGCCGCGCGTGGTGGCTGGCTCGGACGCTGTTCGCGGGCCGGGGTGCCTTCACGTGGTTTCTGCTGACGGGCAGGGCGCTCGCCGCGTTCGCCGGCGGGTTTTTCCTTGCCCTTGTCTTTGCCTTTGTCCTTGCGACCGCCGCCACCACCGCCATTCGGACCATCACCACGTGGGCCACGGGAGTTGCGCGGGTTGCGCATGTCCGGACGCTCACGGGCTTCCGGCTTCTCGGCTTCAATAGTGCTCGAATCGAAGCCCATCAGGTCGCCGTCGGCGATTTTCTGCTTGGTCATGCGTTCGATGCTTTTCAGCAGTTTTTCTTCGTCCGGGGCCACCAGCGAGATCGCCTCGCCCGAACGACCGGCACGGCCAGTACGGCCGATACGGTGCACATAGTCTTCATCGACGTTCGGCAGTTCGAAGTTGACCACGTGTGGCAACTGGTCGATGTCCAGACCGCGCGCGGCGATGTCGGTCGCGACCAGGATGCGCACTTCACCGGCCTTGAAATCGGCCAGGGCTTTGGTGCGGGCGTTCTGGCTCTTGTTACCGTGGATCGCCACAGCCGGCAGGCCGTGCTTGTCCAGGTACTCGGCCAGACGGTTGGCGCCGTGTTTGGTGCGGGTGAACACCAGTACCTGTTCCCAGGCGCCGGCGGTGATCAGGTGCGCCAGCAGGGCACGCTTGTGGCTGGCCGGCAGACGGAACACGCGTTGCTCGATGCGCTCGACCGTGGTGTTCGGCGGCGTGACTTCGATGCGTTCCGGGTTGTGCAGCAGCTTGCCGGCAAGATCGGTGATGTCTTTGGAGAACGTTGCCGAGAACAGCAGGTTCTGACGCTTGGCCGGCAGACGCGCGAGGACTTTCTTCACGTCGTGAACGAAGCCCATGTCGAGCATGCGGTCGGCTTCGTCGAGGACGAGGATTTCGACGTGGGACAGATCGACGCTGCCCTGGCCTGCGAGGTCGAGCAGACGACCCGGGCACGCGACGAGCACGTCAACGCCACGGGACATGGCCTGGACCTGCGGATTCATGCCGACGCCGCCGAAGATGCAGGCGCTGACGAATTTCAGGTCACGGGCGTAGATCTTGAAGCTCTCGTGTACCTGGGCCGCGAGTTCGCGGGTCGGGGTCAGGACCAGAACGCGCGGTTGGCGCGGGCCATGACGCTGGGATTTGTCCGGGTGACCGTTGGGGAACAACCGCTCCAGGATCGGAAGGGCGAAACCGCCGGTTTTACCGGTACCTGTCTGTGCCGCAACCATCAGGTCGCGACCTTGCAACACGGCGGGAATGGCCCGCTGTTGCACCGGAGTAGGCTCGGTATAGCCCGCATCTTCGATGGCACGGACTAAAGCCTCGGAGAGACCGAGGGAAGCAAAGGACATGAGTAATCCTGTTTTAGTTAGGGCTTGGCCCAATGGGAGTCTTGCCTGGCGCGAATCGCGTTTAAGAGGACGCGATCCCGTCCGGTCCTGCTGCGGTTCCGAAGGCACGTCAGGAGCGCTCGCGCGGGCTGAAAGCTGCGCTGTAGCGGGTCGAGAGGCCTGTTACGGTTCCGGGCGTCCGGGCGTGAGCCTGGCGGGAACGCCGGAGTATAACAGAGCAATCACTGCGCGCTGCTTTCCTGCTGCTCAACGGTTTTGCGGCTGGCCGAAGCATTGCCCAGCGGCACGGCATCGACCGGGGCGGCGCCATAGCGTGCGCTGAGCTCGGCGTAGGCCGGTTCGCGCTTGAAACGCTTGAGTTCGGCACCGAAACGCGCCACCAGCAAGTCCATCCCGGCATTGCGTCGAACCGCCAGATATTGGCTCTGACGGCTAATGACCACAGGGTTTTCGGTGATTTGATCGCGAATATTCAGCTGATCGAGCAAGTGCTGGCCCACGCGGCGATCGGTGATCAGCAAGTCGATGCGTCCGCGCAGCAGTTTGCCGAAGTTGGCCTCGTGGGTCGGTGCCGGCTCGCGGGTGAACAGTGTCGATTCGCTGAAGTCCGGGCTGTACAGATAGCCCGGCGAAGTGCCGATGGTCAGGCCTTTGAGGTCTTCGAACTGACGGAACGGATGTGGTCGGTCGTTGGCGTAGAACATCACAAACTCGACGTCCGACAGCGGTTCAATGGGATAGAGCAGGGTGGCGTCACGCTCGTCGCTGTGAAAGATGTCCAGCGCGCCGTCAGCCTGGCCGGTTTCGAGCATCGACAAGCAGCGTTTCCACGGCAGGAACTGCCACTCGACTTCGATTCCCAGACGCTTGAATACGATGGCGGTGGTTTCGTAGTCCAGTCCGAGGTTCTTGCCATCCTCTTCGTAGACGTAAGGCGCCCACGGCTCGGTGACAATACGCAGCTTCTCGCCCCGAGCGGCAAAGCTCAGGCAAGCAAAAACCAGCACGGTGAGAAACTGCGCGAAAAAAGGCATGGCTTGAGATTACGACGAGAAACGCGAAAGAGCCAGAAAGTGCCTGCACAAGCTCTAATTCGGGGATTCAAAAGCAAAAAATCGCAGCAACGACACCCCTGTAGGAGCTGCCGAAGGCTGCGATCTTTTTGATCTTTCTTTTAGTGCTTAGCGCGGCAACTTCAAGTTATTCCAGATCGCCAGACTAGGTTCAGCCTGGTTCATGGAATAGAAGTGCAGCCCCGGTGCGCCACCCTGCAGCAGGCGTTCGCACATTTCGCTGACAACTTGCTCGCCGAAGCGCTGAATGCTCTGGCTGTCATCGCCGTAGGCTTCCAGTTGCTTGCGGATCCAGCGCGGGATTTCCGCACCGCAGGCATCGGAGAACCGCGCCAGCTTGCTGTAGTTGGTGATCGGCATGATCCCCGGCACCACTGGAATATCCACGCCCAGCGCCTGCAAACGGTCGACGAAGTAGAAGTAGCTGTCGGCGTTGAAGAAGTACTGGGTGATGGCGCTGTCGGCGCCGGCGCGGGCCTTGCGCACGAAGTTGGCGAGATCGTCTTCGTAATTGCGCGCTTGCGGATGCATCTCCGGGTAAGCGGCAACTTCGATGTGGAAATGATCACCGGTTTCTTCACGAATGAATTCAACCAGTTCGTTGGCGTGACGCAGCTCGCCGCTGGTCATGCCCATGCCGGACGGCAGGTCACCGCGCAGCGCAACGATGCGCTTGATGCCGGCAGCCTTGTACTCGTTCAGCAGGCCGCGCAGGTCGTCCTTGCTGTCGCCGACGCACGACAGGTGCGGTGCGGCCGGTACTTTGACTTCGCTTTCCAGTTGCAGAACGGTGTTGAGGGTGCGATCACGGGTCGAACCACCAGCGCCGTAGGTGCAGGAAAAGAAGTCGGGGTTGTACGTTGCCAGCTGACGGGCAACGTTGAGCAGTTTTTCATGCCCAGCATCGGTCTTGGTCGGGAAGAACTCGAAGCTGTAGCGACGGTCTTGGGACATGGGAAATACCCTTGGAAACACGAAGCCTGTGAGGCTTGCACCGCCCATGTGGGAGCGGGCTTGCTCGCGAAAGCGGCGGGTCAGGCAACATCAATGCTGAATGACAGACCGCTTTCGCGAGCAAGCCCGCTCCCACAGGGAGAGCAGGCCGCCGCGTCAATCAGTAGCGGTAAGCGTGCGGCTTGAACGGGCCTTCGACGGTCACGCCGATGTAGTCAGCCTGTTGCTTGGTCAGTTGCGTGACCACGCCGCCGAAGCCGCGCACCATTTCCAGGGCAACTTCTTCGTCGAGTTTCTTCGGCAGTACTTCAACGGTCAGACGCTCGGCTTTCTCGGCTGGCGACAGGTCGGCGTACTTCTGGCCGAACAGGAAGATCTGCGCCAGTACCTGGTTGGCGAACGAACCGTCCATGATGCGGCTCGGGTGACCAGTGGCGTTGCCCAGGTTCACCAGACGGCCTTCGGCCAGCAGGATCAGGTAGTCGTCGTTCTGTGCGTCGAAAGCGCCCGGGCCGGTACGGTGGATCTTGTGTACCTGTGGCTTCACTTCTTCCCATGCCCAGTTCTTGCGCATGAAAGCGGTGTCGATTTCGTTGTCGAAGTGACCGATGTTGCAGACAACAGCGCGCTTCTTCAGGGCTTTGAGCATGTTCGCGTCGCAAACATTGACGTTACCGGTGGTGGTCACGATCAGGTCGATCTTGCCCAGCAGCGCTTTGTCGATGCTTGCTTCGGTGCCGTCGTTGATCCCGTCGATGAACGGCGAAACCAGTTCGAAACCGTCCATGCAGGCCTGCATGGCGCAGATCGGGTCAACTTCGGAAACCTTGACGATCATGCCTTCCTGACGCAGGGACTGGGCCGAACCCTTACCCACGTCACCGTAACCGATGACCAGCGCTTGCTTGCCGGACAGCAGGTGGTCGGTGCCGCGCTTGATCGCATCGTTCAGGCTGTGACGGCAGCCGTACTTGTTGTCGTTCTTGGACTTGGTCACCGAGTCGTTGACGTTGATCGCCGGGACCTTCAGCTCGCCCTTGGCCAGCATGTCCAGCAGGCGGTGAACGCCGGTGGTGGTTTCTTCGGTCACGCCGTGAACGCGATCCAGTACTTGTGGGTACTTGTCGTGCAGCAGCTGAGTCAGGTCGCCGCCGTCGTCGAGGATCATGTTGGCGTCCCATGGCTGGCCATCTTTCAGGATGGTCTGCTCCAGGCACCACTCGTACTCTTCTTCAGTCTCGCCTTTCCAGGCGAAAACCGGGATGCCGGCGGCAGCGATGGACGCAGCGGCCTGATCCTGAGTCGAGAAAATATTGCAGGACGACCAGCGTACTTCGGCACCCAGGGCAACCAGGGTTTCGATCAGCACGGCAGTCTGAATGGTCATGTGGATGCAGCCGAGGATTTTCGCGCCCTTGAGCGGCTGCTCGGAGGCGTACTTGCGGCGCAGACCCATCAGGGCCGGCATTTCCGACTCGGCGATGATGGTTTCGCGACGGCCCCAGGCAGCCAGGGACATGTCGGCAACTTTGTAATCGTTAAAATCTGCAGGCGTGATAACAGCGCTCATGAAGAGCCTCCATTCGTAATGTATGCGAATGGGCGCCGTTGTGCGTTTAGTGTCCGGCCGTGGCCAGTCAACGCCCCATCCGAGCCTGACAGGTTGATCCTGCTGCAGCGCCCCTCGGACAGGTGGCGGGAAAACGGTAGCAAGTGAAGGTTACCGTTTTAAAACGGGGGCGATTATAGCCGTCTAGACTGATCTTCCAAAGGGTTTCTGTCGGCCAGATGAAGATCGTTAATAGCGACCATAGTAGAAGGCTCATGGAGCCTGACCGCCCGGTCTGCCAAGATGGCGCCATCTTTCGGCAAACGCTCAGGAGTGAACATGAATTTCCACACCCGCAAATGGGTAAAACCCGAAGACCTGAACCCCAACGGCACCCTGTTCGGCGGCAGCCTGCTGCGCTGGATCGACGAAGAAGCGGCGATTTACGCGATCGTCCAGTTGGGCAATCAGCGCGTGGTGACCAAGTACATTTCCGAGATCAATTTCGTCAGCGCCTCGCGCCAGGGCGACATCATCGAATTGGGTATCACCGCCACCGAGTTCGGCCGTACCTCGATCACCCTGACCTGTGAAGTGCGCAACAAGATCACCCGCAAGAGCATCCTCACGGTCGAGAAGATGGTCTTCGTCAACCTCGGCGAAGACGGCCTGCCGGCGCCGCACGGTCGCACCGAGATCAAGTACGTCAAAGACCAGTTCAAGGAAGATGAGCTGGTCAGCAACTAACATCGGCGGCGCGCCCTTCGCGAGCAAGCCCGCTCCCACATGGATTGCGTTGTACCTGTGGGAGCGGGCTTGCTCGCGAATGCGGTTGTTCAGCCAGCGAAGAATCACCTGGCCACTGAACAGCCATGAACCGCCGGGGTCGTAGGTAAACACCACCCCCCACGGTTCCCACGCCATGACCACCCCGACAGACGGCAAGACCCCCAACCTCTCGACCGATGAACAGCACGAAGTCGAGAAAAACCAGCCGCCCCGCGCGGCGGTTCTGCATGAAATCATCCGCACTCAAGGCGATCAGGAACTGGAGCGCAGCATTGCCGCGCTGTGGTGGTCGGCGCTCGCCGCCGGGTTGACCATGGGCCTGTCGCTGATGGGCATGGGCCTGCTCAATTCGCGCCTGCCCGAGGGCGACGAATTCAAGGTCATCGCCAGTTTCGGCTACTGCGCCGGTTTCCTCGCGGTGATTCTCGCCCGCCAGCAGCTGTTCACCGAAAACACCCTGACCGCGGTTCTGCCGGTGATGACCAAACCGACCCTGGCCAATTTCGGTCGGCTGATACGCTTGTGGGGCGTGGTCCTGTTCGGCAATTTGTGCGGGACGATTCTGGTGGCGTACGTGATGCTCGAGCTGCCGATCTTCGACAGCAAGACTGATCACGCCTTCCTTGAAATCGGCCGCAAGGTCATGGAAAACCACGCCAGTCAGATGTTCGCCAAGGGCATCGTTTCCGGCTGGATGATCGCCACCATGGTCTGGATGATCCCGTCCATGGAGAGCGCGAAGATGTGGATCATCATCCTCATCACCTACCTGATGGCGTTGGGCGACTTCACCCACATCGTGGTCGGTTCGGCGGAAGTGTCGTATCTGGTGTTTGCCGGCGAGCTGCCGTGGAGTGATTTCTGGATGGTGTTTGCCGGGCCCACGCTGGCGGGGAATATCATCGGCGGCAGTTTCATCTTCGCCCTGATCAGCCATGCGCAGATCCGCAGCGAAAGCGGGGCGCCCAAGACGGATAAACCAGACTCCGGCAAACCCCGCGAAGATGAATCCGACAGCAAGCCCCGATAGTTTCAGGCCTTGAACGGCGGGCTGACCGGGTCTGTCGTCGGTGCGCTTTCAGGTGCCTTGAGCTGTCCCTCCCACCGCGCTATGACCAGCGGTGCCAGTGCATTGCCCAACACATTGAGCGCGGTGACCGGCATGTCCATCAAGCGGTAGACGCCGGCGATGATTGCTACGCCTTCCACTGGCAAACCGGCGGTGGTCAGGGTCGCTGTGAGGATGATGAACATGAAACCCGGCACTCCCGCCGCGCCCTTTGACGTCAACACCATGATCAGCACCAGCATGGCCTGATCCGCCAGACCCAGATCAATCCCGTACGCCTGGGCGATAAACAGCGTGCCCAGTCCCGCGAACAGCGAGGCGCCATCAAGGTTGAACGAGTACCCCAGTGGAATGACCATGCTGGTGATCGGGCGCGGAGCGCCATACTTCTCCATTTTCTCGATCAGTTGTGGCATCACCGTGGCCGACGCAGCACTGCTGTAAGCCAGTATCAATTCACTGCGTATTTCCCGAATCAGGTGGAAAAAGCGAATGCCGGCCATCCGCGCCACCAGCCCCAGCACGCCCAACGCGAAGAGCAACACCGCGACGTAAGTGATGCCGATCAGCTTCGCCAGCGGCAGTAATGCACTAAGGCCGAAGCTGGCCACGGTGACCCCGATCAGGCCGAAGATGCCGATGGGTGAATAGTGCATGACCAGGTGCGTGACCTTGAACATGGTGTCCGATACCGCCTGAATCACGGCGATCAATGGCGCCTTCTGCGGCTCGGGCAGCATCGACAGGGCACAGCCGAACAGGATCGCGAAAAACAGCACGGAGAGCAGCTTGCCCTGAGACATTGCCAGGACGATGTTGTCCGGCACGATGTTCACCAGGGTTCGGCCCAGGTTCTGTGTGTCCCCCGTATTCGCCAGACCAATGGCCGGTGATTGCAGGGTGCTGCTGAAGTCCGCGCCGGCGCCGGGCTGAAAAACATTGCCGACGATCAGTCCGAAGACGATGGCAATGCTGGTGATGGTAAAGAAATAAACCAGCGTCTTTATCCCGACCCGGCCCAATGCCCTGGTGCTGCCTGCCCCGGCGATGCCGACGACCATGCACGCAAAGACCAACGGTACGACGATCATTTTCATCAGCCTGATGAACAGGTCACCGGCCGGTTGCAGCAGATTGTCGATGAACCAGATCTTGTGTTCGGGAAACTGGTTGAGAAGGATGCCGACGATTATTCCGGCTGCCAGCCCGAGCATGATGCGGGTGACCAGACTGGTGGGTTTCCTGGTAGTCATGATGTGCCCCTTTTGTTGTTGTGTTTGTTGGGGTGAAGCTCAGTGTGCGAAGAGACCGTCGAAGTCCTTGAAACCCTTGACCTCGATCGGATTGCCGCTGGGATCGAGAAAGAACATCGTGCGCTGCTCGCCGGGTTCGCCGGCGAAGCGGATCACCGGAGGGATTTCAAACGTTGTGCCGAGGCGGCTCAAACGATCGGCCAGCTCCAGCCACTCCTCCAGCGGCAGGACGACGCCAATGTGCGGCATCAATACTTTGTGATCGCCAACCTGGCCGGTACGGGTCGTGGTGAAGGGCGTGCCCACATGAAGCGAGAGCTGATTGCCGAAAAAGTCGAAGTCGACCCATGTCTCGGTACTGCGGCCTTCGGTGCAGCCCAACACATCTCGATAAAAAGTCCGCGCCTGTTCCAGGTCGCAAACATGGTATGCAGCGTGAAAAGGTCTGTTCATGCGATGTCCCCAAGTGAAGGAGCGCTCAGGGTAAACAGACCGTGCGGCGGGGCATAACGACTTCGCCTTGTTCTGAGCGAAAGGAAAACTTATGGATGTACGGTTTCTGAAAAGTCTGGTGGCGGTGGTCGAGACCGGTTCGATTGCGGCAGCGGCACGGCGCGAGAGTCGCACTGCGGCGGCTATCAGTCAGCGCGTCCAGGCGCTCGAGAGGTTGCTGGGTTGCACGTTACTGCTGCGTACCGCGCACGCTGCCCGGCCCTCGGACCAGTGCCTGCTGATTCTGCCGAAGATCAGGGCGATCATCGAATTGGCCCAGGATCTACAGAGCGATCTGCATCCCGATGGGGTGGCCGGTGAACTGACAATCGGTGCAATTTCTACAGCGCTGACCGGCGTGTTACCCACCTTGATCGAACGATTGGCGCTTACAGCACCTGATTTGAAGCTGAAGATCACCCCGGGTGACTCGAAAAGTCTTTACGAGAAGGTGCTTGCAGGGGAGTTGGACGCAGCGATTCTGGTCAGGCCTCCATTCCAGCCGCCCAAGGCATTGGCACTGGTCGTACTCAAGGTAGAGCCGCTGATTCTGGTGGCTCCAGCCGCGTACGCCGGGCAGTCGCTGGAAACGCTGTTGCGCGTTCATCCGTTCATTCGTTATGACGCACGCTCGTGGGGTGGGCAGATTGCTCAGCGCTACCTCGATGAACACGCCATCGAGCCCAACGTGCTGTGCGAACTGGATGCGCTGGAAACGATCGTCATGCTGGTCGCGCAGGGGATGGGGGTATCGCTGGTGCCGCAGTGGGCCGGGATGAGGCTGGAAGGGATGTACGTGTTACCGGTCGAGGACGGGCAGCGTCATGCGCGCGAGTTGGTGGTGATGCATGGCTCGACGCCGCATCGCCCATTGGCGATGCGGCATCTGCTTGATTTGCTGTGCGGTCCGTCGTGAGGGGGGGCACGACGGCGCTGCGGTGATACATCAGTGTGCGGGTTCAGCCACGGTCGTCGGCTCGTCACGGGTGGCGTGCTTGACCAGTTTGCCGATGGTCAGGCCCTGCAACAGGATCGACGACAGCACCACGATGTAGGTGATGCTCAGCAGCAGATCGCGCTCCGGGCCCAGCGGCAGGGCAAGCGCCAGTGCCACCGAGACGCCGCCGCGCAAACCGCCCCAGGTCAGGATGCGAATGGTGCCGCGCGGCACTGTGCGCCAGCGCCGCAGCAGGACAATGGCCGGGGCCACGGTGAGCAGGCGCGACAGCAGGATCGCCAGCGCCAGCAAACTGGCCGCCGCCACGTGCGCCCAGTTGAACGGCAGCAGCAACAGCTCCATGCCGATCAGTGCGAACAGCAGGGCGTTGAGCATGTCATCGAGCAACTCCCAGAAGCCGTCGAGGTACTTGCGGGTCATGTCGTTCATCGCCAGGTTGCGCCCCAGGTTGCCGATGATCAGACCGGCGACCACCATCGCAATCGGTGCCGAGACGTGCAGCTCGGTGGCCATCGCCGAACCGCCGATCACCAGCGCCAGGGTCAGCATCACCGTGATCTGATGCTGCTGGACGCTCTTGATCATCCGGTACACCCCATAACCGATCAGTCCGCCAAACAACACGCCGCCAAGGGCTTCGTGCACGAACAGCATGGCCGTGGCGCTGAGGGTCGGCGTCTCACCCAATTGGGCGATGCCCAGCAGCACGGTGAACACCACAACGGCAGTGCCGTCGTTGAACAATGACTCGCCGACGATGGTGGTTTTCAGCGGCTTCGAGGCATTGGCGGTACGCAGTACGCCGAGCACCGCGATCGGGTCGGTCGGCGAAATCAGCGCGCCGAACAGCAGGCAGTAGAGGAAGCTCACGTGCCAGCCGAACAGGGCAAAGATGTAAAAAGCGAGGCTGCCGATCACGACGGTGGCAATCAGCACGCCGAAAGTGGCCAACAGGCCGATGGGCCAGCGATAGCTGCGCAGGTCGTTCAGGTTGACGTGCAGGGCGCCGGCGAACAGCAGGAACGACAGCATCCAGTTCATCAGCAGATCGCCGAAGTCGATCTGGCCGATCAGTTGCTGCACGCGTTCTTCGAGGCCGGGATAGCCGAGCACGCTCAGGCCTTGCAGCAACAGGGAGAACATCAGCGCGGTGACCATCACGCCGATGGTCGGCGGCAGGCCGATGAAGCGGTAATTGACGAAGGTGAGAAGGGTGGTGAGGCAGATAAAAGCGGCGACAAGTTCTAGCATCCGGGCTCCATTGGATGGGGGTGGAAAGACAGCGCCCCGATTCTTCGGTGCAAAGGTTGGATGGGCTGTTTCGGGGTGGGGACACAATCATGCCCCCTCGGTTGGTCAGCCGCAGACATTGGTGTAGGGTCAACAAAAAAATCAAGGAGTGGGACGTGGCGGCGACAGTTCTGGTGTTAATGGCGGCGCTGTTGCATGCGACGTGGAATACCCTGATCAAGTTCAGTGCCGAACGGCTGCTGGTGGTGGCGTGCATGGACACGGTGGCGCTGTTGTTCGTGGCGCTGGCATTTCCATTCATCAGCCTGCCGCCGGTGGAAATCTGGCCGTGGATTCTGGCTTCGGCGGCGTTCGAGCTGCTGTATCGCTATCTGCTGATTCAAGCTTATCGGGTCGGCGACCTAGGACTGGTCTACCCGCTGATGCGCGGGTTGTCGCCGCTGGTGGTGCTGGCGCTGACCCTGATCTTCGCCGGCGAAGTGCTCACTGCGCAGCAGATCTTCGGGATCATGCTGATTCCGCTGGGTATGGCCTGCCTGCTCTGGCAGGGCGGTGGTGGCAAACATCTCCCTTGGTCGATGCTACCGGTGGTGGCGCTGATCGGCTTGTGCATCGGTTGCTACACCTACATCGATGGTCAGGCCTTGCGGCGCTGGTCGCATCCACTGGATTACCTGGTCTGGGTCACGCTGTTCAGCGCCTGGCCGTTTCCGTTGCTGGCGTGGGTGGCGAAACGCCCGGCATTTCTGGTGTTCTGGCGCGAGCAGTGGAAGCTTGGGCTGGCGGTCGGGTTCTGCGTGTTGTTCAGCTACGCTCTGGTGCTGTGGGCGATGCAGTTGGGCTCGATTGCCGAGGCGGCGGCGTTGCGTGAGATCAGCGTGATCCTGGTGGTGCTGTTCGGCATGCGCTACCTGAAAGAACCTTTCGGCAGGCCGCGGCTCTTAGCCTGTGGGCTGGTATTGATCGGCATGCTGGTGATGAAGTTCTGACCGCCCGCCATTTCCAACACTCGAAAAAAGGACGGCGTTATGACGGTGGCTCTGTGGTGTGTATTGATCGCGATTTTCCTGCCGTATGTGTGCACGATTGTGGCCAAGGTCTCGGGCGGTTTCAGGCTCAGTGACAATCATGATCCTCGGGATTTTCTCGATAGCGTGGGCGGCGTCGCCCGACGGGCGCATGCGGCGCAGTTGAACAGCTTCGAGGTGATGCCGGCATTTGCTGCCGCAGTGATTGTTGCGCATCTGGTGGGCACGGCGCAGCTGGTGACAGTGAATGTGCTGGCGGTGCTGTTTATCACCAGTCGCCTGCTGTACATCATCTGCTACCTGGCGGATTGGGCGATCTTGCGGTCGCTGGTGTGGTTTGTCGGGATGGGGCTGATTGCTGCGTTCTTCTTTGTGTCGGTCTGAATCTCGGGTGTTGCTGCCGGCCTCTTCGCGAGCAAGCCAGCTCCCACAGGTATCAATGGCGAGCACAAATCCTGTGTACACCAAAGAACCCTGTGGGAGCGGGCTTGCCCGCGAAGGCGGTAGCTCTGGCGCCGAGGCGCTTAAGGCTTGTCCTTAACCGTATCGGCCACCTGCGGTACTTGCGGCAACGCCGCACCTTTAGGCCAGAGCATCCAGATCTGCCCCTGCTGCTTCATGTCGCCGGCCAGTTGCCCGGCAGCATCGCCGGTGCCCCAGAACAGATCCGCACGCACCTCACCGGCAATCGCGCCACCGGTGTCCTGCGCCGCGACCGGGCGAACCAAAGCGCTGCCGTCCGGACGGGTGGTCGACAGCCACAGCAGGCTGCCCAACGGAATCACCTTGCGATCCACCGCTGCGCTGTAGCCGGCGGTCAGCGGCACATTGAGCGAGCCGCGTGGGCCTTCGTTGCTGTCCGGGTTGCGGGTGAAGAACACGTAGCTCGGGTTGCTGCCCAGTAGTTCCGGGATGCGCGACGGATTGGCCTTGGCCCAGTTGCTGATCGCGCTCATGGTCACGTCTTCTTTCTTCAGCTCGCCTTGCTCGACCAGCCAGCGACCAATCGGTCGATACGGGTGGCCGTTCTGGTCGGCGTAGGCGATGCGCAGTTGTTTGCCATCCGGCGTCTGAATCCGCCCGGAACCCTGGATCTGCAAAAACTGCAGGTTCATTGGATCGGTCAGGTACGCCACTACCGGCGCTTTGACGCCTTTGGACTCGATGGTCGCCGCGTCGTCATACGGCTTGAGCACTCGACCTTCGAGACGGCCACGCAGGCGCTTGCCCTTCAGTTCCGGGTAAATGCTGTCCAGCGAGACGATGATCATGTCTTCCGGCACGCCGTACACCGGCACGTTCGCCACCTCGGTGGGCGTCAGGCTGCCGGGGTAGACCGGTTCGTAGTAACCGGTGATCAGACCGTTGGGGTTGTCATGCTCGGCGCGCAGTCCGAACACGTCGAGGTTCTGCTTGAGGAACGCGCGAATCTCGTTGGCGCTTTGCGGCACGTTGGCGGCTGCCGCGCAGGTGCCGCCCCAGACCGGATCAGCCTTGAGTCGGGTGCAGGCGCTGCGCCATGAACCGAAACCGGCGACCAGATCGCTGTCGGACACCGCCGGCAAGGCTTCCCAAGTGGCGCTGGAATAAGTGGCCAAGGCATGGGTTTTCGGTTTGGCAGTGTCGCCACCGGTGCAGCCGGCAAGGATTGCCAGCAGTGGCAGGGTTGCGATCAGTGGGTGACGCCAGGCCTTGAAACGGCTGTTCATGGAGTGATTCCTGTGCCGGTTGCCCAAGTGCTCCATGCGCTCCGGCAACCCGTATTTTTAATAGGGCTATTGGTGTTTGTCGGCGACGCGAGGATACTGGCCGCCGAATTCCGTGACCTGAAGCCACCATGACTCTTAAAAGAATTTCTGTTGTATTGCTGGCCTGTCTGACCTTGTCCGCCTGTGGCGGCGTCGATCCGAATTCTCCGCTGGGGCAACGCAAGGCGATCTTCAAACAAATGCTCAAGACCGGCGAAGACCTGGGTGGCATGTTGCGCGGACGCATTCCTTTCGACGGGCCGAAATTCGCCGAAGGCGCGGTGAAGCTCGATGCGTTGTCGCATGAACCGTGGAAGCATTTCCCGCAGGTTCGTGAAGAAGATCACACCAGCGCCAAGGATGATGTCTGGCTGCGTCAGGCCCGCTTTCAGGAATTGGTCCGTAACCTTGAGGCGGCCACCGGTGAACTGGTGATCGCCAGCAAGGTTCAGCCGTACAAGGCCAGTAACCTCGGGCCTGCGGTGCAGAAAGTTGAAGATGCCTGCAGCGCTTGCCATAAAGAGTTTCGCGATCATTGATTTCTGTTGTTTGAGCTGACGCCTTCGCGAGCAAGCCCGCTCCCACACTGGATCTGTGTCGTTCACAAATCAAATGTGGGAGCGGGCTTGCTCGCGAAGAGGGCATCAAATTCCCCGCATTAACGGTTACTTGTCGATCTGGTCCAGCGCATCCTGCAGTTCCTTGCGCGACTCGGCGAGCTTGTCCTTGCGCTTGTTGATCTTCTCCGGATCGCCTTTCTTCATCGCCTTGTCGAGATCCGCCTGACGCTTGCTCACTTCGTGCTTGGCTTCCAGCACCTTGTTTTCGCGTTCTTTCTTCAGGCCAGCATCGGTGCAGTTCTTCGTCACTTCATCCAGAGCGGTTTGCAGACCGGCCTGCTGATCGGTGTTGCCCCGGGATTTCGCCTGCTCGAGCTGATTGATGATGCCCTGCTTCTTCGCGGCGCAACCGGTCAGGCCCGGTGCATCTTCGTCAGCCATCACAGGCGCGGCCAGAACGCCACAGAGAGTCAGCAAGGCGAGCGGTGCAAGAAATTTCATAAAAGCTCCATGTGCAAAGGCAGTCGGGTCGGGGGCACTGCGCTGTTTGAGCGTCTGATGGCCCTTGGGTTCCCGGCTGCCGGGGATTGCGTGATCAGAAACCGTCGATTCCGGCGGCGCGTAATGTGTCACTCAAGGCCAGCACCTGCGGGTCGCGGAAGAATGCGCTCAATTGCGCCGCGCGGCCCGGGCCGATTCCGGCTTCTGCCTGCCATTGTTCGGTGTCGCGTTGTGCCAGCGCCTGCCACGAGTCGGCCAGTTGTGCCTGCCCCGTCGGCGGTAAACCCAATGCTTTGAGCCACTGGGTGAACGGCCGTTGGCGGGCGCTGTGAAAACTGTTGATCAGACGTGTGCTGCTGCGTTCGCCGAAGCCGGCAATGTTAGCAAGCTCTGGCTCGTCGAGGGTCAACCAATCCAGCAGGTTGTTCAGGCGGCCTGTTTCCAGAAGTTTCTCCCAGGTGCCGCGCCCGACATTCTGCAGCGCCAGCCCCTGCTTGCCACTGAGCCAGGTCAGGCGCGCGAGAAACTGGCTTTCGCAACCGGGTGTCGGTTGCCAGCAGCTCAAGGCGTGGAAGTCGCGCGTGTCGGGAATGTCGAGGGCGGCCCGTTCGGTGGTGCGCAACACCACACTGTCGAGTCGTGGAATCGTCAACCCGGCCAGGCTGATTGCCACTTGATCGCCGGGGCGGATATCCAGCGCCTGCCAGCGCTTGAGTGAACCGGCACTGACGCGTCTGATCTCGCGGTCATCGAGCATCACCGGCGACAACTCCAATACTGGCGTGATGCGTCCGCTGCGGCCGACTTTGAAATTCACTTTGCGCACTTCGGCCAGCGCTCGGGCAAACGGGTATTTCCAGGCGATAGCCCAGTAGGGCGCGCTCGCCTGCCAGCGCTCAGCCGGTGGGCGCTGGCTCTGGCGCAAGACAATGCCGTCGGTGGCGAAGGGCAGGGGCGATCGATACCAGTGCTCGCGCCATTTTTGCGCGTCGGCAAGGTTGGCGATGACCTGACTGAATGGTGCTGTCGTGGCGAAGCCCAGCGTCGCTAGCGTCGATATTCTTTCAGGCAGATTCGCCGGGCCCTGCGGCCAGTCCCAGACGAACAGACCGATCCCGGACGCCTGTTCTGCGCTCAAGGTTTTACGGCTCATCAGCCCGGCAACGGTGGCGCGGGCGTTGACGCTGCCGGCGCTGGCTTGCACATGCTGATTCAGGCGCCAATAGAGCTCGCCCTGCACCAGCAGGTCCAGCGGTTGGGTCAGTTGTTGCGGAATGGCAGCGATCTTTTGCGCCGACGCTGTCCAGTCCTGACCGCTGATCCCGTCGCCGCGACTGATCGCCTGCTGCAACAGGCCGCGACGGTAAATCAGCGTGACCGCTACACCATCGACCTTGGGTTGTACCCAGACATCCTGCCGATCCTTTAACCATGCTTGAACGGCGGCGGCTTGGTGAAGCTTGTCCAGACCGGTGTGGGCGATTGGATGCGCGACGGAGCCAGACGCGCTGCGCAACGGTTCGGGCGCTGCGGGCTGCTGGAAGCACTGGCGCCATTCGATGAGCCGCACGCGCGATTGATCGTAGAGTTCGTCGGCAATCAGCGAGCGGCCTTCGCGGTGGTAGGCGTCGTCCCATTGGTCGATCTGCTGTTGCAGAGCCGAAATTTCAACTTGCGCTTTGCCGAATGGCCAGTCGGGGCAGGCTGCATGGGCGATCAGAGGGGTGAAACTCAGCAAAAGAACTGAAAACAGGCGCAGCGTGGCAAGCATTTTGAGCGTCCTTGCTCAGGGGGAATGCTTTAAGGCTAGGCGAGGATTCAGAGAGGCACCGGGTGGGTGTTTTGCATCGTGTTTCCGTGCCCATACAGGGGGCGCATGGGCCGGCCTCTTCGCGGGCAAGCCCGCTCCCACAGGGCTCTTTATTGATATTGGAAGGGTATTTCAGGCATGAAAAAGCCCCGCACGGCGTGAACCGTGCGGGGCTTTTTTTGCAGCCGGGGAGGGCTTACAGACCAGCAGCGGAACGCAGAGCGTCGGCGCGGTCGGTTTTTTCCCAGGTGAAGGTGGAGAAGGTGTCTTCGCCAACCGTCTTGGTCTGCGGAGCACGACCGAAGTGGCCGTAGGCTGCAGTTTCCTGGTACATCGGGTGCAGCAGATCCAGCATGGTGGTGATTGCGTATGGACGCAGGTCGAACACTTCACGCACCAGTTTGATGATCTTGTCATCGCTGATCTTGCCGGTACCGAAGGTGTTCAGCGAGATCGAAGTCGGCTGAGCGACACCGATGGCGTAGGACACCTGAATCTCGCAACGCTCAGCCAGGCCGGCAGCGACGATGTTCTTGGCAACATAACGGCCAGCGTAGGCAGCCGAACGGTCAACCTTCGATGGATCTTTACCGGAGAACGCGCCACCGCCGTGACGGGCCATGCCGCCGTAGCTGTCGACGATGATCTTGCGACCGGTCAGACCGCAGTCACCTACCGGGCCGCCAATGATGAACTGGCCGGTCGGGTTGATGTGGAACTGGGTGTCTTTGCTCAGCAGTTCTGCAGGCAGCACGTGCTTGACGATCAGCTCCATCACGCCTTCGCGCAGGTCTTTGTACGACACTTCAGGGTTGTGCTGGGTCGACAGAACAACGGCGTCGATACCAACAACCTTGCCGCCTTCGTAACGGCAAGTCACTTGCGATTTGGCGTCCGGACGCAGCCACGGCAGCAGACCCGATTTGCGGGCTTCGGCCTGGCGCTGTACCAACTGGTGCGAGAAGGTGATCGGTGCTGGCATCAGCACGTCGGTTTCGTTGCTGGCGTAGCCGAACATCAGGCCCTGGTCGCCGGCGCCCTGATCTTCAGGCTTGGCACGGTCAACACCCTGGTTGATGTCAGGGGACTGCTTGCCGATGATGTTCATCACGCCGCAGGTCGCGCCGTCGAAGCCGACTTCGGAGCTGGTGTAGCCGATGTCGCAGATCACGTCACGAACGATCTGCTCCAGGTCGACCCAGGCGCTGGTGGTCACTTCACCGGCAACGATAGCCACGCCGGTCTTGACCAGGGTTTCCACGGCAACGCGTGCGTGTTTGTCCTGGGCGATAATGGCGTCCAGCACCGCATCGGAAATCTGGTCGGCGATTTTGTCCGGATGTCCTTCAGACACGGACTCGGAGGTGAAGAGGGAGTATTCGCTCATCTCGATGTTTTCCTGAATTTACCGATGGTGAGTGTCGCCAGCCGGTCGCTGAAAGTGGCGAACCTGGATCTGGAAACCATTACGTAAGCCTACATAGAGGCTGTCCCCGGGAACGAGTCCCGCAGCGGTGGCCCAACGGGCCAAATCGTCCTGTTCAAACCCCAACCACAGATCACCGCAGGCCTCCCTGGCCCAACTCTGGTTGTGGCTACATAACTCTGTCACGAGCAGGCTACCGCCCGGTTGCAGCAGGCCGGCCATGTGCTTGAGCGCTTCGGCCGGCGCGGCGAAATGGTGCAACACCATGTTCAGTACCACGCAATCGGCCTGAAGGCTGGTGCCATTCAATGCATCGGCCAATTGCAGGCTGACGTTAGCCAGCCGTTCACGTTCACATACCTGACGCGCCAGTTCGAGCATCGCCGGGCTGTTGTCCAGCGCGGTTACGGTGCCGAAGCGGCGGGCCAGTTCCGGCAGGAAAGCACCATCGCCGGGGCCGACTTCAATGGCCGTGGCAGCACCATTGAAGTTCAGTTTGTCGAGCAGGGCCAGCACACTGTCACGGTACTGCGGCAGGCCTGCGATCAAGTCTTGCTGGGCGCGGAATTTCTCCGCAACCCGGGTGAAAAAGTCCTGACTGGCGGCTTCGCGTTGTCCGTGGACCTGGGCGATGCGTGCCTGCACGTCGTCCGGCAGCGCCAGATTGTCGACTTCTTCTAACAATGCGGCGTGCAACTTGCCGCCCAGCAATTCGGTGTGGGGCAGGGCGCGGCGATAGAAAATCGCGTTGCCTTCGCGGCGTGTCGCCACCAGGTCGGCCTGGGCCAGCACCTTGAGGTGGTGGCTCATGCCGGACTGACCGATGCCGAAAATCTGCGCCAGCTCCAGTACGCCGAACGAGTCGTTGGCCAGCGCGCGCAATACATTCAGGCGCAGCGGATCGCCACCGGCCTTGCACAGGGCCGCCAGCTCGTCGCAATCGTCATGGCGAATGGAAGGCACGCGTAAGTTCATAGGGCCAGCAGTCTAGTGACGGTGGGAAATCGCCGCAAGGGCAATATCAAAAAGTTTTGATATTGCTCGATAGATGGCACTTCTCACTGGCTGGTTAACTCTACAAACGAACAGCGGAAAGGTTTCACCAGACGAAACCGCCGTCCAGCACGGGAAAAACGCCCTCGGATGACTATCTGTCATTGCCCCGAGGCGCTCCGGTGAGGGAAAATGCCCTCCTTTTTTCCGTTTCAATCTATTCACACCCAGGAGATCAGCGATGCCTAGCCGTCGTGAGCGTGCCAACGCCATTCGTGCCCTCAGCATGGATGCCGTGCAAAAAGCCAACAGCGGCCATCCCGGTGCCCCTATGGGTATGGCAGATATCGCCGAAGTACTTTGGCGCGACTACCTCAAGCACAACCCGAGCAACCCGTCGTTCGCCGACCGTGACCGCTTCGTGCTGTCCAACGGCCACGGCTCGATGTTGATCTACTCGCTGCTGCACCTGACCGGTTACGACCTGTCGATCGACGACCTCAAGCAGTTCCGTCAACTGCACAGCCGCACCCCGGGTCACCCGGAATTCGGTTACACCCCGGGCGTCGAGACCACCACCGGCCCGCTGGGTCAGGGTCTGGCCAACGCCGTCGGCTTCGCCCTGGCGGAAAAAGTCCTGGGTGCGCAGTTCAACCGTCCTGGCCACAACATCGTTGATCACCACACCTACGTGTTCCTCGGTGATGGCTGCATGATGGAAGGCATTTCCCACGAAGTCGCTTCCCTGGCCGGTACGCTGGGCCTGGGCAAGCTGATCGCCTTCTACGATGACAACGGCATCTCCATCGACGGTGAAGTCGAAGGCTGGTTCACCGATGACACCCCGAAGCGTTTCGAATCCTACAACTGGCAGGTGATCCGTAACGTCGACGGTCACGATCCGGAAGAGATCAAGACCGCCATCGAAACCGCGCGCAAGAGCCCGCTGCCGACCCTGATCTGCTGCAAGACCACCATCGGTTTCGGTTCGCCGAACAAGCAGGGCAAGGAAGACTGCCACGGCGCCCCACTGGGTGACGCGGAAATCGCTCTGACCCGTCAGGCGCTGAACTGGAACTACGGCCCGTTCGAAATCCCTGCAGACATTTATGCCGAGTGGGATGCCAAGGAAAAAGGTCGCGCTGCCGAAGCCGAGTGGGATCAGCGTTTCGCTGCCTACTCCGCGGCGTTCCCGACCGAAGCCAACGAGCTGATCCGTCGTCTGAGCGGCGAACTGCCGGCTGACTTCGCGGAAAAAGCCTCGGCCTACATTGCTGAAGTGGCGGCCAAAGGCGAAACCATCGCCAGCCGTAAGGCCAGCCAGAACACCCTGAACGCGTTCGGCCCGCTGCTGCCGGAACTGCTCGGCGGTTCGGCTGACCTGGCCGGTTCCAACCTGACCCTGTGGAAAGGTTGCAAAGGCGTCAGCGCTGAAGACGCCAGCGGCAACTACATGTACTACGGCGTGCGCGAATTCGGCATGACCGCGATCATGAACGGCGTGTCCCTGCACGGTGGCCTGGTGCCTTACGGCGCGACCTTCCTGATGTTCATGGAATATGCGCGCAACGCGGTGCGCATGTCGGCGCTGATGAAGAAGCGTGTGATCCACGTCTACACCCACGACTCCATCGGTCTGGGCGAAGACGGCCCGACGCACCAGCCGATCGAGCAACTGACCAGCCTGCGGACCACGCCGAACCTCGACACCTGGCGTCCAGCCGATGCCGTTGAATCGGCAGTGGCCTGGAAAAACGCGCTGGAGCGTAAGGACGGCCCTTCGGCGCTGATCTTCTCGCGTCAGAACCTGCAGCACCAGGAACGCGATGCCGGTCAGATCGCCGACATCAGCCGCGGTGGTTACGTGTTGAAGGACTGCGCAGGCGAGCCTGAGCTGATCCTGATCGCCACCGGTTCGGAAGTCGGTCTGGCCGTTCAGGCCTACGACAAGCTGACCGAGCAAGGCCGCAAGGTGCGCGTGGTTTCCATGCCTTGCACCAGCGTGTTCGATGCGCAGGACGCCGGCTACAAGCAATCGGTTCTGCCGCTGCAGGTCAGCGCACGTATTGCGATCGAAGCGGCTCACGCCGACTTCTGGTTCAAGTACGTGGGTCTGGAAGGTCGCGTGATCGGCATGACCACTTACGGCGAATCGGCTCCGGCTTCGGCACTGTTCGAAGAGTTCGGCTTCACCCTGGAAAACATCCTGGGTCAGGCTGAAGAGCTGCTGGAAGACTGATCTGGAAAAGATGTCGTCTGAGCTGACGCCTTCGCGAGCAGGCTCGCTCCCACATTGGAATGTATTTCCCTGTGGGAGCGAGCCTGCTCGCGAAGGCGTTGGTTCAGGCAACATCGCACTACCCGATTCACCACGGTAATCGAGAACCCCATGCCTCAACCGCGTCCCTACAAAGTTGCACTCAACGGCTACGGCCGGATTGGTCGTTGCGTCTTGCGTGCGTTGTTCGAGCGTGGCGAGAAGGCCGGGTTTGAAATTGTCGCGATCAACGATCTGGCGGACATGGCCAGCATCGAATACCTGACACGCTTCGACTCCACCCACGGCCGCTTTCCCGGCGAAGTGCGAGTAGACGGCGATTGTCTGCATATTAATGGCGACTGCGTGAAGGTCCTGCGCAGTGCCACCCCCGAAGGCATTGACTGGGCGGCGCTGGGCGTCGACCTGGTGCTGGAGTGCTCCGGCGCTTACCACACCCGTGAAGACGGCCAGCGTTTCCTCGACGCCGGCGCGCCACGCGTGCTGTTCTCGCAACCGATGGCCAGCGAGGCGGATGTCGACGCCACCATCGTCTTCGGCGTCAATCAGGATTGCCTGACCGGCGATGAACTGCTGGTGTCCAACGCCTCCTGCACCACCAACTGCGGCGTGCCGCTGTTGCGTCTGCTGGACAAGGCGATTGGCCTGGATTACGTGTCGATCACCACGATTCACTCGGCGATGAACGATCAGCCGGTGATCGACGCCTATCACCACGAAGACCTGCGCCGCACCCGTTCGGCGTTTCAGTCGGTGATCCCGGTGTCCACTGGTCTGGCACGTGGCATCGAGCGCCTGCTGCCGGAACTTGCCGGGCGAATTCAGGCCAAAGCCGTACGCGTGCCGACGGTCAACGTGTCCTGCCTCGACATCACGATGCAGACCGCCACCGCGACCGATGCCAACGAGGTCAACCGGATCCTGCGCGAAGCCGCCACCAGCGGCCCACTCAAAGGCCTGTTGGCCTACACCGAGTTGCCGCACGCCAGCTGTGATTTCAACCATGACCCACATTCGGCCATCGTCGATGCCAGTCAGACCCGTGTTTCCGGCCCCAAACTGGTGAACATCCTGGCCTGGTTCGACAACGAATGGGGTTTTGCCAACCGAATGCTGGACGTTGCAGACCACTATCTGCAAACAGCGATTTCAAAAAAACCTGCTCTCTAAGAACAGCTACTCAGGAAGTGCGACCCATGACCGTGTTGAAGATGTCCGACCTCGATCTGCAAGGTAAGCGCGTATTGATTCGCGAAGACCTCAACGTCCCAGTCAAGGACGGTGTTGTCACCAGCGATGCGCGTATCCTGGCTTCGCTGCCGACCATCAAGCTGGCCCTGGAAAAAGGTGCGGCGGTGATGGTGTGCTCACACCTGGGCCGTCCGACCGAAGGCGAGTTCTCCGCCGAGAACAGCCTCAAGCCAGTCGCTGACTACCTGAGCAAGGCCCTGGGCCGCGACGTGCCGCTGGTGGCCGATTACCTGGGCGGCGTTGACGTCAAGGCCGGCGACATCGTGCTGTTCGAAAACGTGCGCTTCAACAAGGGCGAGAAAAAGAACGCTGACGAGCTGGCCCAGCAATACGCCGCCCTGTGCGACGTGTTCGTGATGGACGCCTTCGGCACCGCGCACCGCGCAGAGGGTTCGACCCACGGCGTGGCCAAGTTCGCCAAAGTCGCCGCTGCCGGCCCGTTGCTGGCCGCTGAGCTGGACGCACTGGGCAAGGCGCTGGGCGCACCGGCCAAGCCAATGGCTGCGATCGTTGCCGGCTCCAAGGTGTCGACCAAACTCGACGTACTCAACAGCCTGAGCCAGATCTGCGATCAACTGATCGTCGGTGGCGGCATCGCCAACACTTTCCTGGCTGCCGCCGGTCACCCGGTCGGCAAGTCGCTGTACGAGCCGGACCTGCTGGACACCGCGCGCGCCATCGCCGCCAAGGTCAGCGTACCGCTGCCGGTGGACGTGGTGGTTGCCAAGGAGTTCGCTGAAAGCGCCGAGGCCACCGTTAAACTGATCGCTGACGTTGCCGCTGACGACATGATCCTGGATATCGGCCCGCAAACCGCAGCCAACTTCGCCGAACTGCTGAAATCGTCGAAAACCATTCTGTGGAACGGCCCGGTCGGCGTGTTCGAATTCGACCAGTTCGGCAACGGCACCAAGGTGCTGGCCCAGGCCATCGCTGACAGCGCCGCGTTCTCCATTGCCGGCGGTGGCGACACCCTGGCGGCCATCGATAAATATGGCGTGGCCGAGCAAATCTCCTACATTTCCACCGGTGGCGGCGCATTCCTCGAATTCGTCGAAGGCAAGGTGCTGCCGGCCGTTGAAGTCCTGGAAAGCCGGGCCAAGGCCTGAGGCCGCCCGTTGGCCAGGCAAAGGAGTGTTCAGATGGTCAAGTCGTTAGCGCTGTTGTTGCTGACCGGTACGCTGGCGGCCTGCGGGAGTAACCCGAAGGCCGAGGCGACACCTGCGCCGGATGCGGCACAGAAAGGCTGCTATCAGGCCGACTGGCAGGCCGAAACCAACCCGGTGCTGAACAAGCGCTCGGGACCGGACGGTCTGGACAAATACGAGACGCAAACCCCGGCCAAGGAACATGGTTGTCCTTGACCGGTCTGACTCTTTAACTCAGGGCTGGCGGCGTTGGCTGTCAGTCGAGGAACACGGATGAAAGGCTTGATCGCCATTGCGGCGTTGGCATTGTTGGGCGGTTGCGCGCAGTTGAACCTGTTTCAGTCGTCCGCGCCTGCGGACAACTGGACCACCTGGACCTGCGACAGCCAGGCCAAAGTGCTGTGGCGCTACGCCAATGCCGGCCAGAAGGAAGTCGATGTTCGGCTGGGCGGCGGTGATCAGGTCTATCGCCTGAAAGAAGAGCCGGGCGCCTCGGGCGTGCTGTACAGCGACGGCATGCTGGCGTTTCACGTCAAGGGTGACGAAGGCCTGGTGTATTGGGTCGCCACCAATGACCTGATTGGCCGCGGCTGCAAGGCCGAGTAAGACGATTGAATTGATTCACATAGATCCAAAATGTGGGAGCGGGCTTGCTCGCGAAGGCGGTGGATCAGCTTGCATCAATGTTGAATGTAAATCCGCATTCGCGAGCAAGTCGAATTGTCGCACCGCCGCTCCCACAGGGTTCTCTGTTGTTCACAAGATTTTGGTAACACCGAATCACCAGACCGGGCTTCGACCCCCGATCTGCAATCACTTGAATAGCCGCCGCCGCTCCGGCAGGCTGGCACGATTAACGACCCTCAACCGGGAGAGACACACACAATGGCACTTATCAGCATGCGCCAGATGCTGGACCACGCAGCCGAGTTCGGCTACGGCGTTCCAGCCTTCAACGTCAACAACCTTGAGCAGATGCGCGCCATCATGGAAGCCGCTGACAAGACTGACTCCCCGGTGATCGTCCAGGCTTCGGCCGGCGCTCGCAAATACGCCGGCGCGCCGTTCCTGCGTCACCTGATCCTGGCCGCGATCGAAGAATTCCCGCACATCCCGGTGTGCATGCACCAGGACCACGGCACCAGCCCTGACGTCTGCCAGCGCTCGATCCAACTGGGCTTCAGCTCGGTAATGATGGACGGCTCCTTGGGCGAAGACGGCAAGACCCCGACCGACTACGAATACAACGTCCGCGTTACCCAACAAACTGTTGCCATGGCTCACGCCTGCGGCGTTTCGGTTGAAGGCGAGCTGGGCTGCCTGGGTTCGCTGGAAACCGGCATGGCCGGCGAAGAAGACGGCATCGGCGCTGAGGGCGTTCTGGATCACAGCCAGATGCTGACCGACCCGGAAGAAGCCGCTGACTTCGTCAAGAAGACCCAGGTCGATGCCTTGGCCATCGCCATCGGTACCAGCCACGGCGCCTACAAGTTCACCAAGCCACCTACCGGCGACGTGTTGGCGATCGACCGCATCAAGGAAATCCACAAGCGCATCCCGAACACCCACTTGGTGATGCACGGTTCCTCGTCCGTGCCACAAGAGTGGCTGGCGATCATTAACCAGTACGGCGGCGACATCAAAGAAACCTACGGCGTACCGGTTGAAGAAATCGTCGAAGGCATCAAGTACGGCGTGCGCAAGGTCAACATCGACACCGACCTGCGCCTGGCATCCACCGGCGCAATGCGTCGCCTGATGGCAACCAATCCGAGCGAATTCGACCCACGTAAATTCTTCGGCGCGACCGTAACGGCGATGCGCGATGTGTGTATCGCTCGTTATGAAGCGTTCGGTACTGCCGGTAATGCTTCGAAGATCAAGCCGATCTCGTTGGAAGCGATGTTCCAGCGTTATCTGAAGGGTGAGTTGAACGCCAAGGTGAACTAAGCCTGAACGTTAAGCTGCGCTGATAAAAAACCCGCCGAGAGGCGGGTTTTTTGTGGGTGGTAATTTTTTCGCGTAGCGACACTGTTCATGAGGAGTGCCTGATAAGTTGATCTAACTGAGTTCTGCTTATTTCCAATAGATCTCAATGACTGTCAGATCTGACAGTAGGCAATCTCAAGCGATACTCACAAGATAAGACTCCACCTCGTAATGGAGTACACAGCAATGACTACAAAGGACGTTAAACCCAAAGGCCCGGCCCCGGCTACCCAGCCAGTTGAGCCAAAAACGGAAGACCTCAAAAACTCCAAGGGGCCAGCTCCTTTCACACGCCCTAAGCAACCAGAGTAAGCCCCCTGGCTTTAAAATCCACAGACATGTGACTTCTTTTTTACTTCGTGATGGATTGAGGCAATAGCTGTCCATATAAGAAACCCGCCGAGAGGCGGGTTTTTTATGGGTGAGTGATTGGTAAGTCGCACGTCCGGGTTGTCCAGTGATTTCTTTGTTAAAGGCAGATTTGTTATTTCAAAGGGATATAGGTACCTGTCAGATATTACAGGTGTGCGGAAATATGAAGCCGCCTACTATCGGGTTTCACTTGTCCCTCGGAAAGATAGAAATGAAAAGCGAAAAAGAAATAAAAGGTGACGCTGGCGTTGACGACTCCTTATTTGGTTCTATGAAAATCACCTACAAGCATCAAGAATATGGTGAGCATTCGATGGAGTTTATAGATTATGGTTTTTTATATAAGGGGGAAAAGTCTTTTCAACTTCTTCCAAAGTACCGAGAGTTTGAAGGTCACAAGTATTATTTGTCATTGTCCTTTAAGGCAGGCCTTGAAGTTGACGAGAATTATGAGCTGGGTGGAAAAGATACACCCGTTAGCGCGCATTTGGAGATTGATGATATAAATGGTGATCGGCAGGCTAGCGGCAAGTTTAATTTGTCAAGAAGTGGAGATTACCCAAAAGGCACCTTTGATATCTATGAAGAAGGCGTCTTCTCAGCAGCAGGTGAATTTGAGTACATGAAGTGGTCTTAGTCGATACTGGTTAAAGCTGTGCCGGCGGTCTGCTGGTTTATTAAGCTTTGCATTGTCCGATAGTTGAGGGCTATAAGTTCTATTTATCGTGATAAATATCCAGCTTGGTAAACGCAGGAAGCGGGGGCGGATCTGTTTGAGTCGCCAGCACTCGTATAGTTGATGTCGGTAGTATGGAAAGTTAGGGCTTTGCTTGTTTTTTGTAGTTCAAGGCCAGCTACCAAATGCGAACGGATATAAGCGCCTGTCAGATATTACAGGTGTACTGTCGCTGGTAGGTGGTTATTCTTCTGTTTTACTTACTTTTCGGATGAAAAATATGAGCACTAATAAAAGCATCAAAATAGAAATTCCTGAATTCATGGAAGTTACATTCAAGCATGAAGGTTATGATGAGCAAAAATTTGAGGGCGGAGGCCACCTAACCCATAGGGATGGGTTTTTTTATATTAATACGAAGCAAAGGGAGCTAGGTGGACATAGTTATTATATGAACCTTAAATTCAGAGATAATCTTGCGGTTGACGTGTACACGCTGGACGGAAAAGATGAGCCCGTGAGAGCGCATTTAGAATTTGATGGCATTGAAAATGATAAGTATGCAAGCGGTATGTTGAGATTGACACAGGTAAGCCCGTATCCTGTAGGCGAGTTCGACCTCGTTGAAGGAAAGTTGTCAGCTAAGGGGACGTTTACGTTCAGGCGTTAGTTTTTGATACTGGCCTTAAGTAATACGGCAGACTCTTGGAGTCTGCCAGTTTATTGATCTTTACATTGTCCGATGGTTGAGCGATGTTAGTACTATTTATCGTGATCAATATCCAGCTTGGTAAACGTCACCTGCCCACCTTCACTGGTATACCCGGTGTTGTCCTGCACATACACCCCGGCCTTGAAGTACAGCGGCTTGTTGCGCCACGTCGCGCTGACTTGTGAATCCCACTGATAACCCGCTGCGCTCACGCCCAGTGCACCGCCGGGGCTGAGGTGGATCAGGTAGTTGAATTCGCGGTCGAGTTTGATCCCGGTGGCGAGGGTGATAACGCGGCTTTCGTCGTCATCGGGGTGCATGCGTACTTTGATGACGAGGTTGCCGGTTTCGGTCTTGGTCTTGTACTGGTATTCGAGCTTGACCATCGGCTTCTGGCTTTCATACGCGTGGATCTGGCCGATGACGATCTTGCCCGAGCTGGGCACCTTGTTCACCGCGAGGGTTGCGCGCAGGGTGTTGTCGGCGTCCGGGTAATACCAGTTGCGCAGGGTGCCGTTGCTGAAGGTTTCGCGCAGTTCGGTGCGCGGGTAGATGGCGTTTTCGGTTTTTGACCCGGTCACCGGTGACCAGAAAAACAGGGTGCCGGTGTCGGAATGGAAGTACTGATCCTTGAAGCCATTCACCAGTTTGGAGGTTTCGACGGTGTACGGCGGACTGCCGACGGGAACGCTGAGGTTCCAGGTTGCGAGATCGATCATGTCGGTTTTCCACTCAATTCATCCTGAACGCGAGTGCCAGAAGCTCTAGCCCGCGCCTTTTCGGGCGGCAGTTATAAGCGTAGAGGAGTTTTTTGTTAACGCCCGTTTGGCAGATGATTGGCGTCAACATCCTGTCGAAATGCCATCTGTGCCGGTTTTCGGGGGCTGCAGGGGTGACCGTTAGTCGGTAAGTCGCCGCTTTGGCTAAATGATGGCGGCGTGACAGCTTCTGCTTTCACAGATCCGCGACTAGAGTGATGGCTCAGTAACTGTACGGTTTTCCCAAGAACCGGCCGATAGTCCGACAAGAGATGTCCCGACAAGAGAAGCAGCATGGAATGCGCGCAACCCCAGCCAGGTGAAGGCAGCTCTGTCCTTTTGATCGTTGATGATTACCCTGAAAACCTGATCAGCATGCGCGCGTTGCTGCAGCGTCAGGATTGGCACGTCATGACCGCCGCCTCCGGCTTCGAGGCACTCAATCTGCTGCTCGAACACGACGTCGACCTGGTGCTGCTGGATGTGCAGATGCCGGGCATGGACGGCTTTGAAGTCGCGCGATTGATGCGCGGCAGCCAGCGCACACGCCTCACGCCGATCATTTTCCTTACCGCCAACGAACAGTCCCAGGACGCCGTGATCAAGGGCTACGCCAGTGGCGCGGTGGATTACCTGTTCAAACCGTTCGATCCGCAGATCCTCAAGCCCAAAGTCCAGGCATTGCTCGAACACCAGCGCAACCGCCGCGCCTTGCAGCGCCTGAGTCATGATCTGGAGGTCGCGCGGGCCTTCAATGCCTCGGTGCTGGATAACGCGGCGGAAGGAATATTGGTGCTCGGCGAGGACGGTTTGATCCGCTTCGCCAACCCGGCGATTTCGCGGCTGCTGAATGCACCGGTGAAGGAGCTGGAGGGCAAGGAATTTCTCGATTATCTGCAGAAACCGCACATCCCGTTGTGGGCTGATTCCGAGCTGTTGGCCGGCTATAAACGCGGTGAGACCTTGCGTCTGCACGATGCGTTGTTACGCACGGCGCCGGGGCAGCAGGTGCCGGTGGCGTTGTCATGCGCGCCGTTGCCGCCCGAGCAGCGGGCGATGGTGGTGACGGTGCTGGACATGTCAGTGGTGCGTCACCTGCATCAGCAGCTGGAATTTCAAGCGGTCACCGATCCGTTGACCGGTCTGCTCAATCGCCGGGGCTTTTATCAGACGGTGGAAAACCTGCTGCTGCGCGGTGAACGCAGCGACAGCAGTTGGGTGCTGCTGTATCTGGATCTAGATGGCTTTAAACGGGTCAACGATTCCCTTGGCCACGATGCCGGCGACCGGGTGCTGCGCTGGGTCTCCGAGCAGTTGAAGGCGTGCTTAAGGCCGTTCGATATTCTCGCGCGCATGGGCGGTGACGAGTTCACGGCGTTGCTCGATCTGGAGTTCCCCGAGCAGGCGGCGAAGATTGCCGAGAAGCTCATCGAGCGGGTGTCGATCTGTCAGCAGATCGAGGGATTGGACATTGCCCTCGGCGCGAGTATCGGCATCGCCACTTACCCGGACTGCGGCTCGAACCTCGACGGCCTGCTGCGCGCCTCCGACATTGCCATGTACGAAGCCAAGCGCGCCGGGCGTCAGCAGTATCGTTTTTACGATCACGAAATGAACGGCCGCGCCCGCTCTCGGCTGATGCTTGAAGAGAGCGTGCGCAACGCCATCGAGAACCGTGATTTCAATCTGGTGTATCAGCCGCAAGTGGCGATCGACAGCGGGCAGATCCGCGGTTTCGAGGCGCTGCTGCGCTGGCAGCATCCGAGCGTCGGCGATGTGCCGCCGGGGTTGTTCCTGCCATTACTGGAAGAGGCGCGGCTGATCAGCCGGCTGGGCAGCTGGATCTATCATCGCGGCGCCGGCCAGCGCAAAGCTTGGGAAACCCTGTTCGCCGAGGATCTGGTACTTGGCGTGAGTTTGAGCAATACCCAGTTCGGGCTGCCGAACCTGGTCACCGAGTTGCGCCAGGTGCTGGAGCGGCATTCGTTGCAGCCACGGCAACTGGAGGTGGAAATCACCGAAGACGCGCTGATGCACAACCCCGACGAGACCCGCAAACAGCTGCGCCTGCTACGCAATCTCGGGGTGCGGGTGGCGCTGGATGATTTCGGTTCAGGGCCGTGCTCGCTGGCGCATCTGCGTGATTTGGAGCTGGACACGCTCAAGCTTGATCGACACCTGATTGCGCGGCTGCCGGATTCGACGCGCGACGCGGCGCTGGTCAGCAACGTGATCAATCTGTGTAAACAGTACGGCTTGCTGGTGATCGCCGAAGGTGTGGAAACCATCGAACAGTATCAATGGCTGCAAGCGCATGGCTGCGAA
Source organism: Pseudomonas sp. FW305-3-2-15-E-TSA4 (assembly GCF_058787295.1). NCBI lineage: Bacteria > Pseudomonadati > Pseudomonadota > Gammaproteobacteria > Pseudomonadales > Pseudomonadaceae > Pseudomonas > Pseudomonas sp. FW305-3-2-15-E-TSA4. Next base: position 180,339 of record NZ_JBYSZP010000013.1, on the reverse strand, counting down.
TACGTGCAGGGTTTCCTGGTGGCGCGTCCGCTGACCTCCGAAGACGCCGCCAGCTTCGCCGAGCCCTTCGACTGGAGCGCGCTGCCGGTTTGAATTCGTTACACTGGCGCTCTTTTCGAACCGTATTGCCGTGCCCATGACTGCGTTGAAATACCTCCAGGCCTATCCCGCGCAATTGCAGGATCAGGTGCGCCAACTGATCGCCGAACAGCGTCTGGGTGAGTACCTGAGTCAACGCTATCCGGGGCGTCACGATGTGCAGAGCGACAAGGCGCTGTACAGCTACGCGCTGGACCTGAAGCAGGAATATCTGCGCAACGCACCGGCCATCGACAAAGTGCTGTTCGACAACCGCCTCGACCTGACGCACCGCGCGCTGGGCCTGCACACCACGGTCTCAAGGGTGCAGGGCGGCAAGCTCAAGGCCAAGAAAGAGATTCGCATCGCCTCGTTGTTCAAGGAGGCGGCCCCCGAGTTCCTGAAGATGATCGTCGTGCACGAACTGGCGCACTTCAAGGAATCGGATCACAACAAGGCCTTCTACAAATTGTGCGAACACATGCTGCCGGGGTATCACCAGGTCGAGTTCGATCTGCGGGTATACCTGACGTGGCGGGATCTGCAATAGCCGCAACAAGGAGCGGGTAGATGGACGTCAGCAAGACCAAAAGCAGCTTTTACCGGCGCCTGTACGTGGCCTACCTGATCGACAGCGGCCTGGCCCCAAGCGTCCCGGCGCTGACCGAAGTGACCGGCATGCCCCGGCGCACGGCGCAGGACACGATCGCCGCGCTGGCGGATCTGGACATCGTCTGTGAATTCGAGCAGGAAGAGGGCGCGCGCAACCATGCCGGGCGCTATCGGATTCGCGAGTGGGGAGCGATCGATCGCGGGTGGATCGAGCGTAATCTGCGGCAGATTAAGGCTGTGCTGGAGTATCCCTGAGTCTTGCGTTGTTTGAGCTGACACAATCGCTGGCAAGCCAGCTCCCACAAGGATCTCCAGCGAATACAGTTATTGTGAACATCCGCTGAACCTGTGGGAGCTGGCTTGCCAGCGATGAGGGCCTCAAAGACGACGCATGCCTATGTGCGGAATGTCATCCTCCAGATACTCCTCACCCGCCACCACAAACCCGTACCTGCCGTAATACCCCTGCAAATGCGCCTGCGCCGACAGATAGATCGGCACATGCGGCCAATGCTTCCCGGCCTGTTTCAGCGCGTGTTCCATCATCACATGCCCCAGCCCTTTGCCGCGGCCCTGCGGCGCGATGATCACGCGGCCAATCACCACGTCACCGCTCTGGGACTCGGGATCAAGCAGGCGCAGATAGGCCATCAACTGATCATCTTCCCAGCCCATGAGGTGATGGGTGTCGCCGCCCAGATCCTGGCCGTCGAGGTCCGGGTAGGCGCATTTCTGTTCGACCACGAACACTTCCGAGCGTAGCTTCAGCAGTGCGTACAACTCTTCTTTGCCCAGATCACTGTGATGCTTGCAGACCCACTCGATTGTCATCTTCCGACTCCTTGAACTCCGTCGCCCGATACTAAGCGCACAGGCCCTGGATGTCTGTATGGCGGAACAGTCTGTGACAAAGGTCAAAATGCCATCATTCCTTTCTCGCGATAGCGGCTGCTTTGTGTAATCTGCTGGAAAGCGCTGTGCACTGGCTTCAATGAGCTACTGTTAGGGCCTGGGTTTCGCCGGTAAGGGGCCTTGGGGTTTTGACTGAAAACACGCTGGGCAGCCCGCCCGCTAAGGATTTTCAAGCATGCCGCGACTGCATCGAGCCTTTGCTTTGATCGGATTGCTCTTGCTGGCCCAAACCGCCTCAGCGGAGAAGTTGCGACTGGTGTTTGATATCTGGCCGCCCTTTACCGACGACACGCTGGTCAACGGTGGTCTGGCCACCGACATCGTCAGCACCGCGCTGGCGCGGGCCGGTTATGCCAGCGACTATGAACAGGTACCTTGGGCGCGGGCACTGCTGGGGGTGGGCGAAGGACGATACGACGTGCTGGTCAACGCCTGGTACAACGACGAACGGACCAAAATCGGCCAGTTCTCTGGCGAATACCTGCTCAACCGCATCCGCTTTCTCAAGCGCAAGGACACGCCGCTGGAGTACGGCAGCCTGGAACAACTGCACACCTACCCGGTGGCGGTGGTGCGCGGTTATGCCTACTCGCAGGCCTTCGATGCCGATACCGCACTGGAGAAAGTCCCTGTGCATAACTTCGCCATGGCCGTGCGCATGCTGGCGGCGGACCGGGTCAAGCTGACCCTGGAAGATGAATACGTCGCGCGCTATTACCTGGCCCGCGAATCAGCCAAAGTGCGCAACGCCGTGGAGTTTCTGCCCAAGCCGTTGAGCGAGAACAGCCTGCATATTCTGGTGAGTCTGAAGAATCCGCAGCATGAGCAGATTGTGGCCGGGTTCGATAAGGCGATTGCGGCGATGAAGGCGGATGGGAGTTATGACAAGTTGCTGCGCCAGCATGGGATGTGAAGGCTGATCAAGAATCTTCTGAGTGGTTGATGGCCTCTTCGCGAGCAGGCTCGCTCCCACATGGGTTCTGCTTCGTACACACATTCACTGTGGGAGCGAGCCTGCTCGCGAAGGCGTCCTTTCAGCCAGCGCTAATCTCATTAGTGTCTTTGATCAAATGCGCCGCCAACGTGCGCAATGGCCCCAACTGCCGGCAGATCAGCGCCAGTTGCGTCTGCACCAGTCGCTGTCCTTCATCGATCTCGTCCGGCATCTGCTCCAGCTCATTGGCCAGCGCTTCTTCTTCGTCACTCTGAATCGCCACCGGTTGCTTGTTCGCCAGGCCCTGGGCAATGTCGTCGATGCTCGCGGCCAGTTTCACTCCGGCGCCGTCGATCAGTTGTTCACGCACGTCTGCCGGTAGCTGCGTTTCGCGATGCGCGCCCAACCCGGAGAGGTAGCTGAGCAGGGTGTGCGACAGCACCAGAAAACGGAAACCGACATCCGCTTCCTTACGGAAATGCCCCGGCTCCATGAGCATGTTCGCCAGCGTTGTCGACAGCGCCGCATCGGCGTTGTGTGCGTTGCGGCGGGCCAGGCGATAGGCGAGGTCGTCGCTCTTGCCGGCGGCGTATTGCTGCATGATCTGGCGCAGGTAGATGCTGTTGCAGGTCAGGGTGTTGGCCAGCACCTTGTTCAGGCGTCGACCCTGCCAGTCCGGCAGGAACAGGAACACCGTCAGGCCGGCGATCAGACTGCCGAGCAGGGTATCGAACAGGCGCGGCAGGAACAGCCCGTAGCCATCACCGATCTGGTTGAAGCAGAACAGCACCATGATGGTGATGGCGGCGGTCGCCAGGGTGTAGCGCGTGGTGCGGTTGGTAAAGAACACCACCCCGGCGGCGATCGCGAAGCACGACTGCACCAGCGGGCTGGGGAACAGATCGAACAGCGCCCACGCCACGGTCAGGCCGATGGCGGTGCCGAGAATCCGCTGACCGAGCTTGCGCCGGGTCGCGCCGTAGTTCGGCTGGCAGACGAACAGCGTGGTGAGGATGATCCAGTAACCCTGCGACGGGTGAATCAGGTGCACCATGCCATAGCCGATACTCAGCGCCAGCGGCAGACGCAGGGCATGACGGAACAGCAAGGACGTCGGTGTCAGTTGCGTACGCAGGCGAACCCACACGTCCTTGAGGTTGCGCGGCGAGCGGTCGAGCAGGCTGCTGTCGGTGGCGTCCGCCAGTGCGTCGGGGTTGCTCGCATCGCTGAGCAAACGGTCGAGGGTGCCGAGGTTGGCGGCCAGGGCACGCAGCGATCGCAGGAGGCCGCGCCACGCCGGATTGCTCTGGATGCGCAGGTGTTCAAGGGAGGCATCGAGGTCAGTCAGTGCTTCGGCAAAACTGGCGTCGTAGACGAACGGCTGGCGCATCTGGATCGATTCGGCCAATGCGCGGCAGGCCTTGCCCTGCTGGCGCAACAAACGCTGGCAGCGGAACAGCACGTCGCTGTGGAAGAACGCATCGGCCAGCGCGTTGTACGGATAGTGCGAGGAGCTGGCGCGTTCGTGAATGTCCTGGGCGAGGAAATACAGCTTCAGATAACGGCTGACTTTCGACCCCGGGCGACCGTTGCCGACCCGGTGCAGAATGATTTCCTTGGCACTGTTCAGCGCGGCGACCACGCGACCGTTTTGCTGCGCCAGTTCCAGCCGCCGGCCTTCGACGTCCAGCTGGCGGATCGGCTCGAACAGCGAGGCTTTCAGCTTCAGATAGAAACCCAGTTCACGGAACAGCCGCGCCAGACTCTGCTGCACCGGCTGGTTGGAAAACATCGCCTGCCACAGCACCGACAGCAGGCCGTACCACGCGGCACCCGCCACCAGCAGCATCGGTTCGTGCCAGAAATCGGTGACCGCGCCGCCGCGCTGATCCACGCCGATCATGGTGTAGACCGACAGAATCAAGGTCGCCGAGGCAATCGCCCCGTAACGCTCGCCGAGCGCGCCGAGCATGGTCAGGCCGAAGCTGGCCAAGGCCAGGGCGATGGCGAACACGATGGGGTAGGGGAAGAGCAGTTCCACCGACAGCGCGGCGATACTGAAACATACCAGCGTCACGGCGAGGGCGTTGAGGCGCCCCTGCCAACTGTCGTCGGTCTCGGCCAGGGCGCTGGCGATGATCCCGAGGAACAATGGGATCAGCAGGCCCATTTCATCCTGATACCAACACAGCGCCATGCTGCCGGTCAGGGCGATGAACACCCGCACGCTGTAGCTGAATTTATCCAGCGCCCACAGGCGCCGCAAAGACTGACGAAACGAGGTCGAGGACATGAAGTGCGAAGGCCTTCCGAGGCGATGCCGCTAAATTGAGCCAGTAATGACGCCGACGCAATGGCGCCGATCACATCTGACAGCAAAAAGTGTTCCTTTTACTTACACCACAAACCACTGTGGGAGCGAGCCTGCTCGCGAAAGCGGAGTGTCATTCAACTTGATGTCGACGGATACACCGCATTCGCGAGCAGGCTCGCTCCCACAGGTTTTGCGTTTGATTTTGGATCAGACGTACTGCGCAGCCGCGTAGCCCGAGGCCCAGGCCCACTGGAAGTTGAAACCGCCCAGATGCCCGGTGACGTCGAGCACTTCGCCGACAAAATACAGCCCCGGGCTTTTCAGCGATTCCATGGTCTTGGACGACACTTCGCGGGTATCGACGCCACCCAGCGTGACCTCGGCGGTGCGATAGCCTTCGGTGCCGGCCGGGACGACTTTCCAGCTGCCGAGCTTGTCAGCGATCTGCGCCAGTTCGGCGTGGGTGTACTGCTTCATCGGTTTGGACACGAACCAGTTGTCCGCCAGCAGATTGGCCATCTTCTTGGTGAAGATCTCACCAAGCAAAGTTTTCAGCTCGCTGTTCGGGCGTTCGGCTACTTGCTGCTGCAGCCATGCCGCGGTGTCGTGATCCGGCAACAGGTTGATCTCCACGGTGTCGCCCGGCTCCCAGAACGACGAGATCTGCAGAATCGCCGGGCCGCTGAGGCCACGGTGAGTGAACAGAATGTTCTCGCGAAAGCTCTGGTCGTTGCAGCTGACCAGACAATCCACCGAGGTCCCGGACAGCTCGGTGCAGAGTTCCTTGAGCTGATCGGTGATGGTGAACGGCACGAGTCCGGCGCGAGTCGGCAGCAGTTCATGGCCGAACTGTTTGGCGACCTGATAACCGAAACCGGTAGCGCCCAGCGTCGGGATCGACAGCCCGCCGGTGGCGATCACCAGCGACTGGCACTGAACCTGGCCGAGGGTGGTGTCGAGCAGGTAACCGCTTTCGACCTTCTCGATGGTCTGGATCGAGGTGTCCAGGTGCAGCTCGACGCCGACCTGATCGCACTCGTCGAGCAGCATGCCGAGGATGTCGCTGGATTTGTTATCGCAGAACAACTGGCCGAGTTTCTTCTCGTGGTAGGGCACGCCGTGCTTGGCGACCATGCCGATGAAGTCCCACTGGGTGTAGCGCGCCAGTGCCGATTTGCAGAAATGCGGATTGTGCGAGAGGAAATTGCTCGGCTCGGTGTACATGTTGGTGAAATTGCAGCGGCCACCACCGGACATCAGGATTTTCTTGCCGGCCTTGTTCGCATGATCGAGCAGCAACACCTGACGCCCACGCCCGGCGGCGGTCAGTGCACACATCAACCCTGCGGCGCCAGCGCCAATGATCACGACTTCGGTAGAGCGCAAAACGGTGTCCTCTTGGTAGGTCGCTACAAAACAAACTGTGGGAGCGGGCTTGCTCGCGAAAGCGGTGTGTCAGTTGACACATAAGTCGCCTGATACACCGCATTCGCGAGCAAGCCCGCTCCCACAGGGGGATCTCCTTTGCTTGGAAGATCGCTTACAAAACGCGAACGCGCAGCGAACGGCCCTTGATCTTGCCGTTGTTCAAGCGCTGCAGTGCCTGCATGACCACGGTGCGTTCAACGGCCACATACGACTGGAAGTCGAAGATCGCGATCTTGCCGACCTGAGCGCCGGGGATGCCGGCGTCACCAGTCAGTGCGCCGAGGATGTCGCCCGGACGCACTTTGTCTTTACGCCCGCCGGCGATGCACAGGGTGCTCATCGGTGGCTGCAGCGGGGCGCCGCCCTGGGACTTGAGGTTATCGACCTGATCCCAGTTCAGCGGAGCTTTCTGCAGCTGTTCGATGGCTTGCGCGCGATGCGCTTCGGACGGCGCAACGAGGCTGACCGCAATGCCTTTCTCGCCGGCACGACCCGTACGGCCAACGCGGTGAATGTGGATTTCCGAATCGCGGGCCAGCTCGACGTTGATCACCATGTCCAGCGCATCGATGTCCAGACCACGGGCGGCGACGTCGGTGGCGACCAGGACCGACGTACTGCGGTTGGCGAACATCGCCAGTACCTGATCGCGGTCACGCTGTTCCAGATCGCCGTGCAGGCCGACGGCGGAAATGCCTTTGGAGGTCAGGTGGTCAACGGTTTCCTGCACTTGCTGCTTGGTGAAGCAGAACGCCACGCAGGAAGCCGGGCGGAAGTGGTGCAGGACTTTGGTCACTGCGCTCATGCGCTCTTCCGGGGAAATCTCGTAGAAACGCTGCTCGATCTGCGTGTCGTCGTGGAACGCCTCGGCTTTCACCGTTTGCGGATCGCGCATGAATTTCGACGCCAGTTGCTTGATGCCCACCGGGTACGTGGCGGAGAACAGCAGGGTCTGACGGCGTGCCGGAGTCTTTTCGATGATGTCTTCGATGGCGTCGTAGAAGCCCATGTCGAGCATGCGGTCGGCTTCGTCGAGGATCAGCGTGTTCAGGCCGTCGAGCACCAGCGAACCCTTGCGCAGGTGTTGCTGGATACGCCCCGGGGTGCCGACGATGATGTGCGCGCCGTGCTCCAGCGAAGCGATCTGCGGGCCGAACGACACGCCGCCGCACAAGGTCAGGACCTTGATGTTGTCTTCGGCACGAGCCAGACGGCGGACTTCCTTGGCGACCTGGTCGGCCAGCTCACGGGTCGGGCAGATCACCAGCGCCTGGCAACCGAAGTAACGCGGGTTGATCGGGTTGAGCAGGCCGATGCCGAACGCGGCGGTCTTGCCGCTGCCGGTCTTGGCCTGGGCGATCAGGTCCATCCCCTTGAGGATCACCGGCAAGCTCTGCGCCTGGATCGGCGTCATCTGGGCATAACCGAGGGATTCGAGGTTAGCCAGCATGGCGGCGGACAGCGGCAGAGTATTAAAAGCGGTGGCGATGGTGGTCACGGGACTGGCCTGCAAAACAAAATGTCGCGCAGTGTAGCAGCCCCGTGCCACTTTCCTCGAAAGTTCTGGACGAACAGTGCCTGGTTTCATTCCCCCAAGCTTTCCTTGAATGAAGATAAACCTGTGGCGAGGGGATTTATCCCCGATGGGGTGCGCAGCACCCCCTGAAAAGGTTGAATGCGATCAGCCTGATGTACTGAGGTGGCAGATTTTGGGGCTGCTGCGCAACCCGTCGGGGATAAATCCCCTCACCACAAAAGCCTCCACCAGACATGACACTGTTCAGTGTTCGATGTGTTCATCCGGATGTTCATCCGGGCGTTTGACCCGGCGACCGTCCTCTTTCGACAGTTGCGAGAAGATCGTCGCCGCCAGCATCGCCATGATCCCGACCGTGACAAACGTCAGCTGGAACGCGCCCAGCACGGTCTCGACGCCATCGTTGCCGATCTCCGCCGTAAACCCGCCGAGCAATGCACCGGCGCAGGCTACGCCCAGACTCAGCGACAATTGCGCCACCACCGACAGCAAGCTGTTGCCGCTGCTGGCGCTGGCGTCGTCGAGGTCGATCAGCGTTACGGTGTTCATCGCGGTGAATTGCAGCGAGTTGATCGCGCCAAGAACCGCCAGCAGGCACAGCAGCAGCCAGTATGGCGTCTGCTCGCTGACCAGGCCCATGCTCGCCAGCATGATCCCCAGCGCCAGAGTGTTGCCGGTGAGCACGATGCGATAGCCAAGGCGTTCGATCAGCGGCCGCGCCATCCACTTGGCAAACATCGCCGCAGCAGCCAGCGGCAACATGCTCATCCCCGCCTGCGACGGCGAGTAACCCAGCGCCACCTGCAGCAGCAACGGCACCAGAAACGGCAGGGCGCCGCTGCCCAGGCGGGCGAACAGGTTGCCGATAATTCCGACCGCGAAAGTCCTGGTCTTGAACAGCGAAGGGGCGAAAAGCGGATTTTCGACGCGCCCGGCGCGCAGCCAGTACGCCGCCAGACAGGCCAGACCGCCGAACAGCAGCAACATCACCCGCAGGTGCGGCAAGTGCAATTCGCCCAGACCTTCCATGGCGATGGTGATCAGGATCATCGCCGCGCCAAACAGCAGGAAACCGAGGCTATCGAAGCGCGTGCGTTCAGTACCGCGCAGGTCGGGGATGAATTTCCACACCGCGTAGCAGCCGAGAACACCGACCGGCAGGTTGATCAGGAAGATCCAGTGCCACGTCAGGTATTGCACCATCCAGCCGCCCATGGTCGGGCCGATCAACGGGCCGAGCAGGCCGGGAATGGTGATGAAACCCATGATCCGCACCAGTTCCGAACGCGGATAGGCACGCAGCACCACCAAGCGTCCGACCGGCAACATCAAGGCGCCGCCCAGACCCTGGATCACCCGCGCACCCACCAGCATGGTCAAGGTGCTGGATAACGCACAAAGCAGCGAGCCGAAACTGAACAGCAGGATCGCGCCGAAGAAAATCTTCTTGGTGCCGAAGCGGTCGGCGATCCAGCCCGAGGCCGGAATCAGCAAGGCCACGGTGAGCATGTAGGCGATGACCACACCTTGCATGCGCAACGGGTCTTCGGCCAGATCCCGGGCCATGGCCGGCAGGGCGGTGTTGAGGATGGTCCCGTCGAGGGACTGCATGAAGAACGCAATGGCGACGACCCACGGCAACCAGCGGGCGGTGATGGCGTCGAGAGGCGGGCGTGTGGGCATGGAACCTCTTGTGGTTGGGCGTTGATGCACAGGCTTTTGGTGGGAGCGGGCTTGCTCGCGAATGCGGTGTGTCAGCCACCATAAGTGTTAAATGACACACCGCTTTCGCGAGCAAGCCCGCTCCCACTGTAGATCTCCAGTGTTCTGGAGATCCTGGTGTTACAGGGTCAAGGTCAGTCGGCTCACCAGCGCCCCCGGCAGCAACGCCGACGAGGTATTGCGCTGGCTATACGTGCTCGCCGACAGCAGCAACTCACGCTCGGCGGTCAACGCTTCCAGCTGCGAACCCAGCAGGCTGTAGGCGCTGTCGTCGAAGCGCATGGTGCTGACCGGCGCCTGAATCTCGCCGTTCTCGACCCAGAAAGTTGCGAAGCGGGTCATGCCGGTCAGGCGCGCCGCCGGTTGATCCGAGTAGTTCAGGTACCACAGATTGCTGATGTACAGCCCGGTGCCCAACTGCTTGAGGATCTCTGCCTGTGACAGATTGCCGGCCGCCATGTTCAGTGCACTTGGCATTTCACCGCCGCCGGCGCCGTTGGCGGTCAGGCCGTATTCGGCGGCACTGCGCGAACCGACCAGTTGATCACCGGCTTTGCCTTCGACAATCAGCTGCAGATCGCTGCGCGGATAACCCTCGCCGGAGAATGCCGGGCTCAACGAACCGCTGACTTGCTCATCCAGCGAGACCAGCGGACTGAACGCCTGATCGCCGACATACAGCTTCTGCAGCGGGCTGCTCTTGCTGGCAATCGACTGCGCCGAGAAACCGCCCCAGCTGAGCATGCCCATGATTTCTTCCAGCGCGGCCGGCGCCAGGTACGCGCGGTATTGCCCCGGTGCCAGAGTCCGCAACGGTCGACCGAGGAATGCCAGTTGCTCGCGGGCCTGCTGGAAGCGGTGGGCGAAGCCTTCGCTACTCCACTCGTGCCCGGCGTAGCTGGCTTTCACCGCTTCGCCATTGTCGTGGAACAGGCTGAAGTCGAAGTTGAAGCTGTTGGCCTGATGCCAGCCGAACGCCCCGGAGGAGCTGGCAAAACCGCGGCTGATCGGGCCGGCAGCATAGAAGCCGACCAGATCCAGACCTTCAGCAGCGGTGCAGATTTCCTCGACCACCTGCTCGGTGTCCGGCAGCGGATGGGCCTGCACGTTGTTGCTCTGCCAGCCGTTGTGGTTGAGCAGCAGGTACGGATCCTGTGGCAGCAACGGCAAGGTTTCGCGCAGTTGTTGCAGGCCTTCGGCGAGGCGTTGCAGGTCGGCTTCCTGATCACCGGACAGGGTGATATGCAGATCGGCGTGACGGCCGTCGTTAATCAGCTTCAGCCCGACGTCGGCTTGCTGCACCTGGCCGGCCTGACGCACCTTGGCGTGATTGAAACGCACGAACGCCGAGGACTCGGCGGCGTAGCTGAGGGTGAATTGTTCCGGCTCGCGCACACTGTCGCGCAGCCAATTGACCATGACCTTGAAGGCGTCGGACTGACTCTTCGAAATGCTCATCAGGCGTCTCCCCCAAATACATCAACGTTGCTGAATACGCAGGCCGGTGAAGCGTGGCCGACGCGGATCACCTGGTTCGGCTCGCCCTTGCCGCAGTTTGGCGTGCCCAGCACCATTCGGGTGCCGGCATTGCCGACCGCGCGCAGACTCTTCCAGAAGTGCGCGGAAATGCCCCGGTAGTTCGGATTTTTCACCACACCCTTGAGTTCACCGTTCTCGATCAACTGACCCCACTCGCAACCAAACTGGAATTTGTTGCGCGCATCGTCAATCGACCACGAACGGTTGGTGCTCATCAGAATGCCGTGCTCGATGCCGCTGATCAGTTGCGTCAGCGACTGATCGCCCGGCTCGATGTTGAGGTTGGCCATGCGGTCGATCGGCGGCCGGTTCCAGCCGCAGGCGCGGCTGTTGGCAACCCCGTCGAGACCAGCGCGGAACTGCGACAGCGCGCCGCCCAATGGCCGCAACAGCAAGCCTTCGCGAATCAGGAATTGTTTGCTGGCTTTGCTGCCGTCGTCATCGTGGCCGTAGCTGGCCAGCTCTTCGGGAATGTCCGGATCGAAGGTCACGTTGAGCAGCTTCGAGCCGTATTGCAGGCTGCCGAAGTCGCTGGTTTTGACGAAGCTGGTGCCGGCGTAATTGCGCTCGTCACCGAGGATGCGGTCGAGCTCCAGCGGGTGACCGATCGACTCGTGAATCTGCAGCATCATCTGGTCCGGCATCAACAATAGATCGCGCGGGCCTTGCGGGGTGTTCGGCGCGAGCAGCAGTTGCAGGGCCTGATCGGCCACCTTCGGGCCGGCGCCGACCAGGCCGCAACGGCTGATCACGTCGGCGCCACCCTGCTGGCCGAAGTTCTCGCGGCCGAGGGAGCGGGTCTGGCTGTCGTTACCGTCGTAGGCGGTGACGTCGAGGCCTGGATAGACGAAGCGCTGGGCCTGGCGCAATTCGGCGCCGGCGCTGCTCAGGTAGATCTGCTCGACGTGGGTGATGCCGATGCTCGCTTCCCAGTTCACCAGGCGCTCATCCTTTGGCACCGAGGCGGATTCCGCGCCGAGCAGCTCGAAGCATTCGCTCAGGGACGGGAAGGGTTGCTCAAGATTGGGCGAAAAGTAATCAGCGCGATCGCTCGACACCGGCTGGTTGCGCAGGTCGAGCAAGGCGTGCGGCTTCAGTCGCCGGGCCTGCTGTTCGGCGCGCTCAAGGGCGGCTTGCAGGCCTTGCTGCGACAGGTCGTTGGTCGCCGCGTAAGCCTCGACGCCGTTGACGCGCACAGTGAGCATCGCGCCTTCGTCGCGGCTCAGGCTTGGCGGCTCGGCGACGTTCTTGCGCACTGACAGGTACTGGCCGGACTCGCGTACATACCGCAGGGAAAAAAACTCGGCGCCCGTGCGCAAGGCAGCGAAGCGCTGCTTGAGCTGGGGGTGAAAATCGAACATTCGGGAACCTCCTTGTTATGGAGTTGCGGGGTGAAGCGATTCGGCGGGGAGGGGTGAAACGATTGCGCGAGGTCTAGAGTAGGCCTGCGTGGGGGTAGGATCAAGTGAAGAGGGGGTGTAGGAGGATTTACTGTGCAGCAGGGGAATTTGTGCTGGAGGTGAGGGCCCCTTCGCGAGCAGGCTCGCTCCTACAAGTTAATCTCCAGTGTTCACATAATGCGTGTTCACTGGAGATCCTTGTAGGAGTGAGCCTGCTCGCGATTAGCCGTGACGCGGTATTACGTCTTACTGAGCAGCCGGGGTGATATCACGCATCGGCTTGCCCTTCACCGGCGCACCGCCAGCAACGTAGTAGGCGGCATTGCTGCGCGGCAGCGGCTTGCGGCCACGGATCTTGTCGGCGATTTTCTCGGCGATCATGATCGTCGGCGCGTTCAAGTTACCGGTGGTGATGATCGGCATGATCGAAGCATCGACCACACGCAGGCTCTGCATGCCGTGCACGCGACCTTCGCCATCCACAACCGCCATCTCGTCGGTGCCCATCTTGCACGAGCAGGACGGGTGGAACGCGGTTTCGGCGTGCTCGCGGATGAACTTGTCCAGCTGCTCATCGGTTTGCACGTCGATGCCCGGGCTGATTTCGCGGCCACGGAAGGCGTCCAGCGCAGGCTGTTGCATGATTTCGCGGGTCAGGCGGATGCCGTCACGGAATTCCTGCCAGTCCTGCTCGGTGGCCATGTAGTTGAACAGGATGCTCGGGTGCTGGCGCGGATCCTTGGACTTCAACTGGATGCGGCCACGGCTCGGCGAACGCATGGAACCCATGTGCGCCTGGAAGCCGTGCTCTTTCACACCGTTGCTGCCGTTGTAGTTAATCGCTACCGGCAGGAAGTGGTACTGGATGTTCGGCCACTCGAATTCCGGACGCGAACGGATGAAACCGCCGGCTTCGAACTGGTTGCTGGCGCCGATGCCGGTGCCGTTGAGCAGCCACTCGGCACCGATGGCCGGCTGGTTGTACCAGAGCAGCGACGGGTACAGCGAGACCGGTTGGGTGCAGGCGTATTGCAGGTACAGCTCAAGGTGGTCCTGCAGGTTTTCACCGACGCCCGGCAGGTCATGAACCACCGGGATGTCGAGGCTTTCCAGCAGTTTTGCCGGGCCGACACCGGAGCGCTGCAGAATCTGCGGCGAAGCGATGGCGCCGGAGCACAGCAGGACTTCCTTGCGTGCCTTGGCTTCAACACGTTCTTCCGCCGAACCGACCAGGTACCGCACGCCGACCGCACGCTTGCCTTCGAACAGAATCTTGTCGGTCAGGGCGTGGGTGACGATGGTCAGGGTCGAGCGCTTTTTCGCGACGTCGAGGTAGCCACGGGCGGTGGAAGCACGACGGCCGTTTGGCGTCACGGTGCGATCCATCGGGCCGAAGCCTTCCTGCTGGTAGCCGTTCAAGTCTTCGGTGCGCGGGTAACCGGCCTGCACGCCGGCTTCAACCATGGCGTGGAACAGCGGGTTGTTGCCCGCCTTCGGCGTGGTCACGCTGACCGGACCGTCGCCACCGTGGTAGTCGTTCGGGCCGATGTCGCGGGTTTCCGCTTTACGGAAGTACGGCAGGCAGTCGAGGTACGACCAGTCTTCCAGACCTGGCAGCTTCGCCCAGCCGTCGTAGTCCATCGCGTTGCCACGGATGTAGCACATGCCGTTGATCAGCGAAGAACCGCCGAGACCCTTGCCGCGACCGCATTCCATCCGGCGACCGTCCATGTGTGGCTCCGGATCGGTTTCGTAGGCCCAGTTGTAGCGACGCCCCTGCAGCGGGAACGCCAGTGCAGCCGGCATTTGCGTGCGGAAGTCGAAACGGTAGTCCGGGCCGCCTGCTTCGAGCAGCAGCACGGTGACGCCTTCGTCTTCAGTCAGACGGGTCGCCAGGGTGTTACCGGCCGAGCCGGCACCGATGATGATGTAATCGAATTCTTGGGACATTGAATGCACCCTCTTTAGATGTGGTCAGGCAGGACCTCAGCGAGTGCTGCGCACTCGAATCGCTGGCAAGCCAGCTCCCACAAGGATTGGGAGCTGCCACAGATTTGATGGACGACTCCAAACCTGTGGGAGCGGGCTTGCCCGCGAAGAGGCCTTCGCAGGCAATACAAGACTCGGGTCTTAGAACACCGAGACGTAATCGCCCAGCTCGACCTGTACCGATTTGATGCGTGTGTAGTTGGTCAGCGAGCTGATGCCGTTTTCACGGCCCACGCCCGACTGCTTGTAACCGCCAACCGGCATCTTCGCGTCGGACTCGCCCCAAGCGTTGATCCAGCAAATACCGGCTTCCAGTTGATGAATCACGCGGTGTGCGCGGTTCAGGTCTTTGGTGACGATACCGGCGGCCAGGCCGAAGTCGGTGTCGTTGGCGCGGCGGATCACTTCTTCTTCGGTCTCGTAGGAGAGGATCGCCATCACCGGGCCAAAGATTTCTTCACGGACGATGGTCATCTCGTCGGTGCAGTCGGTGAACACGGTCGGTGCAACGAAGGCGCCTTTGGCGAATTCGCCGTCGGTCAGACGTTCGCCGCCGCACAGCACGCGGGCACCTTCTTCTTTACCCTTGGCGATGTAGCCCAGCACGCTTTCCATGTGGGCGAAGCTGACCAGTGGGCCGAAGTTGGTGTTTTCGTCTTCCGGGTTGCCGATGCGGATGCGCGCTACGCGCTCGACGATCTTGGCTTCGAAAGCGGCTTTCAGGTGGCTCGGTACGAATACGCGAGTGCCGTTGGTGCAGACCTGACCGGAGCTGTAGAAGTTGGCCATCATCGCGGTGTCGGCGGCACGATCGAGGTCGGCGTCGTCGCAGATGATCAGCGGCGACTTGCCGCCCAGTTCCATGGTCACGTCTTTCAGCGACGAAGCCGAAGCGCTGGCCATGACTTTCTTGCCGGTGTCGGTGCCGCCGGTGAAGGAGACTTTCTCGATGCGCGGGTGCTCGGTCAGCCAGGTGCCGACTTCACGGCCGCTGCCGGTCAGTACGTTGAACACGCCGTTCGGCAGACCGGCTTCGGTGTAGATCTCGGCCAGTTTCAGGGTGGTCAGCGAGGTGACTTCGCTTGGCTTGAAGATCATCGCGTTACCGGCGGCCAGGGCTGGTGCGGATTTCCACAAAGCGATCTGGATCGGGTAGTTCCACGCGCCGATACCGGCGACCACGCCCAGTGGCTCGCGACGGGTGTAGACGAAGGAAGTGTCGCGCAACGGAATCTGCTCGCCTTCGATCGCCGGCACCAGGCCTGCGTAGTATTCCAGCACGTCGGCGCCGGTGACGATGTCGACGTACTTGGTTTCGGAGAAGGCTTTGCCGGTGTCCTGGGTTTCCAGAGCAGCCAGTTCATCGTTGCGCTCGCGCAGGATGTCGACGGCGCGACGCAGGATGCGCGAACGCTCCATGGCGGTCATCGCGGCCCAGATTTTCTGGCCCTTTTCAGCGCTGACCACAGCACGCTCGACGTCTTCCTTGGTCGCACGTTGCACTTGGGCGAGGACTTCACCGTTCGCCGGGTTGATGGCTTCGAAAGTGGCATCGCTGCCAGCGTCGGAGTACGCGCCATCGATGTAGAGTTTTTGCAGTTCGAAACGGGCCATAGTGTCCTCGCAAGTGCATTAGTGGTTGGCGTCGACCATCGCGGTGTTGCTGCGATGGCGGTTCAGGGGCCGAGCGTTTTCTGTGTGCTCTAGCTCACCTGCTTGGCCAATTGGAAATCCATGTATTCGTAAGCGATCTGTTGCGCCTGCGCCGTGTCGAAAGCGTCTCCCGACAGTGCGCCGCGCAACCACAAGCCGTCGATCAACGCTGCCAGTCCACGCGCGGCGCTGCGCGCATCTTCGAGCGGCAACACACGGCGGAACTCGCAGCACAGGTTGGAATACAGACGGTGATCGTTGATCCGCTGCAACCTGTGCAAAGACGGCTGGTGCATGCTGGTGGCCCAGAAGGCCAGCCAGGTTTTCATTGCCGGGCCATTGACCTGGCTGGCGTCGAAGTTGCCTTCGATGATCACCTGCAGATGCGCCCGTGGGCTGCTGTCTGCCAGCGCCTGTCGGCGCGCGGTGACGTTCTCGCTGAGGACATTCATCAGATACCGCATCGTGGCGGCAATCAGGCCGTTCTTGTCCTGAAAATAGTGACTGATGATGCCATTCGAGACACCGGCCAAACGGGCGATCAGCGCAATGCTGGCGTCCCCCATACCGACCTGATCGACCGCTTGCAACGTGGCTTCGATCAGTTGTTGGCGGCGGATGGGTTGCATACCGACCTTGGGCATCTTGCACATCTCCTTAGGCCTTCCAACGGGCGATAAACGCCTATCGGATTGAGGGCCAGTCTATTTTGTTTTGATTGAACGTTCAATCAACAAAGAATAAGATCTGCGACAAATCGTCGCTGCCTACAGATTTTTTCTGCTTGTAAATGGCGATAAAACGACATCCGAAAATGCTTGAAACCTGCGTGGGGCATGGCGCGGTTCGCTGTTCGATGGACGTGTTGAATGGGCAAGACGCTCGGGGCCAGGTTTCGGATGAACGTCCGCACAGCTTTGGCCACGAAAGCGATTCGCAACGCCATTTCGGCAGGTTCGGGCTTTTTTCGGGGTGTCTTTATATCACCCGCCGGTCGGCTGCCAACTAACCGATTGGTCGGGTTCCGTGTTGCCTTGTGTTCTTCTCTCGCACTGCCTGGAGCATTTGTGCCATGAGTTCTGCCTCGCTAATAAAGACCCCGCCCGAGAAGGTGACGGTCAACGGTTGGGTGTTTTACACCTCTACCGCGTTGATTCTGTTGTTGACCGCCATTCTGATCATCGCCCCGCAAGAGGCCGGCAGAATGTTGGGTATGGCTCAGGCCTGGTTGTCGCGCAGCTTCGGCTGGTACTACATGGTGGTGATCGCCGCTTACCTGGTGTTTGTGGTGGGCCTGGCGTTTTCCTCGTACGGCAAACTCAAACTGGGCAGCAAGGACGACACCCCGGATTTCAGCTACGGCGCCTGGGCGGGGATGCTGTTCTCGTCGGGTATCGGTATTTCGCTGCTGTACTTCGGCGCGTCCGAGCCGCTGGACCACTACTTCAATCCGCCGGAAGGCGCAGCGGCCACCAACCTGGCCGCGCGTCAGGCGGTGCAACTGACTTTCCTGCACTGGGGCCTGCACGGCTGGGCGATCTACGCACTGGTCGGTCTGGCCGTGGCGTACTTCGCGTACCGTCATAACCAGCCGCTGGCCCTGCGTTCGGCGCTGTATCCACTGGTCGGCGAGCGTTGGGTCAAAGGCGCGGCCGGTCACGCGGTGGACGGCTTCGGCATGTTCGTGACCCTGCTGGGCCTGGTGACCAACCTGGGGATCGGCTCGCTGCAGGTGTCCTCCGGCCTGGAAAACCTGTTCGGCATGGAGCACAGCAACACCAACCTGCTGATCGTGATCATCGTGATGAGCACCGTGGCGACCATCGCTGCCGTGTCCGGTGTGGAAAACGGCATCCGTCGTCTGTCCAACCTGAACATCGTGCTGTTCAGCGGCCTGCTGATTTTCGTCCTGTTGTTCGGCCCGACCTTGCACTTGCTCAACGGCTTCGTGCAGAACATCGGCGACTACCTTAACGGCGTGGTGCTGAAGACCTTCGACCTGTACGTCTACGAAGGCGACAACGCCAAGTCCGACCGCTGGCTGGGCCTGTGGACGCTGTTCTACTGGGCCTGGTGGATTTCCTGGGCGCCATTCGTCGGCATGTTCATCGCGCGTATTTCCCGTGGTCGTACCGTGCGTGAGCTGGTCGCTGGCGTACTGCTGATTCCGCTGGGTTTCACCCTGGCGTGGCTGTCGATCTTCGGTAACTCGGCACTGGATCTGGTGATGAACCAGGGGGCGGTGGAACTCGGCAAGACGGCGCTGGAACAGCCGTCGATGGCGATCTACCAGTTGCTGGAACACTACCCGGCGTCGAAAGTCGTTATCGGTGTGTCGATCTTCGTGGGTTTCGTGCTGTTCCTGACTCCGGCCGACTCCGGCGCGGTGATGATGGCGAATCTGTCCTGCAAGGGCGGCAACGTTGATGAAGATGCGCCGCACTGGCTGCGGATCTTCTGGTCGGTGGTGATCACGCTGGTGACCATCGGTCTGCTGTTCGCCGGTAACTTCGAAGCCATGCAAACCATGGTGGTGCTGGCCGGTCTGCCGTTCTCGGTGGTGCTGGTGTTCTTCATGTTCGGACTGCACAAGGCCATGCGCCAGGATGTGCAGATCGAACAGGAGCAGGCGCAACTGGCTGAGCGCGGTCGTCGTGGTTTCAGCGAGCGTCTGACGCAACTGGACCTGCAACCGAGCCAATCGGTGGTGCAGCGCTTCATGGACAAGCAGGTCAGCCCGGCGCTGGAAGACGCTGCTGCACAAATGCGGGCACAGGGCCTGGAAGTGCAGACGCTGCTGGGCAAATCCAAACGCTGCATGGGCGTGCGCGTCGAGATGGAAGAGGGCAACCCTTTCGTCTATGAAGTGAGCCTGGACGGCTACCTGGCGACCCCGACCGAATCGGCCCAGTCCGATGAAGCGCGCCAGCGTTACTACCGCGCCGAGGTGTATTTGCACAACGGCAGCCAGGACTACGACCTGATGGGCTTCACGCAGGATCAGATCACACGCGATGTGCTCGATCAGTTTGAAAGCCATCGGCAGCTCCTTGGCCGTGTCTATAGCTAGGATCAAAAGCTCCCCTCACCCTAACCCTCTCCCGGAGGGAGAGGGGACTGATTGGGAGATATTGCAGAAATCCGCCGACCTGAAAGAACGTTGTTGAATCCATAATCGACTCGATCTTTCAGGTCGATGTATAGCGAAAGACAACTTGGTAGGTTCCCTCTCCCTCTGGGAGAGGGCTAGGGTGAGGGGGCTTTCCCTGACTCAATAAAAAAGGGATCGCTCACCGCGATCCCTTTTTTTCATCCCGCCTTACCCCAGGTTCTTGCCCAGCAACGCGTGATACAGCTCGCTGTCGCCAAGAATCCCCACCACATGGTTGTTGTCGTGCAGCACCAGTTTGTTGCCGGTCTGGTAGCGAATCTGCAGCGCGTCGCGCATGCCGATGTTCGAGTCCACCAGGGTCGGCTTGCGCTCCAGGGCTTCCACTGCTTGCCCCGGTGCCCAGTTCTGCAGGTTCAGCACCGAACCGTTCTGCCGCGCACCCTTGATTGTGTTGCCTTCGGCCAGGTCCAGCCACGAATCGCCGCCCGGGTCGAGGCACACCGAACCGTTGATGCGTTTGCAGTTGTCCAGCGTGCGCATCAGGCTGCGCCCGCACAGAACGTTGAGCGGGTTGGTGTGGGCTACGAAGGTGCGCACATAGTCGTCCGCCGGGTTGAGCACGATCTCTTCCGGCACGCTGTACTGGATGATCCGGCCGTCCTTCATGATCGCGATGCGGCTACCCAGTTTCAGTGCTTCGTCGAGATCGTGACTCACAAACACGATGGTCTTGCTCAGCTTGCGTTGCAGTTCCAGCAGTTCGTCCTGCAGGCCCTGACGGATCAGCGGGTCGAGTGCCGAGAACGGTTCGTCCATCAGCAGAATGTCGGCGTCCATCGCCAGTGCCCGGGCCAGGCCGACCCGCTGCTGCATGCCGCCGGAGAGTTCATCGGGCTTCTTGTTGCGCCATTGGGTCAGGCCCACCAGTTCGAGCTTGTCGTCCACCAGCTTGCGCCGTTCCTTTTCCGGTCGGCCCTGCATTTCCAGACCGAAACTGATGTTCTCGCGCACCGTCAGCCACGGCATCAGGGCGAACTTCTGGAACACCATGGCGATGCGTTTGGTGCGCATCATTTTCAGTTCGGCCGGCGTGCAGGACGCGATATCGATCTGCTTGCCTTCGTGCTCGACGAACAGCTTGCCGCGACTCACGGTGTTGAGGCCGTTGATGCAGCGCAGCAGGCTCGACTTGCCAGAGCCGGACAGGCCCATCAGTACGCAGATCTCGCCTTTGTTGATGTCCAGACTGGCCTTTTCCACGCCGACGATCTGCCCGGTCTTTTTCAGGATCTCGCTGCGGGTCAAACCTTGATCGAGAAGTTTCAGTGCTTCGCGCGGATCCTTGGTGAAGATCACGTCAACGTTATCGAAGCGAATTATGCTCATGCGTCACCCCCTACTTTGGCGTCGGGTTGTTTGCAGATACGGTCGAGCATGATCGCCAGCAGTACGATCGCCAGGCCCGCTTCGAAGCCCAGGGCGATATCAGCAGTGTTCAGTGCGTTGACCACCGGTTTGCCGAGTCCGTCGGCGCCTACCAGTGCCGCGATCACCACCATCGACAGCGACAGCATGATGCACTGGGTGATGCCGGCAGCGATGCTCGGCATGGCGTGAGGCAGTTCGATCCGTGAGAGCAATTGGCGACGCGAGCAGCCGAAGGCCTTGCCGGCGTCCATCAGTTCTTGCGGGACATCGCGGATGCCCAGGTAGGTCAGGCGGATCGGTGCAGCGATGGCGAACACCACCGTGGAGATCAGGCCCGGCACCACACCCAGCCCGAAGAGGGTCAGGGTAGGAATGAGGTAAACGAAGGTCGGTACGGTCTGCATCAGATCGAGTACCGGACGCATTAAAGTGTAGAACATCGGCTTGTGCGCAGCGACGATGCCCAGCGGTACGCCGATGACCACGCAGACCAGGGTCGCGAACATGACCTGGGCGAGGGTTTCCATGGTTTCCTGCCAGTACCCCAGGTTGAGGATCAGCAGGAACGAGGCAATCACAAAAACAGTCAGCCCCCATTTGCGCTGGATGAAATGCGCGAGCAGGGCGATGAGGCCGATCAAGACGAAGGGATTGAACCAGGTCAGCGCAAACGTCACGCCGTGGATCATCGTTTCCAGTGTCACGGCGATTGCGTCGAAGGTGCTGGCGCCGTGTTGCGTCAACCATTCAACGAAGCCCGCGATGTACTGGCCTAAAGGGATTTTCTGATCAATCAGCATGGTAGTGAACGTCCGCATGCAAGGAATAAACAGCCCGGGCGAGCGAACTCGCCCGGCGTAAGGCAATTACTGTGCGAGCTTGGCTTTCACGGCCTCCAGGCCTGGTTTACCGTCAATGGTGGTCACGCCAGCGAGCCAGGTATCGAGCACCTGAGGGTTCTTTTTCAGCCAGGCCTTGGCGGCCGCTTCAGGCTTCATCTTGTCGTCGAGGATGTTGCCCATCAGGGTACTTTCCATGTCGACGGTGAACTCCAGGTTCTTCAGCAACTGACCGACGTTGCTGCATTCGGTGGTGTAGCCCTTGCGGGTGTTGGTCGCCACGGTGGCAGCACCGAAATCGGGGCCGAAGAAGTCATCGCCGCCGGTCAGGTATTGAATCTTGAAGCGCTTGTTCATCGGGTGCGGCGCCCAGCCGAGGAAGACCACGGCGGTGTCGCGTTTCTGCGCGCGGTCGACCTGCGAGAGCATGCCCGCTTCGGACGATTCGACGACCTTGAAGCCGGCGGTTTTCAAACCGAAAGCGTCCTTGTCGATCATGCTCTGGATCAAGCGGTTGCCGTCGTTGCCAGGCTCGATGCCGTAAATCTTGCCATCGAGCTCTTTCTTGAATTTGGCGATGTCGGCGAAGTCATGCAAGCCCTTGTCGTACAGGGCTTGCGGTACAGCGAGGGTGTACTTGGCACCCTTGAGGTTGGTGCGCACCACTTCGACGGTGCCGGCATCGCGGTAGGCCTTGATGTCGTTTTCCATGGTCGGCATCCAGTTACCGAGGAACACGTCCATGTTCTTGCCGTCGGCCAGCGACTTGTAGGTCACGGGCACTGAGATCATGGTGGTCTTGGTCTTGTAGCCGAGGGCGTCGAGCACCACCGACGTGGTGGCGGTGGTGGCGGTGATGTCGGTCCAGCCGACATCGGAGAAGTTAACGGTACTGCACTGCGCCGGTTCTGCGGCTTGAGCCAGTAACGGCAGACTCAGCATGGCGGCCAACAACAACGACGGGGAACCTTTCATGGATGGACTCCTTGGTGTTTTTTTTGGCAGTGTTCCGACTGTGGACCACCGCACTTATAGGTTGCGGTTGGATGGCGTTCTGGAGACAGCTCTACCACGGCGCCTTGCAATCGAGTCATAACGATCATGTACCAGTGAAAATCTGACGCCTACAGGGTGGGTCGTATCCAGTACAGGGATGGTCGCATCCAGTGTCAGTGACGTCGTTTACAGCTTTTTTCCGCCCCGTTTGGCCATCTGAACCGCATAAAAACGGCGAAAACACGGGAGGAAACCGGCACGGCGTTGGTGGGCATGAGTGCGTCGGTGTCAGACGCCGAGCGACCTGACAAAAGCCTGATGATGCGGGCATTCCGGCGGATCGCAGCTTGAGCGTAGCAGCTCCGCCAGCGGGCGCTTAACGCCCGGGAACGGCATCCTCAGGAGCTCTGCAGCAATGGCTATCAGCGTTTTCGACCTGTTCAAAATCGGCATCGGCCCGTCCAGTTCCCACACCGTCGGCCCGATGCGCGCCGCCGCCCTGTTTGTCGAAGCGCTGCGCGACCGGCATCTGCTCGAACAGGTACGGCGTATAGAAGTGCAACTGTTCGGCTCACTGTCGGCTACCGGTATCGGCCACGGCAGCGACAACGCAGTGATCATGGGCCTGATGGGCGAATGGCCGGACGCAATCGACCCGTCGCAGATCGGCCCGCGCATTCAGGCGCTGCGCGAAACTCACACGCTGTTATTGGATGGTCGTCTGTCGGTGCCGTTTGTCTGGGCCCGCGACATGCGCCTGATCGACGAAAACCTGCCGTTCCATCCCAACGCCATGACTCTGGTTGCCGAAGGCGATCACGGCGAGATTCATCGCGACACCTACTATTCGGTCGGTGGCGGTTTTGTCGTGGATCAGGCGCAGGCATCCAGCGGTGTGGTCGATCTGGATCGCACCGAATTGCCTTACGACTTTTCCAGCGCGGTGGAACTGCTGCAGCTGTGCCAAAAGAACAACCTGCGTGTCGCCGAACTGATGATGGCCAACGAAAAGGTCTGGCGCAGCGAAGAGGAAATCCGTGCCGGGCTGATGAAGCTGTGGCGGGCGATGCAGGATTGCGTCGAGCAGGGCCTCAAGCACGAAGGCATCCTTCCCGGCGGTCTCAATGTGCGCCGGCGCGCGGCCAAGTTGCATCGCAGCCTGCAGGAGTTGAACAAGCCCAACGTGATCGGCTCGACCCTCAGTGCCATGGAGTGGGTCAACCTGTATGCCCTCGCGGTCAATGAAGAAAACGCTGCCGGCGGGCGCATGGTCACGGCGCCGACCAATGGCGCGGCGGGGATCATCCCGGCGGTGTTGCACTACTTTATGAAGTTCAGCGAAGCGGTCACCGACGCCAATGTGGTCGATTACTTCCTGGGCGCGGCGGCGGTGGGGATTCTGTGCAAGAAGAACGCCTCGATCTCCGGTGCCGAAGTCGGCTGCCAGGGCGAGGTTGGTTCGGCCTGCGCGATGGCGGCGGCGGGACTGGCGGAGATCCTCGGTGCCACTCCGGAGCAATTGTGCAACGCGGCGGAAATCGGCCTGGAACATAACCTCGGCCTGACCTGCGATCCGGTCGGCGGCCTGGTGCAGGTGCCGTGTATCGAGCGCAACGCAATTGCCGCTGTGAAGGCGATCAACGCGGCGCAGATGGCCCTGCGTGGTGATGGTCAGCACTTCATCTCGCTGGACCGGGTGATCCGCACCATGCGTGATACCGGCGCCGATATGCATGACAAATATAAAGAGACCTCGCGGGGTGGTTTGGCCGTTAGCGCGGTTGAGTGCTGAGTCAGTGACACCAAGGTGAGTTCTTCGCGAGCAGGCTCGCTCCCACAGGAGCATGCATTCCAAATGTGGGAGCGAGCCTGCTCGCGAAGGGGCCAGACCAGTCAAAACTGCTCGCTAACGGAACACACATAACCGCAGGCGCCACCTTTTAGCGCGTCGTAATCAGATAAGAGCTTTTCCCACTCGCAGTGCGCCATTCGCACTCCCTGCCGTCCGTCACCCGTGCTTGCGGTGACACTCTGAAACAACTGCGCGCAAGCCCGTTCCCACAAGTGCTACCGATCTGCTCACGGGCAGCGGGGCAGGGCTCTCGGCGCCGCTGATGGCACTTCGAAACACCGTGTGTCCGACGTCTTGAATAGACACGTCGCGACGTCGTTTTCAGGAGTTATTGAACAGCCATTCAATTTTAGGCATGGCAATTGCTCTGTCATAACAAAGCCCGTCTCCCACGCGAGAACGCCGGCAATAACAAGAGCCTCCGCCTGAGGCCATCACCCGCTTTGTGTGAGGAGATACCGCGATGACGTCGTTCAACTCCGGGGCCCAACCCCAGAACCGTGCGCCTCAATCCATCGGCTTTCTGCTGCTGGACAATTTCACGCTGATTTCTCTGGCCTCCGCAGTCGAGCCCCTGCGCATGGCCAACCAATTGTCCGGTCGTGAGCTGTATCGCTGGAGCACACTGACCGTCGATGGCGGTCAGGTGTGGGCCAGTGACGGTCTGCAAATCACCCCCGATGCCTCCATGCACAAAGCTCCGCCCCTGGACACCGTGATCGTCTGCGGCGGGATCGGCATTCAACGCACCGTGACCCGTGAACACGTGTCATGGCTGCAGAGCCAGGCGCGTCAGTCCAAGCGTCTGGGCGCAGTGTGCACCGGCAGTTGGGCTTTGGCTTGCGCCGGTCTGCTCGACGGTTTCGATTGCAGTGTGCACTGGGAATGTCTGGCGGCGATGCAGGAAGCATTCCCGCGCGTGGCGATGAGCACCCGTCTGTTCACCCTCGACCGTAACCGTTTCACCAGTTCCGGCGGCACCGCGCCACTGGACATGATGTTGCACCTGATCAGCCGCGATCACGGTCGCGAACTGTCCGCCGCGATCTCGGAAATGTTCGTCTACGAACGCATCCGCAACGAGCAGGATCATCAGCGTGTGCCGCTCAAGCATATGCTCGGCACCAACCAGCCGAAGCTGCAGGAAATCGTCGCGCTGATGGAAGCCAATCTGGAAGAGCCGATCGACCTCGACGAACTGGCGGTGTACGTCGCCGTGTCGCGTCGACAGCTGGAGCGGCTGTTCCAGAAATACCTGCACTGCTCGCCGTCGCGCTACTACTTGAAGCTGCGCCTGATCCGCGCGCGGCAATTGCTCAAGCAAACGCCGATGTCGATCATCGAAGTCGCGTCGGTGTGTGGTTTCGTCTCGACGCCGCACTTCTCCAAGTGCTACCGCGAATACTTCGGCATTCCGCCGCGTGACGAACGCGTAGGCTCCAACACCACCCAGCAAGTGGCGATGCTGCCGCTGCCGCAGGCGATCGTGATGTCGCCGCTATCGGGACCGATGTCGGCGTTGAGTCAGGCGCGTAATGAGTCGACGTTTGCCAGCGTAAGGCTGTAGACCGAGTCATCGTTCTTCGCGAGCAGGCTCGCTCCCACCTGGAATGCATTTCAAATGTGGGAGCGAGCCTGCTCGCGAATGGATTTATCAGGCGCTATGGCTTTGCTGGTAATCCGCCAACGCCGGCAACAACTGTTTGTCGATCGCCTGGCGCACCGCAGGCTGGATACTGGCGCCGCTGGTGTACATGTCCTTGACCATCTTGCGCAATTCAAACGCGCGAACATTGTCCAGACCACGCACAGCACACTCACAGGCCTGCTCGGCGGTCGAACCGCTCGGCACTTGAAAACCCAATGCCTTGAGCTGGCCCAACAAGTCTTCCTGATCGATCAAATCGGCATACATCATGGCGCGCTTCCTTCTTCGGCAACGGAGGTCGTGACTCGATTCTGGTGGGCATGTGGAGGCACGGCAAGGGCGATTTGTCGCAGTGGCCGCGACGGCTATGAACAGGTCGTTTTCGGCTAACTCAGTGCCAAGGGGAGTCGGCACACTGACCTCAGCTCGCTACAGACGGTTTGGTCACCCTCGACTGGCAGCTCCTCAACAGTACCCTCTGCCCCGATCCTGTCACGGCTTGTATCGGGGCTTTTTTTGCCTGTGAATCCGGGAGAGGGGTGTGGTTGGCGCTGACGCCTTCGCGAGCAGGCTCGCGAAGAACGATGACGCGGTTTACCGTTGCAACACCAGAATCCGCGACAACAACTCATCCCGATCGATGTAGCAACCCTGGAAATGCCGCGCCCCGGTGGCCGGGTCAAACGCATTGCGCGCATGCAGCGTGCGGCGATTATCGAAGCACCACAGTTCACCCGGATTGAGTCGCTGCATCAGGCGAAAACGTGGCTCACGGGTCATGGCGATCAAGCGCCGATAGGCCCGGTACAGCAGCGGCATTTGCTCCACCGATGTATCGAACGCTCCGCGCAGAAAGTTCGCCATGCGAACCTCCGCGACCCGGCCCAACGCGTCCAGCGCAATGATCGGCGCCAGGCAGCGATAGTCGCTGTGGCGATCCTTGTTGCGGAATTCCACGGGGATCTCGCACAGCGCCTGAAACAGCTCCGGTGCTTCCTGACGCAACGCGTCGGCAATCGCAAAACCGTCGACAAAAATACTCTCGCCACCCTCGGCATCATTCACCAGGCAATGCAGAAATTGCAGACCCGGTTGCAGTTCGCGAGTCGGCAAGTCGGTGTGCAACGGCAGGTTGAAAGCGGTGTAGGCGTTGCTGTCGGCATCGGTCTTGGACTGCACGTTGAACAGCACGCCGAAGTTGCTCTCGCGGATGAACGAAATGCGCTGCGCGATCAGCTTCAGCGAACCGGGTTCGGTGGGCACGCCGCGTACTTGCGTCAGGCCGATGTCGCGCACCGCGATCAGCCATTGCAGCAGCGCGCCGTTGTCGTTCATCAGCGCTGAATAGTCGAATACCGGTAGCTGCAAATCGCTGCGCCACAGGTAAGCCTTGGGTTTGGCGGCCAGACGTTCGGCGCGGGACTCGTCGTCATAGGCGTGCGCGCGCAGCCAGCCCGGATCGAAGCGACTGCGATGGCCGTCCTGCCAGTCGATCTGCAGACAGCCGTCGCTGTCGATGTGCGCGTTGGCGGGGACGAGATCCGGCGCAGCATCGACGATCTCGAATACCTGTTCGCGGGTGACGTTGTAGACGCACTGCTCGCACGGGCAGTTATCTCGCAACCAGACGTGATGGAACGGGCTGACGCGGCCGTCGGCCCAGGCAAGCGAAACGCGATCCGCCAGGTTCTGCACGCCGCTCAGCGCGCTGATCAACGGATAAGTACGAAAATCGGCAACAGCAGCAGTGTGCATGGCGGCTCCTTGCGTGGGAGGGATTAACGGGCGGGTGGCAGGGCGATGACCCGACCGATGTAAGCCGGGGCGGGCAGATCGACTTGCTCGGCGGCGATGGCTTGCAGGCGGCTCAAGGTGTCCGGGGTGAACGGCGCGGAACGTGGGCCGGCGAGATCGACGTGCAACAGCATCTGCTCGTTACCGGCCAGTTCCTTGTCGTCGCCGGCCAGGTGCAGGCTGTGATAGAGGTGCAGGCGTTTGCTGTCGTGACCGATGATCTGCGTGCGCACCTCGACCTCGGCGTCGAGCTTCACTTCGTGCAGATAATTCAGGTGCAGTTCGAGGGTGAACAACGAGTGGCCGCTGGCTTCGCGGTTGTTGCTGTCCATGCCGAGACGGTCCATCAGCGCGTCGGTGGCGTAGCTGAAAATCAGCAGGTAGAAGGCGTCGCGCAGATGGCCGTTGTAGTCGACCCAGTCGGGGATTATGGTAGTTTGGTAGGTGGTGAGAGTGGGCATGGTGTTGGTTCCGGCAGTTGAAGGGTCATCAAGATCAAAAGCCACCCCTCACCCCAGCCCTCTCCCCATAGGGGAGAGGGGGAAAGGGAGCAGATCGGGGGCTTTTCAAAGCCTGTGTTCGGCTCGGTATTTCAAGTCGGTGTAACTCGCCCATTCACCTCGGTCAGTCCCCTCTCCCCCCGGGAGAGGGTTAGGGTGAGGGCAGCAGTTTCAAGCCAGACACATCACTCGCTGAAACTCATTCCATGCTTTTCTTTGGTGGTCTTCACCGCCTCCAGCACCGCCAGCAGGCAGTCATCACGATAGCGCTCCAGTGCTGAAATGCTGTGGCGGCCAAGCTGATCGCTGGTGCCATCGACCACATCGTCGATCAGCTTGTCGGTCAGTTCCGGTGCCGGCAGATAGGTCCACGGCAACTGCAACGCCGGGCCGAACTGCGACATGAAGTGGCGCATCCCCGCGTCACCGCCGGCCAGCGTATAGGTCAGGAACGTGCCCATGAACGACCAGCGCAGACCGGCGCCAAAACGGATCGCGTCGTCGATCTCGCCAGTGGTCGCCACGCCGTCGTTGACCAGGTGCAGCGCCTCGCGCCACAGCGCTTCGAGCAGACGGTCAGCGATGAATCCCGGCACTTCCTTGCGCACATGCAGCGGGCGCATGCCGAGGGATTCGTAGACTTTCATCGCCGCTTGCACGGCCTCGGGCGCGGTGTTCTTGCCGCCGACCACTTCCACCAGCGGCAGCAGGTAAACCGGGTTAAACGGGTGCCCGACCACGCAGCGTTCAGGGTGGGTCGAGCTCTCGTAGAATTCGCTCGGCAACAGGCCGGAAGTGCTCGATCCGATCAAGGCATCAGGCTTGGCCGCTGCGCTGATTTTGCTGTGCAGATCGAGTTTCAGCTCGAGGCGTTCCGGGGCACTTTCCTGAATGAAATCGGCATCGCGCACGCATTCTTCGATGGTCGCGACAAAGCGCAAACGATCCTGCGAGGCGCCGGGTGCCAGACCGTTTTTCTCCAGCGCACCCCAGGCATTCGCCACGCGTTTGCGCAGCGCAGCTTCAGCGCCGGGCGCCGGGTCCCAGGCCACCACGTCGAGGCCATGGGCGAGGGCACGCGCGACCCAGCCGCTGCCGATGACACCGCTGCCGAGGGCGGCGAAGGTTTTGATGTCGGTGATAAAGCTCATGGTGATTTCCTGAATTTGGCACAAAAAACTGTGGGAGCGGGCTTGCTCGCGAAGAGGCCGGTACATCCGACGCATCTTTATGGGCAGAGCCAACGCCTTCGCGAGCAATCCCGCTCCCACAGGGGGAAATGAGTGCTGGGTCAGCCGCGCTGGGTCAGCCCCATCTTTTTGCGACCCTCAGCCGGGGTCAGCACGCGGGCGCCGAGGCGGCTGAGGATCTCGTTGGCGCGTTCGACCAGTTGACCGTTGGTCGCCAGCACGCCCTTGTCCAGCCACAGGTTGTCTTCCAGACCAACCCGCACGTTGCCGCCGAGCAGC
The DNA here is from genome assembly GCF_058787295.1 of Pseudomonas sp. FW305-3-2-15-E-TSA4. Classification (NCBI taxonomy): domain Bacteria; kingdom Pseudomonadati; phylum Pseudomonadota; class Gammaproteobacteria; order Pseudomonadales; family Pseudomonadaceae; genus Pseudomonas; species Pseudomonas sp. FW305-3-2-15-E-TSA4. The sequence goes on along the minus strand of NZ_JBYSZP010000013.1, from coordinate 150,583 downwards.
ACCGCTTGCGCGGCCATCGGCATCTGCATGCGGCCGATGCCGAACCCTGCCCACACCGCATCGGCAGGCAGGTTGTCGACCATGGCTTTCATGGTGGTGGTGTCGGCCGGCGCGCCCCACGGGATGCCCAGGCACAGCTGGAACAGCGGGTTGTCGAGCAAACCTTCCTTGATCATCTGCTTGGCAAACCACAGGTGGCCGGTGTCGAAAATCTCCAGTTCGGCCTTCACCCCCAGCTCGGTGATGCGCTTGGCGCCGGCGCGCAGTTGCGCCGGGGTCGAGACATAAATGGTGTCGCCGTCGCCGAAGTTCAGCGTGCCGCAATCGAGGGTGCAGATTTCCGGCAGCAACTCTTCAACGTGGGCCAGACGGGTCAGCGGGCCGACCAGGTCGGTGTTCGGGCCGAACTCCATCGGGTGCTCGCCAGCGCCGATTTCGAGGTCGCCGCCCATGCCGGCGGTGAGGTTGACGATGATGTCGACGTCGGCCTCACGGATGCGCTCCATCACTTCGCGATACAGCGCCACGTCACGGCTGAACTTGCCGGTCTGCGGGTCGCGCACATGGCAATGGACGACGGTGGCGCCGGCCTTGGCCGCTTCCACCGCAGCCGCGGCGATCTGTTTCGGGGTGACCGGCACGTGGGGGCTCTTGGCGGTCGTGTCGCCAGCACCGGTAAGTGCGCAGGTGATGATGACGTCGTGGTTCATGGTGCGGTTTCCTTCAGGCGTGTTGAGTCTGTTCGCAGCCCTTTCTCGGGCTGCGAAGCGTCGGTCAGTCCCCTCTCCCTGGGGAGAGGGTTAGGGTGAGGGGCTTTTCAAACGGGGGTTATTTACTGGTCAGTTGCAGATTTTCAGCGGCCGGTTTGCCGTCGAAGGTGGTCACACCTTCCAGCCAGCGCTGCTTGTCTTCGGGGTGATCCTTGAGCCATTGCTTGGCCGACTCGAAGGCGTCCTTGTGATCGAGCAGTGGCTGCATCATCCGGCTCTCGTCTTCGGCGGTGAACGTCAGGTTGCTCAGCAGCCGACCGATGTTCGGGCACTGTTCAGCGTATTTCGGCGCGGTGACCGTCCATACCGTGGCCATGCCTTCGTTCGGGCCGAGGGCGTCCTCGCTGCCGGTGAGATAAGTCATCTGCACGTTGACGTTCATCGGGTGCGGCGCCCAGCCGAAGAACACCACGGCTTCCTTGCGGCGCACGGCGCGGTCGACGGCGGCGAGCATCCCGGCTTCGCTGGACTCGACCAGCTGGAATTTGCCGAGGCCGAACTGGTTCTTGGCGATCATCGCCTTGATCTGCGTGTTGGCGCCCGAACCCGGCTCGATGCCGTAGATCTTGCCGCCCAGCTCCTTCTCGAATTTGGCGATGTCGGCGAAGGTTTTCAGGCCCTTGTCCGCCAGATAGGTCGGCACCGCGAGGGTGGCGCGGGCGTCCTTCAGGCTTGGTGCCGGCAGGACTTTGACCTGGTTGGCATCGACGAACGGGGTGATGGTCTGGGTCATCAGCGGGTTCCAGTAACCGAGGAACAGGTCCAGCCGCTGATCGCGGATCCCGGCGAAGATGATTTGCTGGGACGCGCTGGTCTGTTTGGTGTTGTAGCCGAGGCCATCGAGCAGCACTTGGGTCATGGCACTGGTGGCGATCACGTCGGTCCAGTTGACGACGCCCATGCGCACGTTCTGGCACGACGCAGGTTCGGCTGCCATGACGCTGGCGCTCAAGAAAGCGGTACCGCTGAGTGCAAGAACACAGCTGCTGATCAGTCGTTTCATGTCGGGTTCCTCGGCAGGTCGTTATTGTGAGTTCCGGCATCTGGCGTGCCGGTGATGCAAAGTTACGCAGCTGTAGGCCTTTGAAAGCGCACTGCGGCGACTGGCTCTTGCACTGTAGCGACCTGTGCGCTTGAACGCTGACGACAATCGGCGTATCAACGATCCACGCTACCCGCTAACCGAGTGCGCCCATGTCCCAGGATTTCTACTTTCTGCTGATGCCGGGGTTTTCCGCCATCGGCTTTATCTCCGCGATCGAACCGCTGCGGGTAGCCAACCGTTTTCGTGGCGAGCTGTACCGCTGGCACGTGCTCAGCGCCGATGGCGGGGCGGTGCTGGCGAGCAATGGCATGTCGGTCAACGCCGACGCGGCGCTGGAGCCGCTGAAGAAAGGCGCGACGCTGTTAGTGGTGGCCGGATTCGAACCGTTGAAGTTCGCCACGCCGACCCTTGAGCACTGGCTGCGACGCCTGGACAACGAAGGCGTGACCCTTGGCGCTATCGACACCGGCAGCTTCGTCCTCGCGGAGGCCGGCCTGCTCGACGGTCATCGCCTGACCCTGCACTGGGAAGCCATCGATGCGTTCAAAGAGTCTTATCCACAGCTCAGCGTGACGCAGGAACTGTTCGAGATCGATCGGCGGCGCATTACCTCGGCGGGTGGCACCGCCTCCATCGATTTGATGCTCGACCTGATCGCCCAGGCCCATGGCCCGCAACTGGCCATCCAGGTCAGCGAGCAGTTCGTGCTGGGGCGGATTCGTCCGCGCAAGGACCACCAGCGCATGGAAGTCGCCACGCGTTACGGCATCAGCAACAAGAAGTTGGTGCAAGTGATTGGCGAGATGGAGCAACACAGCGAACCACCGCTGACCACGCTGCAACTGGCGGAATCGATCAAGGTGACACGGCGGCAACTGGAGCGCCTGTTTCGGCTGCATCTGAACGACACACCGAGCAATTTTTATCTGCGCCTGCGATTGGAGAAAGCCCGGCAGCTGTTGCGTCAGACCGATATGAGCGTGCTCGAAGTCAGCATCGCCTGCGGCTTTGAATCACCGTCGTATTTCACCCGCAGCTATCGAGCGAGGTTCGCTCGCTGCCCCCGCGAAGACCGGCGTACCGCCCAAGCCTGAATGAATGTACACAAAACCAATGTGGGAGCGGGCTTGCTCGCGAATGCGGTGGATCAGTCAACTCATGTGTCGACTGACACTCCGCATTCGCGAGCAAGCCCGCTCCCACATTTTTGATCTTCAGTGTCTGAAGAAAAGGTTACTTCTTCACCAACGCCGAACACGCCGCCTTGTAAGCCTCATGCTGATACTTGTTCAGCGTCCCCGGCAGCTCAAAGTTGTGCTTCTTGGCCTGCGCATTGATCGTCTGCGGCGACAATAGCGTTACCTCGCACCCCTCCAGCAACTGAAACACACCTTCGATCTTGAACGTGGTCGGCCCACCGGCAAACTCACCCTTCTTGCTGCGCTTCTTGATCGCAATCCGATCAATCGAATGCTCGCGCACAAACGAAGCGACCTGCGCCGCGAAGCGTTTGACGTTGGCTGCCTCGTCATCATCGTCGAGGGCGATTTTCTTGGTGTTGAGCGCCACATGGCTCAGCGTTGCCCCGTCAAGGGAGGCCACGGCGATGATCGCTTCGCTGCCTTTGATTTCGATGCCGCAGATGTTCATGGGAATTCCTTTGAATGAAGAGGGCAGCCTACAACTCAAGCTGATTGGCGGTGATGCCGAACGCTGCGGCAATTCTCTCGCGGGTTGCCTTGCGTGGCTTAGCTACCGTTTCCTGTTGAGCGAACGCCGGCTGGGAAATTCCCAGACGTTTTGCCACTTCTTCCTGAGTCAGGTTCAGGTGTTCGCGCCAGGCACGGATCGGTGTCGCCCCGTCGACCATGCGACTAACCACCTCATGCGGGATCAGATCGGGTTGCATTTTCTGCGCGACGTATTGAGCGTAGGGAATGACTACGAAGGCCGGGTTGCCTTCGGCATCGTTGATGATTTGGATGTCGACAGATTGAGTCATGGCACTGGAAATATAAGTCTTTTATAAGATTTTCGAATCTTTACTTATATTTTCCAGTCGGCCAATCAACAACGTTTGTCGGCATGTTGCCGAAATTCCAGGATCACTCCTGCCCAATCGACTCCAAAAACTCCGACCGTTCGTCACTCATCCGTGCCACGCAGTCATTCTGCGCAATCTTGAACGCCTTGCTGCCTTCGGTGGCGGGGAAGGCTTCCACGGCGCAATCGGCGTCGCGGGTTTTCAGCCATTGTTGCTGGGCGGTTTTCAGTTTGGCGGTGATGTCGGCCAGTTGCGCGGCGTTTTTGCCGTAGGTGGTCTGCATGCGCTCGTTGAGGCTGGCGTAGTTGTCCTTGAGCAGGTCTTCGGCGGTGGTGCGGCTGTAGGTCGAGCATTCCAGGGTCTGGACGTCGTTTTCCACCGCGTCGCACGGGTTGTTGTCGGTGTCTTCGGCGGCGTGTACGCCGGTCGCCATCAGTGCCAAAGCCAGGAAGATCGATTTCATGGTTGTCGCCGCTCTAATCCAGTGGTGTATCCAAGATGCACCAGATTCTGGCTCAAGCTGGCGGGCTTGAACAGGTAGCTGATCGGGGCGCCTGGCGACCCTTTGTCGCGGATTGACGCTTTCGGCAATTCCCCTGTCGTTTTTGCACCCGGTCGCCCCGGCACCGAGGCATATGCTGGCCCCAAAGCGCCGGCAGACGATTCGGCGCATGAATCGCCAATAAGGGGACGCCTGATGAGCCCAGCCGAATTACACGCCGACAGCATCGTTATCGACGGTCTGATCATTGCCAAATGGAACCGCGAGCTGTTCGAAGACATGCGCAAGGGCGGTCTGACGGCGGCCAACTGCACTGTGTCGGTGTGGGAAGGCTTTCAGGCGACCGTGAACAATATTGCCGCCAGCCAGAAGCTGATCCGCGAAAACAGTGACCTGGTGATGCCGGTGCGCACCACCGCCGACATCCGCCGCGCCAAGGAGCAGGGCAAGACCGGCATCCTTTTCGGCTTCCAGAACGCCCACGCGTTCGAAGACCAGATCGGCTATGTCGAGGTGTTCAAGCAGCTCGGCGTCGGCATCGTGCAGATGTGCTACAACACCCAGAACCTGGTCGGCACCGGTTGCTACGAGCGTGACGGCGGCCTGTCGGGCTTCGGTCGCGAAATCGTCGCCGAGATGAACCGCGTCGGCGTCATGTGCGACCTGTCCCACGTCGGCTCCAAGACTTCCGAAGAAGTCATCCTCGAATCGAAAAAACCGGTCTGCTATTCCCACTGCCTGCCGTCGGGTCTGAAAGAGCACCCACGCAACAAGTCCGATGCTGAACTGAAGTTCATTGCTGACCACGGCGGTTTTGTCGGCGTGACCATGTTTGCACCATTCCTCGCCAAGGGCATCGATTCGACCATCGACGATTACGCCGAAGCCATCGAATACACCATGAACATCGTCGGCGAAGACGCCATCGGCATCGGCACCGACTTCACCCAGGGTCACGGCCAGGATTTCTTCGAATACCTGACCCACGACAAGGGCTACGCCCGCCGTCTGACCAGCTTCGGCAAGATCATCAACCCGCTGGGCATCCGCACCGTCGGCGAGTTCCCGAACCTGACCGAAACCCTGCTCAAGCGCGGCCACCCCGAGCGAGTGGTGCGCAAGATCATGGGCGAGAACTGGGTCAACGTCTTGAAAGATGTTTGGGGCGAATAAGCCACCGCACTTCTGAATCCTTTCCCCCGGCCGTTCGTGCCGGGGGCAACAAACCGAATTTTCTGGAGTTAAGTTTCCATGGCCAAGATCGCCCCGCAATTGCCAATCGAAGTCGACAGCGAGACCGGTGTCTGGACCTCCGACGCCCTGCCGATGCTCTACGTGCCACGTCACTTCTTCGTCAACAACCACATGGGTATCGAGGAAGTGCTGGGCGCCGACGCCTATGCCGAGATCCTCTACAAGGCCGGCTACAAGTCCGCCTGGCACTGGTGCGAAAAAGAAGCCGAATGCCACGGCCTGGAAGGCGTCGCGGTGTTCGAACATTACATGAAGCGCCTGTCGCAACGCGGTTGGGGCCTGTTCAAGATCCAGGACATCGACCTCGACAAAGGTACCGCCAGCGTCAAGCTCGAACACTCCGCGTTCGTCTACGTCTACGGCAAGGTCGGGCGCAAGGTTGACTACATGTTCACCGGCTGGTTTGCCGGCGCCATGGACCAGATCCTCGCCGCTCGCGGCAGCAAGATTCGTACGGTTGCCGAGCAAGTCTACGGTGGCTCCGAAGAAGGCCACGACGACGGCCTGTTCACCGTCAAGCCGTTGTAAGTCGAGGAACCCGCCATGGCTTTCGAAGCAATGTTCCAGCCGATCCAGATCGGCAAATTGACCATCCGCAACCGCGTGCTCAGCACCGCGCACGCTGAGGTCTACGCGACTGACGGTGGCATGACCACCGAGCGCTACGTCAAATACTACGAAGAGAAAGCCAAGGGCGGCATTGGCCTGGCGATCTGCGGCGGTTCGTCGGTGGTCGCCATCGACAGTCCGCAGCAATGGTGGAGTTCGGTCAACCTGTCCACCGACCGGATCATCCCGCACTTCCAGAATCTGGCCGACGCCATGCACAAGCATGGCGCCAAGATCATGATCCAGATTACCCACATGGGCCGACGCTCGCGTTGGGATGGTTTCCACTGGCCGACCCTGATGTCGCCGTCGGGTATCCGTGAACCCGTGCACCGTGCGACCTGCAAGACCATCGAGCCGGAAGAGATCTGGCGGGTGATCGGCAACTACGCCCAGGCGGCGCGCCGCGCCAAGGCCGGTGGCCTGGACGGTGTCGAGCTGTCGGCCGTGCACCAGCACATGATCGACCAGTTCTGGAGCCCGCGCGTCAACAAGCGTACCGACGAATGGGGTGGCAGCTTCGAAGGCCGGATGAAGTTTGGCCTGGAAGTACTGAAAGCCGTGCGTGCCGAGGTCGGTGACGACTTCTGCGTGGGCATGCGTATCTGCGGTGACGAGTTCCACCCGGACGGTCTGTCCCACGAGGACATGAAGCAGATCGCCAAGTATTACGACGACACCGGGATGCTCGATTTCATCGGCGTCGTCGGCTCGGGTTGCGACACCCACAACACCCTGGCCAACGTGATTCCGAACATGAGTTATCCGCCGGAGCCGTTCCTGCATCTGGCGGCCGGGATCAAGGAAGTGGTCAAGGTTCCGGTGCTGCACGCGCAGAACATCAAGGACCCGAACCAGGCCACGCGCATCCTTGAAGGCGGTTACGTCGACATGGTCGGCATGACCCGCGCGCACATCGCCGACCCGCACCTGATCGCCAAGATCAAGATGGGCCAGATCGACCAGATCAAACAGTGCGTCGGCGCCAACTACTGCATCGACCGTCAGTATCAAGGTCTGGACGTGCTGTGCATCCAGAACGCCGCGACCTCTCGTGAATACATGGGCGTGCCGCACATCATCGAGAAGTCCACAGGCGTCAAACGCAAAGTGGTGATCGTTGGTGCCGGCCCGGCCGGGATGGAAGCAGCACGCGTCTCTGCCGAGCGTGGCCACGACGTGACCCTGTTCGAGAAGAAAGAATTTATCGGCGGGCAGATCACTACCGCGTCGAAAGCGCCGCAACGGGACCAGATCGCCGGCATCACCCGCTGGTTCCAGCTGGAACTGGCGCGGCTGAAAGTCGACCTGCGTCTGGGCACTGCGGCCGATGCGGCAACCATTATGGATCTGCGTCCGGACGTGGTGGTGCTGGCGGTCGGTGGGCATCCATTCCTTGAGCAGAACGAACACTGGGGCGCCGCCGAAGGGTTGGTGGTCAGCAGCTGGGACGTGCTCGACGGCAAGGTCGCGCCGGGCAAGAACGTGCTGGTCTACGACACCATCTGCGAGTTCACCGGGATGTCGGTGGCCGACTTCCTCGCCGACAAGGGCAGCCAGGTCGAGATCGTCACCGACGACATCAAGCCGGGCGTGGCCATCGGCGGTACATCGTTCCCGACTTACTACCGCAGCATGTACCCGAAAGAAGTGATCATGACCGGCGACATGATGCTGGAAAAGGTCTACCGCGAAGGCGACAAGCTGGTGGCGGTGCTGGAGAACGAATACACCGGCGCCAAAGAGGAGCGGGTGGTCGATCAGGTGGTGGTGGAAAACGGCGTGCGTCCGGATGAGGAGATCTACTACGCGCTCAAAGAGGGTTCGCGCAACAAGGGCCAGATCGACGTCGAAGCGCTGTTCGCTATCCAGCCGCAGCCATCGTTGAGCAGCACCGGTGACGGCTACTTGCTGTTCCGCATCGGTGACTGCGTGGCGCAGCGTAATACCCATGCTGCGATCTATGACGCGTTGCGCCTTTGCAAAGACTTCTAAGACTTGCACCAAACCCTGTGGGAGCGAGCCTGCTCGCGAATGCAATCTGTCAGTTGACGATGATGTCGACTGACCCAGCGCTTTCGCGAGCAGGCTCGCTCCCACAGTAAAGCGGACCGTGTTTCTCCAGGCTGTACTGGTGGGAGCTTCACCATGTTGAACACCCTTCTTCCAATCCTGTTGTTCGCAGCCCTGGCCCTTGCGGTGCTGGGTGCGTTGCGGCGGGTGGCCATGTGGCGTCGGGGCCGGGCCTCGAAGGTCGATCTGCTCGGCGGCCTGTTGGCCATGCCCAAGCGTTACATGGTCGACTTGCACCACGTGGTGGCGCGGGACAAATACATTGCCAACACCCACGTCGCCACGGCCGGTGGTGCGGTGGCGTCGATCGTGCTGGCGATTCTGGTGCACGGTTTCGGCCTGCATAACCGCATCCTCGGCTATGCGCTGCTGTTGATGACGGCGGTGATGTTCGTCGGTGCGCTCTTCGTTTACCGGCGCCGGCTCAACCCGCCGGCACGGTTGTCGAAAGGCCCGTGGATGCGCCTGCCGAAAAGCCTGCTGGCTTTCTCCGCCTCGTTCTTCCTGGTGACCCTGCCGGTGGCCGGAATTCTCCCGGAGAACTTCGGCGGCTGGCTGCTGGCGGCGATTCTCGGGCTCGGCGTTTTGTGGGGCGTGTCGGAGCTGTTCTTCGGCATGACCTGGGGCGGGCCGATGAAGCACGCCTTCGCCGGCGCCCTGCACCTGGCCTGGCACCGCCGCGCCGAGCGCTTTGGCGGCGGTCGTTCCACCGGTTTGAAACCGCTGGATCTGAATGATCCAAGCGCGCCGCTCGGCGTGGAAAAACCCAAGGACTTCACCTGGAACCAGTTGCTCGGTTTTGACGCCTGCGTGCAGTGCGGCAAGTGCGAAGCGGCGTGCCCGGCCTTCGCTGCCGGCCAGCCGCTGAACCCGAAAAAGCTGATTCAGGACATGGTCGTCGGCCTGGCTGGCGGCACTGACGCGAAGTTTGCCGGTAGCCCTTATCCGGGCAAGCCAATCGGTGAGCACAGCGGCAATCCGCATCAACCTATCGTCAATGGTCTGGTAGATGCCGAAACCCTGTGGTCGTGCACCACCTGCCGCGCCTGCGTCGAGGAATGCCCGATGATGATCGAGCACGTCGACGCCATCGTCGACATGCGCCGCCATCTGACGCTGGAAAAAGGCGCGACCCCGAACAAGGGTGCCGAGGTCCTGGAAAACCTCATCGCCACTGACAACCCCGGCGGTTTCGCTCCGGGCGGGCGGATGAACTGGGCGGCGGATCTGAACCTCACTCTGCTTAGCGAAAAGAAATCCACCGACGTGCTGTTCTGGGTCGGCGACGGTGCCTTCGACATGCGTAACCAGCGCACCTTGCGTGCGTTCGTCAAAGTGCTGAAAGCCGCGAAGGTCGACTTCGCCGTACTCGGCCTCGAAGAACGTGACAGCGGTGACGTGGCCCGGCGTTTAGGCGACGAAGCGACCTTCCAGCTGCTCGCCAAACGCAATATCCAGACCCTGGCCAAATACAACTTCAACCGCATCGTCACCTGCGACCCGCACAGCTTCCATGTGCTGAAAAACGAGTACGGTGCCTTCGACGGCAACTACCTGGTGCAGCACCACAGCACCTACATGGCGGAAATCATTCAGGCCGGTGCGCTGAACCTCGGTCAGCACAAAGGCAACAGCGTGACCTACCACGACCCGTGCTACCTCGGTCGCTACAACGGCGAGTACGAGGCACCGCGCGAAGTGCTGCGCGCCCTCGGCATCGAGGTCAAAGAGATGCAACGTTCCGGCTTCCGCTCACGCTGCTGCGGCGGCGGTGGCGGCGCGCCGATCACCGATATTCCGGGCAAGCAGCGGATTCCCGACATGCGCATGGATGACATCCGCGAGACCGGCGCCGAGCTGGTGGCAGTAGGTTGTCCACAGTGCACGGCGATGCTCGAGGGTGTGGTCGAACCGCGTCCGCTGATCAAGGACATCGCCGAACTGGTGGCCGACGCGCTGCTCGAAGACGCCGCGCCGAACAAGCCGACTGCACCGGCCAAACGTGAACCTGCGGAGGCCCACTGATGAGCGACATTATCCGCCGCGACCCGCGCGCCGAATGGATTGCGCGTAACCGTCTGCATCCGCTGCACGCGGCGATGCAACCGGCGCAACACAGCTGGATGGGCCCCAATGGTGTCATCCGCAAGAACCTGCACGGCATCGGTTTCATCGGCCCCAACGGCATCAAGCGTATCGATCGCAGCGGCGCGCAACAGGGCGGGGCGGTCAAACGCTCGGCCACGGTTGAAGTGCAGTTGCCGCTGCATCAGGTACCGGCCCCTGCGTTTTACATCAGCGTGGTGCCGGACATGGTTGGCGGTCGCCTGAGCAGCCACGACCGCGACTTGCTGGGCCTGGCTCATCAATTGGCCGGCAACGACGGCGCGGTGCTGGCGGTGGTGTTTGGCGAACACAAAGAGAACGCCTTCGCCACGGCCGGCGTCGATCGCTTGCTGGTACTGGAGGGCGAGCAATTCAGCGGTTATGCACCGGAACAACGGGTGCAGGGCCTGCGGGCTGTGGATAACCAGTTCAATCCACGCCACTGGCTGCTGCCGGACAGCCGCAGCGGTGGTGGTGAACTCGGTCGGCGTTTTGCCGCGGCACTGGGCGAACGCCCGGCAACGCGGGTCTGGCAAGTCAAGGATCAGGAATGCATCGGTCGCGCTGGCGCGGGCCTGCAAGACCTGGCGCGTCCGGTCGCACGTTTGATTCTGGCCGCAGCCGAATGCGCCGAACCGGTCAGCGAAACCCGTCATGAGGCACTGCCGGTGGAGTTATCCACAACGATTGCGCGCAGCCTGTCGCGGATCGAGGATCTTGGCGCGGTCGCGGTGGACCCGGCGGCGATTCCGATGGCCGAAGCCGAGTTCATTTTCTCCGGCGGCAACGGGGTCAAGGACTGGGCGCTGTTCCACCAGACCGCTGCGGCACTCGGCGCCACCGAAGGCGCCTCGCGGGTCGCGGTAGACGATGGCTTCATGGCCCGTGATCGGCAGGTCGGTGCGTCCGGCACTTGGGTCACCGCGCGGGTTTACGTGGCTGTGGGTATCTCCGGGGCGATCCAGCACCTGCAGGGCATCGGTGCCTGTGACAAGGTGGTGGCGATCAACCTCGACCCCGGTTGCGACATGATCAAACGCGCCGACCTGTCGGTGATTGGCGAGAGCGCGGAAATTCTTCAGGCGTTGATCGCGGCGGTAGCGGCTTACCGCAACGAAGCCAAGCGCGATGCGGCTTAAGGAACGGGTTATGAGCACAAAAATCATCAGTCTGGTTTCCATCGGTGCCCACCCGACGTCGGGCCGGCCACGCCGCGCCGAACAGGACGCCCGCGCCGTAGAACTGGGCCTGCAACTGGCTGGGGATAACCTGCAAGTGCTGCATGCCGGAGATGTCGCGGAACCGGCGCTGCGCGCCTATCTGGGCATGGGCCTGGAACAGCTGCATGTGCTGGAACAACCTGCTGGCGCCGACGCCTTGCCGGCGCTGACCGCGTATCTGCGCGAGGCTGGCGCTCAGGTGGTGCTGACCGGCAGTCAGGCGGAAACCGGCGAAGGCTCGGGCATGTTGCCGTTCTTGCTCGCCGAAGGGCTGGGCTGGCCGCTGGTGGTGGGGCTGGCGCAGGTCGAGTCGATCAATGATGGTTCGGCGCTGGTGCTGCAAGCCTTGCCCCGTGGGCAGCGGCGGCGGTTGAAGGTGAAGCTGCCATTTCTGGCGACTGTGGATAACGCCGCGCCCAAACCTCGACAGAGTGCCTACGGTCCGGCGCGACGCGGGGTGTTGAATGCCGAAGACGTTGAGGTGCTGGACGATGAACTGCTGGCCGTCTCCACACTGCAACCGGCCAAGCCACGGCCGAAACGTTTGAAGGTGATCAAGGCCAAGAGCGGTGCGGACCGTATGAAAGCTGCCACCGCCAAAGCCAGTGGCGGCGGTGGACAAGTGCTTAAAGGCGTCACCGCGCAGGCCGGCGCTGAAGCGATCCTCAAACTCCTGATTGAAGAAGGCGTCGTTCGCTAACCACGATCCTCCAGACACTGAACACCCCCTGTGGGAGCGGGCTTGCTCGCGAAAGCGTCGTTTCAGCTGCATCAAAGTTGAATGGCCCACCGCTTTCGCGAGCAAGCCCGCTCCCACATTGGTTAAGGGGGCAGGAGATCTCAGTGTGTTTACCCACAATCCCTGTTGGCGGATCTGTGGATAACGTGTTTGCCTTTGCCCGCACCCCACGCCAATCAAGCCTTAGAGCGCTGCGATCAAAAAACAACCAGCCTAAGTCACGGATTTCCTGGACTTTTTCTCTTGGATAACTGAGCAAGTTGCCCCCATTCTCTGTTGGCGCTTCTGTGGACAAGATGTTCGCTGTCCGCTGCAAGCCATATAAAACGTGGCCTGTATAGGATTGATCAATAATTGATCAATTAAGCTTTTAAAGCTGATAATCCCCGTGTAAACCGCGATTTCACACAGCCCTCTGCGCTTTTCCACAGCCGCCGCGAAGTTACCCCCGAAGTCTGTTGGCGCTTCTGTGGATAACGTGTTCGCCATCCTCTACAAGCCATGAAAACCGTGGCTTACAAAGATCTGATCAAAAAATAGCCAATGCGTCTGGCAAATCATCATTCTGGATAAGTCACGATTTTTCTTCACAAATCAGCGAGTTATTTTCGCAGTCATCCACAGTTACCCCCAATTACTGTGGGCGGTTATGTGGATAACTTGTTTACCAAACCCTGCAAGGCCCGCCCGGTATAGTCCAAACAGCAATTGATCAGATTTCATACAGTTCTAATGCGGTGCCTTGACTTCGATTCCTGCGCTGTCTTCACTGCAATGGCACAAGGACAGCCGTCACTTATCCACATCAGGTTCTGGGAGAACGCATGATGGATAGCCGCCCACACCGCCATCCCCCCTCGCCACGCAAGCGCACGTTACGTCGTGCGGCCAATCAACGCGCTCGTCTGTAGCGACCTCCTGCTTTAACCGCTGTGCTGTCGCCGGGCTCGACCCGGAGGCCAGGTGCCCGTTCGCCCATTGATTGCAGGCAACCGCAGAGTTGCCCCATCTGCCTGAGAGAGGAACACCCTCATGACACGCATCGCAACGCCCATCAGCGAGATCAAGGAACACTACGACGTGATCGTCATCGGCTCCGGCTATGGTGGCGGCATTGCTGCGTCGCGCCTGTCCCGGGCCGGCAAGCAGGTGTGCCTGCTCGAACGCGGGCGGGAAATCCAGCCCGGTGAATACCCCAACACCATGATCGCCGCGACCGAAGAGCTGCAGGTGCATGACCCGGACGGCCACATTGGCTCGCGCACCGGACTGTTCGACCTGCATGTGAATGCCCAGCAGAACGTGGTGGTCGGCTGCGGCCTCGGCGGTACATCGCTGATCAACGCCAACGTTGCCCTGGAGCCGGAACCCGGGGTGTTCGAGGATCCACGCTGGCCGCAGGCGGTACGCGATCATCGCGATACGCTGCTCAAGGACGGTTACGCACGTGCCCGGGAAATGCTCAAGCCCAATCCGTACCCGAACAACGCGCCGAACCTGCCCAAGCTCGACGCCAACAAAAAGTCTGCGGACTACCTCAAGCAAGGCGCGCATTTCTACAAGCCACCGATCAACGTGACCTTCGACAAGCTGCCGAACAACCTCAACCACGTCGGCGTCGAACAACTGCCGTGCAACCAGTGCGGCGACTGCGTCTCGGGCTGTAACAACAAGGCCAAGAACACCACGCTGATGAACTATCTGCCGGATGCCTGGAACCATGGCGCGGAGATTTTCTGCCAGGCTGAGGTGCGGCATCTGGAGCGCGACGGCGATGGCTGGATCGTGCACTTCCAGTACCTCGACAGCGGGCGCGAGAAATTCGACGCGCCGACGCTATTCGTGAAGGCCGACATCGTCGTGGTCTCCGCCGGCACTCTCGGCTCTACCGAGATCCTGCTGCGTTCGCGGGACAAGGGCCTGGTGATGTCCGGCCAGCTCGGCGAGAACATGAGCGGTAACGGTGACATCCTCGGTTTCGGCCACAACTGCGAGCAGACCATCAACGGCATCGGCTTCGGCGCACACTCGGCCAAGGAACTGCACCCGGTCGGCCCGTGCATCACCTCGGTCATCGACCTGCGCACCGAAGGTGACTGGCGCAGCCGCATGGTCATCGAGGAGGGCTCGATCCCCGGCGCCCTCGGCCGGCCGATGGTGCCGGCGATGGCCGGGTTTGCCGAGATGATCGGCGTGGCCACCGACGACAGTTTCAGCGGCAAGCTCGGCTACAAGGAGCGCGAGGCCGAAAGCTTCCTGCGCGGGCCGTATTATGGCGCGCTGCACAACATGCAGACCTACCTGATCATGAGCCACGACAGCGGCCAGGGCCGGATGATTCTCGACAACAAGGACCAGTTGCGCATCGACTGGCCGGGTGTCGGCGAGCAGGAAAACTTCAAACTCGGCAATGAGCGTCTGTACCAGAGCACCAAGGCGTTGGGCGGGGTGTGGGTGGAGAATCCGATCTGGACCAGGCTGCTCAAGCACAGCATCGTCTCGGTGCATCCGCTGGGCGGTTGCGTGATGGGCGAAGACGCGACGCAAGGCGTGGTCAATCACAAGGGCCAGGTGTTCAGCGGCGCGGCCGGCACCGATGTTTACGCCAGTCTGTACGTGACCGACGGCGCGGTGATCCCGACCTCGCTGGCGGTCAATCCGCTGCTGACCATCTCCGCCGTGAGCGAGCGCAACATGGGCCTGCTCGCCGCCGACCGTGGTTGGCAGATCGACTACACGCTGCCGTCGGCACCGCGCAAACAGGTGGCACCACCGACTCTCGGCGTGCAGTTCACCGAAACCATGAAAGGCTATTTCTCCCGCGCCTTCACCGCCGCGCAAAGCACCGATCTGAAAGTCTACGAAGCGGCGGCCAAACGCGGTGAGGCAGATAATTCGCCGATCGACTTTACCCTGACCATCACCGCTAACGACCTCAACCGGATGATCAAGGAACCGGAGCACGCCGCGACCATTGTCGGTACGGTCAATGCCCCGGCGCTGTCGCCGCAACCGCTGACCGCCAGCAACGGCGTGTTCAATCTGTTCGAACAATTCGAGCAGCAGGTCGACACACGGCACATGAAATACGACATGAAACTGACCGCCGAGGACGGCAACGACTATTTCTTCAGCGCCTTCAAAACCGTGCCGGAAGACAACGGCGTGCTGAACATCTGGCACGACACCAGCACCCTGTACGTGACGCTGTACCGCGGGCCGGACAAGTCGGGCGAGGTGATCGGCTCCGGGGTGATGCACATTCATCCGACCGATTTCGCCAAGCAGATGACCACCATGAAAGTGCTCAACGCGCGTAACGAGCGCGAGCGCATCGAAGGCCTGGCGCGTTTCGGCAAGTTCTTCGCCGGGATTCTCTGGGAGAGTTACGGCGGGGTCTTCGCTGGCGATATCTACTTCAACCCCGACGCGCCGCCACGCCTGAAACGGCCACTGGATGCACCGATCCCGGCGGTGCATTTCTTCCCCACCGAGGACGGCGTCGAGCTGCGCCTGACCCGTTATCAGGCCGGTAGCAAAGGCCCGGTGATGCTGGTGCATGGCCTGGGCGTCGGCTCGAATATCTTTTCCACCGACACCATCCAGACCAACCTGCTGGAGTACCTGTGCAAGCACGACTATGACGTGTGGCTGCTGGATTTCCGGGTGAGCATTCTGCTGCCGGCGAGCAAGAAAGAGTGGAATGGCGACCAGATCGCCCAGTACGACTTCAAGGCTGCCATTGCGCAAATTCAGCAGGAGACGCAGGCCAAAGACGTGCAGTGCGTGGTGCATTGCTACGGCGCGACGACATTCTTCATGTCGTTGCTGGCAGGGCTGCAGGGTGTGCGCTCGGTGGTCTGCTCGCAGATTGCCGCTGACACTGTGGTTGCCACGGCTACCGGGTTGAAGGCTGGTCTGCACTTGCCGGGCATGCTCGATGCCATCGGTATCAAATCGATGACGGCTTACGCCGACAGCAAGGAGAACTGGTTCAACCGCCTCTACGACAAGGCCCTCAACGGCTACGCGCGGATCGAGGCGCAGGGTTATTGCACCAACCCGGTGTGCCACCGCATCACCTTTATGTACGCCTCGCTGTATCGCCACGACACGCTCAACGAAACCCTGCACGACAACCTGCACGAGCTGTTCGGCGAGTCGAACATCGAGACCTTCGAGCACCTGGCGCTGATCGTGCGCAAAGGGCATCTGGTGGATTTCAAAGGCAACGATGTGTACATGCCGCACTTCGAGCGGCTGACGATGCCGATCTGCTTTATCAGCGGCGCGGAGAACCAGTGTTACCTGCCGGAAAGCACGCTCAAGACCTACCAGCGAGTCTGCGAAGTCCACGGGCCGGAGCGCTACAGCCGGCACGTAGTGCCGGGTTACGGCCACATCGACTGCATGTTCGGCAAGAACGCGGTGGTGGATGTGTATCCGATCATCCTTGAACACCTGGAGAAGACGGCCCTCGGCTGAGATCGATTACTGATTTCTGTGTTGAGGAGATTCTCTGTGGCGAGGGGATTTATCCCCGATCGGCTGCGCAGCAGTCGTAAAACCTGAGTGCGCGATCATCCTGACAGACCGCGCCGGCAGGGTTTGGGGCCGCTTCGCGACCCATCGGGGATAAATCCCCTCACCACAGGGGACATCGCTGGTTGGTGGTCAGAAGGAAATGGATGATATGGACAGCTACATCCGCTGGTTTCAACGCTTCATCTGGATCGGCATTGCGATGAACATGGTGTTCGCGATCCCGGCGCTGTTCGCGCCGGGATTGCTGACATCGGTGGTCGGTCTGCCGCCGCAACTCTCCGACCCGTGGCTGGAAAACGCCGGGATGCTGCTGGTGGGCATCAGCGTGTTTTACATGCCGTCGGGCTTCAATGCGCCGCGCTATGTGGTGCATTCCTGGCTGTGCGTACTGACGCGGCTGATCGCCGTGGTGTTCTGGATTTACCTGATCAATACGAGCATTCAAGGCTCGGTGTTCGTGCCGATGCTGATGGGCGATCTGAGCTTCTTCCTGATCCTCGGCATTCTGCTGTACCTCGGTACCACGCCCGCGAACCGGCCATGGGCGCTGCTGTGCGATGGCTGGCGCGAGTGGCGCGCGGCCTGGGCGCGGCAATGGCAGAGCCATACCTTCAAGGTCGGTACCTTGGTCGTACTGGCGCTGCTCGGTTTCATCGGTTACCAGACCTGGTACCAGATGCTGCGGGTGGTGCCGGAGCACGAGTACGCCTCCGACGAAGATCACTACAAATACGCGGCCATCGGTCTGGGCATCGAAGCGCGGATCCCGTATTACCTGTTCGCCGTGCTGCCGCAGATGTGCCCGGAAAAACTGCCCAAACCCGGCGGCTGGGAAGTGTTCGGCTTTCTTTATGAGAACGGCAAGGACCTGCCGATCGGCATGGCCAAGCGGCAGATCGGTTACCCGACCGTGGAACCGAACTGCGCGCTGTGTCACACCGGCTCCTACCGGGCCAATGCCAGCGACATTGCGGTCAACGTGCCGAGCGCGCCGGCCAACACCCTGCAACTGCAGGCCTTCCAGTGGTTCGCCTACGATTGCGCCAGCGACCCGAAATTCACCACCGACGCGGTGATGGCGGCGATCAACGGCAAATTCCAGCTGGGCTTTTTCGAGAAGCTCTACAACCGCTATCTGATCATCCCGATGGCGAAAAGCGCCTTGCTCAAGCAGAAGCAGGCCTACGCCTGGCAGAAGCTGCGTCCGCAACAGGGCCCGGGCCGCACCGACACCTTCAACCCGACGAAAATGGTGGTGTTCGGCTTCCCGGATGACTCGACCATCGGCACCGTCGATCTGCCGCAAGTGTGGAACCAGAAGCCGCGGGAATCGATGTACCTGCACTGGGACGGCAATAACAACAAGATCCACGAACGCAACTACGCCGCCGCGATGGCCGTGGGCGCGACCCCGGAATCGGTGCTGCCGCCGAGCTTCAACCGGGTGACCAACTGGCTGCTCGGGCACAAGGCGCCGGCATGGCCGTGGGCGCTGGATCAGGCCAAGGCCGCCCAGGGCAAACCGATCTGGGATGCCAATTGCGCCGCGTGCCACGACTTTGGCCGCGCCGATACCGGGCAGGTCACCACCAACATCGATCAACTGGGCACCGATCCACATCGGCTCGACTCGTTCACCACCGGTCTGGTGACGGCGTTCCACACCTTCAAGAAACCGCCGTTCGACTTCGGCGCGTATCGCAAGACCCAGAGCTACAGCAACACGCCGACTGACGGCATCTGGCTGCGCGCGCCGTACCTGCACAACGGTTCGGTGCCGACCCTGTGGGATCTGCTGCAACCGCCGGAAAAACGTCCGGTGGTGTTCATCACCGGCTCCGACGTCTACGACCCGGTCAACGTTGGTTTCGTCACCACGGGCGCTCAGGCCAAAGCCTCGGCGGATTTCAAATACGACACCCGACTGGAGGGCAACCACAACAGCGGTCACCTGTACGGCACCACGCTGTCGGACGACGACAAACGTGCGTTGATCGAATTCATGAAAACCCTGTGAGCCCTTACGGATAGAGGATTACGCCATGTCACTGGTCAGTCATTGGGAACACGAGTACGACAAGGTCAAACTGCGCATTCACGGCTTGTTCACGCGCATGGAAATGGCCTGGATGAAGCTCATCAGCGAGCTGGAGCCGCAGGAGTTTCAGGCGATCATCAAGCTGCTGCAGCGCGGTCACGATCAGGCGCAATACGTGCTGAAAAACGGTGAGTTGCCGGGCGACGAGCCGGCGGTGCCGTGGGAGTTGTCCCACGGGTTGTCGATCCTGCGCATCGGCAATGCGACGCCATTGCCGCAGTCCCCCGATCAACTGCAAACCAAAGTGCTCAAGGACGGCACGCTGCTCGGCTGCCGCAAGTGGGAACTGCTGGATCTGCTGTGGAGCGAGGCGCTGCTCAAATGGATCGAAAACCTGCGTCACCACGCGACCTTCGGCACCGACCCGGCGCTGGTGACCATGGATCGCGAAGTGACGTTGGCGATTGCCGGCGACTGGGGCACCGGGCCGTTCAACAGCCATGCGCCGGCGGTGTCGGTGGCCAACCAGATGCAACTGGCCAATGCCGACTTCACCATTCACCTGGGGGATGTCTATTACGCGGGCACCCACTCCCAGGAGGACACCGACATGTCGGGCTGGCCGATGGGCACCCACGGCTCGTTCACCCTCAATTCCAACCACGAGATGTACAGCGGCGCCCACGGTTACTTCAAGGAACTGGCCGCGCGTTTTCCGGGGCAGCAGGGCACCAGCTACTTTGCCTTGATCAATGACGACTGGCTGATTGTCGGGCTGGACACGGCCTATGCCTCGGACGTGATGAACCTGTACATGGACGGCACGCTGAACGAACCGCAAATCGCCTGGATGAAGGGCTTGCCCAAACGCAAGAAGCTCATGGTGCTCAGTCATCATCAGGGTTTTGATATCACCGGACACAACAAGACCGCGCTGTATCAACCGGTGTGCGATGCACTGGGGCGCGAGCCGGATTACTGGTATTGGGGGCATCTGCACAATGGCATCGTCTACGCCACCCAGGGCGGACTGCATGCGCGCTGTGCCGGGCACGGAGCGATTCCCTATGGCACCACCAGCGAGCTGAACGGGCATCCACGGATACTGTTTTCCGAGACCCAGGATGCGAAGGATCCGGACTATCCGCTGCGGGTGTTGAACGGGTACGCGAAAATCAGGTTGGTGGGGGAGGAGATTTTCGAGGAGTTTATTGGCGAGGATGGCAGTGTGAGGTGGTCATCCACATGACCGGGCGCCTGCGGTATCTGTACCGCAGGCCTTTTCATGCATTGAAAATATAAAAACCTTAACTCCTCTTGTGCTGGCTAGTTAAAGGGTTTGGTTGTCGGTATATGCCGAATCAAAATAGAAACAGTTTCCGATAGTTCTATTGGCAAGTTTGACAGGTATGGTGGCTGCGACTTTACTTGGCTGCACGTGAGGAATTGAACAAAATTGTTCAGCAATAAATTCCGCCGGGTTCAATGCAGGAGTTTTTTTTGTAATGGAGTACTTTTAGTCAATTTATTGGCTTTTTATCAAGAAACCCTACTTTGTGATTAATCCATTTCGGGATGGCGCTGCGAAAGCTGTTTAATTCGCGCGTATTTCATGTGGGATGCTGTTTGATAATTGCCGGAATTAAAAAGACAACGAGCAGTTGCATGGGCGGAGTATGAGTTTTTTGACGAGTGCTGTCTGCCGGTTTTATCAGCAGCATTTGTCTGCCGGGGCACAACACCAAGTGCGATAAATACAACACTACAAGGAGTTCCAAAATGTCTGAAGCAGCCAAGTCAAAAGTCAAGTCGGTCGCCGAAGCGGCCGTTCCTCCGTCGAAAGAGGCTTATGTCGAACTGCTGAACGAAATGCGCGTTCATGCCAAGAAACGCTCGTCGGGTGCGGCACGAGGCGTACTGATGGCTTCGCCACGCCTGCAACAGATTCACCTGCGCAGCCTTTATCTGAGTAATGGCGCCAATGATCCAGGTGTGAAAAGGCTGGAAAAAGAAGCCAGGGAAGCAGGAGAAGGACAGTCGAATCAATCGGAAAAAGGGCTGGTGAAAGCCACCGAAGCGTTCCAGAATTCCGGGTCGACCGATACCAAGTCCTACAAGGAAAAACTTGAGGAGCTGCGTAAACGTGACCAGAAGGCTGCCGAAGAGCGAATCGACAAAATCTACGACGCGGCCATCAATGAAGTTGACAAATTTCCGGCCAGTGCCGATGCGGTTATTGGTTTTATGGAAAACTTTGGCAATCTCTTTAATGGCGTACTCAACAAGATCGGTGACTTCTTTATCGAGATTGGCCAGAAGATCCTCAGTTGGCTGAAGAATGTCTGGGAGAAAATTACCAATACTTTCAATTCGGTCGTCAGTTGGATTGGAGGCTGGTTCTCCTGAAGCCATTTTATGGTCTGTGAGGTGTTTAATGATCAAACCATTTAAACCCATCGGGCCACCGCCGTTTATCGATCCTATTGAAGGCGAGTGGTGTCGCGCAATCAATCTTGAAGAAAATCGGGCGCTTGATGCAAATAAAGCAAAGCTCGATGCTCTTCGACTTCGCGACAAGAAACGAACCGAAGAAAAGATCGATGGTTTGTACGATGCGCTGCAAAGAAAAATCGACCCGGACTATAAACGTCCGCCGAGTGCCGCTGATGTGAACAATATCTTCGAGGCGGCGCAGAGCATCATCAGATCCTGGAACTGGTAGCGGTGCCACAGCTGCAATAAAAAAACCGCGAGCGTGCTCGCGGTTTTTTATTGTCGGCACTGGCGATTTTCAACCCTGAACAGGTACGCCTTTGAGGTACGGCGCCGGCTCGGCCCCAAGGTTGTTGAGCATCCGCTCGCTGTACCAGTCCACGAAGTTGACCACACCAAACTCATAGGTCTTCGAGTACGGCCCCGGCTGATAAGCCGTGGAGTTGATCCCGCGCTGGTTTTCTTCGGCCAGACGCCGGTCTTGATCGTTGGTCGCGTCCCACACCTGGCGCATGCGCTCGACGTCGTAATCCACGCCTTCGACCGCGTCCTTGTGCACCAGCCATTTGGTGGTGACCATGGTTTCCTGGGCGCTGATCGGCCACACGGTGAAGACGATGATGTGGTCGCCCATGCAGTGGTTCCACGAATGCGGCAGGTGCAGGATGCGCATCGAGCCGAGGTCGGGGTTCTTGATCCGGCCCATCAGTTTGGCGCAGCCCTGTTTGCCGTCCAGAGTCATCGACACGGTGCCCTTGAGCAGCGGCATGCGCACGATACGGTTGCGCAGGCCGAAACTGGCGTGGGCGTAAGGGATCTTCTCGGCTTCCCACGCAGCAGCAGACGCGGCGACGTGATCCTTGAACGCCTGATCGGCACGCGGGTCGGTGACGTCGTCCCATTCCAGCAGGGTTTTCAGCAGTTCCGGGTGCGACGCGTTGCAGTGGTAGCACTCGCGGTTGTTTTCCAGCACCAGTTTCCAGTTGGCCTTTTCCATCAAGGTGGTGGTGATCGCCACCTTGGTGTTCTCCATGTCGTACGGTTCCATGTAGTGGTTCAGTGTCGACAGGAAGTCATCAATGGCCGGCGGATTCTCCGCCAGGCTGATGAAGATGTAGCCGCCGGCAGTCTTCACGTTCACCGGTTTGAGGCCGTACTGCTTCATGTCGAAGTCGGCGCCCATCTCGGTGCCGGCGAACAGCAGGCGCCCGTCCAGTTCGTAGGTCCACTGGTGGTAGTGGCAGACCAGTTTGGCAACCTTGCCCTTTTCACTGGTGCACAGGCGCGAGCCACGATGGCGGCAGACGTTGTGGAACGCATGCACCACGCCGTCGGCGCCACGAATGACGATGATCGGGTTCTTGCCGACCTGCAGGGTCAGGTAGTTGCCCTTGGCCGGGATCTCGCAGGTCATGCCGGCGATCAACCACTCTTTCTGGAAGATCTCCTGCATGTCGATATCGAACAGGCGCTCGTCGCTGTAAAACGGCTGCGGCAGCGAGAAAGTGCGCTCGCGCTCCTGCAGCATCTGTGCGGTGGCCTTGCGTGCGGGTTCCAGCGGATCGCCCAGGCTGATTTTTGCGGTGACGTCCATCGATGTATTCCTCAAGGCCATCTGCGTGGCCGCGAAAGTGGCTGATCAGGGTTGCTACGCAAGGTGTAAAGAATTCGTCTTGGTGTGGGGCGAGTGTGGGGCCGGCGCTGGCCGGAACCTTATCCATGGGCGACATGGTGCAATCTGTTCCCGACGCGCAACCCCCGGCGGTTGGGGGCTGGTCGCGATAAGTATGCCGATGTCGCGGATAGGTAAACGGACGGTTCACGCTATACGCAGAATCGCCACATGAAGGCCGACAGTCGGCCGTGGAGAACAGCATGTCCAACAGCTTCCTGAATCCGGTCACCACCCAGACCTGGGCCAATGGCCGACACATCGTCCGTTGCGTCAAAGTCATCCAGGAAACCTGGGACGTGCGCACCTTCTGTTTCATGGCCGACCAGCCGATCCTGTTCTTCTTCAAGCCCGGGCAGTTCGTGACCCTGGAGCTGGAAATCGACGGCCAGCCGATCATGCGCTCGTACACCATTTCCAGTTCGCCGTCGGTGCCGTACAGCTTCTCGGTGACCATCAAGCGTGTGCCGGGGGGCAAGGTCTCCAACTGGCTGCACGACACCCTGCATGAAGGCCAGGAGCTGGCAGTGCACGGCCCGGTCGGGCTGTTCAACGCCATCGACTTCCCGAGCCCGAAAGTGCTGTATCTCAGCGGCGGGGTGGGGATCACCCCGTGCATGTCGATGGCGCGCTGGTTCTACGACACCAACGCCAACGTCGACATGACCTTTATCCACAGCGCGCGCTCGCCGAAAGACATCATTTACCACCGCGAGCTGGAACACATGGCGTCGCGGATCGACAACTTCAGCCTGCACCTGATCTGCGAGAAACACGGGCTGGGCGAGCCGTGGGCCGGTTATCGCGGCTACCTCAATCACAAGATGCTCGAACTGATGGTGCCGGACTTCCTTGAGCGCGAAGTGTTCTGCTGCGGCCCGACGCCGTACATGAACGCGGTCAAACGCCTGCTGGAAGTGGCCGGTTACGACATGTCGCGCTATCACGAGGAATCCTTCGGCGCCACGCCACCGGAAGCTCGTGCCGATGCGGTGGAGCAAGCCGAGCAGGCCGCCGATGCGCCGGAAATCGATGCGGCGGATCTGCATCAGGTCGAGTTCACCGCCTCCGGCAAGAGCATTCGCGTGGCACCGGGCGAAACCGTGCACGCGGCGGCGGCCAAGCTTGGCCTGATGATCCCGAAAGCTTGCGGTATGGGGATTTGCGGGACGTGCAAGGTGATGAAACTGGGGGGCGAGGTGGAGATGGAGCACAACGGCGGGATTACCGAGGACGACGAGGCCGAGGGTTACATTCTGTCGTGCTGCAGCGTGCCGAAGGGCGACGTGCGTATCGAGTTCTAAGGCTTTGCACAGGCCCAAATGTGGGAGCGGGCTTGCTCGCGAAAGCGTCGGATCAGTCGGCATACGTGTTGAATGACACACCGCTTTCGCGAGCAAGCCCGCTCCCACAGGGGGAATGTATTTCAGTCGACAAACAGATCGGGCATCAGTGCGGCGTCGCTGTCCGGCTCGAACCGGTAATGCTTGAGCTCAGTCACGCCGTGCTCACGCAAAATTTCTTCGTCGATAAGCAGTCGTCCAGTGATCTGCCGTGCGCTGCTTCCCAGGATCACATGCGCCGCATCTGCCATGATCGCTGGCGTGCGCGCATGTTTGAACGACTCGCGATTTCCCAGCTGAAACTCGATCGCCGCGGTGGCAATCATCGTCTGCGGCCACAGTGAATTGACGCTGATGCCGTAACTGGCGAACTCCTCGCTCATCCCGATCGTCAGCATGCTCATGCCGTATTTGGTCACGGTGTAGGGGCTGAACTGGGCAAACCACTTGTTCGCCATGTTCAGCGGTGGCGACAAGTTGAGGATGTGTCCGGCGGATTTCTTCAGATAGGGCAGGGCGGCCTGGCTGCACAGCAGCACCGCGCGGGTGTTGATCTGGTGCATCAGGTCGAAACGCTTGAGTTCGATGTGCTGCACGCCAGTCAACTTGATCGCCCCGGCGTTATTGACCAGCGCATCGATGCCGCCGAAATGCTCGTTGGCCTGGGCCAGCGCATTGCGCACCGCGTCTTCATCACGCACATCGACTTGCAGGGCCAATGCCTTGCCGCCAGCGGCTTCGACTTCCTTGGCTACGCTGTGGATGGTGCCAGGCAGTTTGGGGTGGGCTTCGGCGCTTTTGGCCGCAATCACGATATTGGCCCCGTCTTTCGCGGCACGCAGCGCAATCTCACGCCCGATGCCACGGCTGGCGCCGGTGATGAACAGGGTTTTGCCTTGTAGCGACATGCCGATGCTCCTGCTTATTGTTATGTGAGCGGAGGGCTCGACAGACAATGTAGACCAAGAGGCAAACACGTAAGGTGGGGTGTAACTTTGTGGCGAGGGGATTTATCCCCGATGGCCTGCGCAGCAGGCCCAAAGTCTGAATCAGTCTCTGTCAGACAGAAACTCAATGGCAGGTTTTGGGGCTGCTGCGCAGCCTATCGGGGATAAATCCCCTCACCACAGGGGATCTTATCGGCTCAAGGAATCAGGCGGACATCACTTCGCGGATGTCACGGGCCAATTCGCGTACGCGTTCTTCTTCGGTGTCCCACGAGCACATGAAACGTGCGCCGCCCTTGCCGATGAAGGTGTAGAAGCGCCAGTTTTTCGCGGTCAGCGCGGCGATGGCCGGTTCCGAGAGTTGCAGGAATACGCCGTTGGCCTGCACCGGGAACATCAGTTCCACGCCCGGAATGTCGCTGACCAGCTCGGCCAGCAGTTGCGCGCAGTGGTTGGCGTGGCGAGCGTATTTGAGCCAGGCGTCGTTTTCGAGGATGCCGACCCACGGTGCCGAGAGGAAGCGCATTTTCGACGCCAGTTGCCCGGCCTGCTTGCAGCGGTAATCGAAGTCTTCGGCCAGTTTGTGGTTGAAGAACAGGATCGCTTCACCCACCGCCATGCCATTCTTGGTGCCGCCGAAGCACAGCACATCGACGCCGGCCTTCCAGGTCAGGTCGGCCGGCGAGCAGCCGAGGAACGCACAGGCGTTGGAGAAACGCGCGCCGTCCATGTGCAGGTGCAGGCCCAGCTCTTTGCAGGTGGCGCTGATGGCGCGGACTTCTTCCGGGGTGTACACGCTGCCGACCTCAGTGGCCTGGGTCAGGGTCACAACGCGCGGTTTCGGGTAGTGGATGTCCTGGCGCTTGAGCGCAACTTCGCGGATCGACTGCGGGGTGATCTTGCCGTTTTCGGTGCCGGCGATCAGCAGTTTCGAGCCGTTGGAGAAGAATTCCGGCGCGCCGCATTCGTCGGTTTCGACGTGGGCGGTTTCCGAGCAGATCACGCTGTGGTAACTCTGGCACAGCGACGACAGCGCCAGCGAGTTGGCGGCGGTGCCGTTGAAGGCGAAAAACACTTCGCAGTCGGTTTCGAACAGCTTGCGGAAATGGTCGGCCGCACGTGCGGTCCATTCATCGTCGCCATAAGCGCGCTGGTGGCCGTGGTTGGCCTGTTCCATGGCGGCCCAGGCTTCAGGGCAGATACCGGAGTAGTTGTCGCTGGCGAATTGTTGGCTCTTGTCGGTCATGGCCGGCTTCCGTGGTCGAGACTCTTGTGAAGGCTCGTGGTCAATGAGGGTGCGCACTTTACCGAAGATCTTCCGGGGAGCACACGGGATGTCGCTGTCAGAAAATTACCAGTTTGTTACCCGATTATGCACGTGACTAAACGCGACGGCGCGCTGGATCTGCTCAAGTGGCTGGCGTTGCTGAGCATGCTGCTCGATCACCTGCGATATGTCGGGATCAGCGCCGATTGGCTGTATGTGCCGGGGCGTCTGGCGTTCCCGTGGTTCTGCCTGGCGATGGCGGCGAACCTGTCCCGGGCCGGTGCGCAGAAGACCGAGTGGCGCTATCTGGGCTGGCTGCTGCTGTTCAGTGCGGTCAGCGAAATTCCCTACCGCTTGTACATTCCTGATCCCGACACCTTGAACGTGATGCCTACGCTGGCGCTGGGGTTGCTGGTGGCGCGGGGCTGGCAGGATCGCACGTTGTTGTCGCGGCTTTTGGGCGTGAGCGCCTTGCTGCTGGCGGCGCTGTTTTCGCAATGGCTGATGTTTGGTCTATTTGGCGTGTTGTTGCCGCTGACGCTGCTGTGGGTGATCCGTCGTCCCTGGTATTTCGGCCTCCTGCCGGGGCTAGTGTGTCTGGCGGGCAATCAGTGGCGGGTGCTGTATGAGGCGGCGGAGTTCGGTAACTACGTGGCGGTGTTTGGCATCGCGGCGTGTCTGATTGCGCCACTGCTCGGGATAGTCTTGTTGCGACATGCCGGATCCCTTCATCCATTGCCCATGCGCCGCTGGGCGTATGCGCTCTATCCCCTGCATTTCCTCCTGCTGCTCGCCATCCGTGCGGCATACACCTGACCCCTGTGGGAGCGAGCCTGCTCGCGAAGGCGGTCTGTCAGCCAACTTCCATGTCGGATGTGCCGGCCTCTTCGCGAGCAGGCTCGCTCCCACAGGGGATCTCCACGAATTCAATCGGTCATTTCCGGCCATGTCGTAAACGCACCTTTGCGTGGCGTCCGCAGGCATTTGAGCTGTCTGCGCCGGTCATACCATCGCATCAAAGGGCACTGCCTTGATTGCCAGTGCCTTACCGAGACGAATGGCGCACAGATGCCGCTGGGAGAGACGCGATGTTCAGCAAGCAAGACCAGATCCAGGGTTACGACGATGCACTGCTGGCGGCGATGAATGCCGAGGAGCAACGTCAGGAAGATCACATCGAGCTGATCGCGTCGGAGAACTACACCAGCAAGCGCGTCATGCAAGCGCAGGGCAGCGGCCTGACCAACAAATACGCCGAAGGTTATCCGGGCAAGCGCTACTACGGTGGCTGCGAGCATGTGGATAAAGTCGAAGCGCTGGCGATCGAACGCGCGAAGCAATTGTTCGGCGCCGATTACGCCAACGTCCAGCCGCACTCCGGTTCCTCGGCCAACAGCGCCGTGTACCTGGCGCTGATCCAGCCGGGCGACACCATTCTCGGCATGAGCCTGGCCCACGGCGGTCACCTGACCCACGGCGCGAAAGTGTCGTCCTCGGGCAAGCTCTACAACGCGGTGCAGTACGGGATCAACACCGACACCGGGCTGATCGATTACGACGAAGTCGAGCGTCTGGCCGTCGAGTGCAAGCCGAAGATGATCGTCGCCGGGTTCTCTGCTTATTCGAAGACACTGGACTTCCCGCGTTTCCGCCAGATCGCCGACAAGGTTGGCGCGCTGCTGTTCGTCGACATGGCTCACGTGGCCGGTCTGGTCGCTGCTGGCCTGTACCCGAATCCGCTGCCGTACGCCGACGTGGTCACCACCACCACGCACAAGACCCTGCGCGGTCCGCGTGGCGGGCTGATCCTGGCCAAGTCCAACGAAGAGATCGAGAAGAAGCTCAACGCCGCGGTATTCCCCGGTGCCCAGGGCGGCCCGTTGATGCACGTCATCGCCGGTAAAGCGGTGTGCTTCAAGGAAGCGCTGGAGCCAGGCTTCAAGGCCTATCAGCAGCAAGTGATCGACAACGCCCAGGCGATGGCCAGCGTGTTTATCAAACGTGGCTACGATGTAGTGTCCGGCGGTACCGACAACCACCTGTTCCTGGTCAGCCTGATCCGTCAGGGCCTGACCGGCAAAGATGCTGACGCTGCGCTTGGCCGCGCGCACATCACCGTCAACAAGAACGCCGTGCCGAACGACCCGCAGTCGCCGTTCGTGACCTCGGGCCTGCGCATTGGCACCCCGGCCGTCACCACGCGTGGCTTCAAGGTCGCCCAGTGCGAAGTGCTGGCCGGCTGGATCTGCGACATCCTCGACAACCTCGGTGACGCCGACGTTGAAGCGAATGTGGCCAAGAACGTCGCGGCACTGTGCGCCGACTACCCGGTTTATCGCTGAGCGGTTTGGAGTAAATGACTATGCAACGCTATTCGGGCTTCGGCCTCTTCAAACACTCCCTCAGCCACCACGAGAACTGGCAGCGCATGTGGCGCACGCCGACGCCGAAGAAAGTCTACGACGTGGTCATCGTCGGCGGCGGCGGGCACGGTCTGGCGACTGCCTACTATCTGGCCAAAGAGCACGGCATCACCAATGTGGCCGTGGTCGAGAAAGGCTGGCTGGGCGGCGGCAACACCGCGCGCAACACCACCATCGTGCGCTCCAACTACCTGTGGGACGAGTCGGCGCACCTGTACGAACACGCGATGAAACTGTGGGAAGGCCTGTCGCAGGATCTCAACTACAACGTGATGTTCTCCCAGCGCGGTGTCTACAACCTGTGCCACACCCTGCAGGACATCCGTGATTCCGAGCGTCGGGTCAGCGCCAACCGCCTCAACGGCGTCGATGGCGAACTGCTCAACGCCAAGCAAGTGGCCGACGAGATTCCGTACCTCGACTGCTCGAAAAACACTCGCTACCCGGTGATGGGCGCGACTGTTCAGCGTCGCGGCGGCGTCGCCCGTCACGATGCCGTGGCCTGGGGCTTTGCCCGTGCCGCCGACGCCTTGGGCGTGGACTTGATCCAGCAGACCGAAGTGATCGGTTTCCGCAAGGAAAACGGCGTGTGCATCGGCGTTGAGACCAACAAGGGCTTCATCGGCGCCAAGCGTGTCGGCGTGGTCACCGCCGGTAACTCCGGGCACATGGCCAAGCTCGCCGGTTTCCGTCTGCCGATCGAATCCCACCCGCTGCAAGCGCTGGTGTCCGAGCCGATCAAACCGATTATCGACAGCGTGATCATGTCCAACGCCGTGCACGGTTACATCAGCCAGTCGGACAAGGGCGACCTGGTGATCGGCGCCGGTATCGACGGTTACAACGGTTACGGCCAGCGCGGTTCGTACCCGGTGATCGAGCACACCATCCAGGCCATCGTCGAGATGTTCCCGGTGCTGTCGCGGGTGCGCATGAACCGCCAGTGGGGCGGCATCGTCGACACCACCCCGGACGCTTGCCCGATCATTTCGAAAACCCCGGTACCGAACATGTTCTTCAACTGCGGTTGGGGCACCGGTGGCTTCAAGGCGACTCCTGGCTCGGGCAACGTGTTTGCCGCGAGTCTGGCCAAGGGTGAAATGCACCCATTGGCTGCACCTTTCTCCATCGACCGTTTCCACAACGGTGCGTTGATCGATGAACACGGCGCTGCTGCGGTTGCCCACTAACAGGAGAAATCCCCATGTTGCATATCTTCTGTCCTCACTGCGGCGAACTGCGCTCCGAAGAGGAATTCCATGCATCCGGTCAGGCGCACATCCCGCGTCCGCTGGATCCGAACGCCTGCACCGATGAAGAGTGGGGCGACTACATGTTCTTCCGCGACAACCCGCGTGGTCTGCACCACGAACTGTGGGATCACGTCGCCGGTTGCCGCCAGTACTTCAACGTCACCCGCGACACCGTGACCTACGAGATTCTCGAAACCTACAAGATCGGCACCAAGCCGCAATTCACCGACAAGGCTGATTCGGCGAAAACAGCCACGACGGCGCTGGGAGAGAAGGTATGAGCCAGACCAATCGCCTGTCCAACGGTGGACGGATCGACCGCAACAAAGTGCTGAGCTTCACCTTCAACGGTCAGAGCTACAAAGGCTTCGAGGGCGACTCGCTGGCCTCGGCACTGATCGCCAACGGCGTCGACATCATCGGCCGCAGCTTCAAGTATTCGCGTCCTCGCGGGATCTTCGCCGCCGGTGCCGAAGAGCCGAACGCCGTGCTGCAGATCGGTGCCACCGAAGCCACGCAGATTCCCAACGTGCGCGCCACGCAACAGGCGCTGTACCAAGGCCTGGTCGCCACCAGCACCAACGGCTGGCCGAGCGTCAACAACGACATGATGGGGATTCTCGGCAAGGTCGGCGGCAAGCTGATGCCGCCGGGTTTCTACTACAAAACCTTCATGTACCCGCAATCGTTCTGGATGACCTACGAGAAGTACATTCGCAAGGCTGCCGGTTTGGGCCGTTCGCCGACCGAAGTCGATCCGGACACCTACGACTACATGAACCAGCACTGCGACGTGCTGATCGTCGGCGCCGGCCCTGCCGGGCTCGCCGCGGCCCTGGCGGCTGCACGCAGCGGTGCGCGGGTGATCCTCGCCGATGAGCAGGAGGAGTTCGGCGGCAGTCTGCTTGATTCGCGCGAAAGCCTCGACGGCAAACCAGCGATCGAGTGGGTGGCCAGCGTCATTGCTGAACTGAAGAACACCCCGGACGTGCTGCTGTTGCCGCGCGCCACCGTTAATGGCTACCACGACCACAACTTCCTGACCATTCACGAACGCCTCACCGATCACCTCGGTGACCGTGCGCCTATCGGCCAGGTGCGTCAGCGCATTCACCGCGTCCGCGCCAAGCGTGTAGTGCTGGCGACCGGTGCCCACGAGCGTCCGCTGGTCTACGGCAACAACGACGTGCCGGGCAACATGCTCGCCGGTGCGGTCTCGACTTACGTGCGCCGTTACGGTGTGGCACCGGGCAAGAAGCTGGTGCTGACCACCAACAACGATCACGCCTATCGCGTTGCGCTGGACTGGCTCGACGCCAGCCTGCAAGTGGTGGCCATCGCCGATGCACGGAGCAATCCGCGTGGTGCGCTGGTGGAAGAAGCCCGCGCCAAAGGCATTCGCATCCTCACCGGCAGCGCCGTGATCGAGGCCCGTGGCAGCAAGCGCGTCACCGCTGCCCGCATCGCCGCGATTGACGTCAAAGCGCACACCGTGACCAGCCCGGGCGAATGGCTCGACTGCGACGTGATCGCCAGTTCCGGCGGTTACAGCCCTGTCGTGCACCTGGCTTCGCACCTCGGTGGCAAGCCGATCTGGCGTGAAGACATCCTCGGTTTCGTACCGGGCGAAGCACCGCAGAAGCGTGTGTGCGTCGGCGGCATCAACGGCGTTTACGGCCTCGGAGATTCGCTGGCCGATGGTTTCGAAGGTGGCGCACGCGCTGCCAGTGAAGCCGGTTTTGCGGTGGTCGAAGGCACGCTGCCAAAAGCGCTGAGCCGTCTTGAAGAAGCGACCCTGGCGCTGTTCCAGGTGCCGCACGAGAAGGGCACTTCGCGTGCGCCGAAGCAATTCGTCGACCTGCAGAACGACGTCACCGCCGCCGCCATCGAACTGGCGACCCGCGAAGGTTTCGAGTCGGTCGAACACGTCAAACGCTACACCGCGCTGGGCTTCGGCACCGATCAGGGCAAGCTCGGCAACGTCAACGGCCTGGCCATCGCCGCGCGTTCGCTGAACGTGACCATCCCGCAGATGGGCACCACGATGTTCCGCCCCAACTACACGCCGGTAACGTTCGGCGCCGTGGCCGGTCGTCACTGTGGGCACATCTTTGAGCCGGTACGCTACACCGCGTTGCATCAATGGCACCTGAAAAACGGCGCCGAGTTCGAAGACGTCGGCCAGTGGAAACGTCCGTGGTACTTCCCGAAAAACGGTGAAGACATGCACGCCGCGGTGAAGCGCGAATGCAAAGCCGTGCGCGACAGCGTCGGCCTGCTCGACGCCTCGACCCTGGGCAAGATCGACATTCAAGGCCCGGATGCCCGCGAGTTCCTCAACCGCGTGTACACCAACGCCTGGACCAAGCTCGACGTGGGCAAGGCGCGTTATGGCTTGATGTGCAAAGAAGACGGCATGGTCTTCGACGACGGTGTGACGGCCTGCCTGGCCGACAACCATTTCGTCATGACCACCACCACGGGCGGCGCGGCTCGCGTGCTGCAATGGCTGGAGCTGTACCACCAGACCGAATGGCCAGAGATGAAGGTCTACTTCACCTCGGTCACCGACCACTGGGCGACGATGACCCTGTCCGGGCCGAACAGCCGCAAGCTGCTCAGTGCCGTGACCG
The DNA here is from genome assembly GCF_058787295.1 of Pseudomonas sp. FW305-3-2-15-E-TSA4. NCBI lineage: Bacteria > Pseudomonadati > Pseudomonadota > Gammaproteobacteria > Pseudomonadales > Pseudomonadaceae > Pseudomonas > Pseudomonas sp. FW305-3-2-15-E-TSA4. The sequence continues at coordinate 117,607 of NZ_JBYSZP010000013.1, read as the reverse complement.
ACATCGACCTGAGCAACGAAGCCTTCCCGTTCATGACCTGGAAAGAAGGTCTGGTCGGCGGTGTGCCGGCGCGGGTGTTCCGCATCTCGTTCACCGGTGAGCTGTCGTACGAAGTCAACGTGCAGGCCGACTACGCGATGGGCGTGCTGGAGAAAATCGTCGAGGCTGGCAAGCAGTACAACCTGACGCCGTACGGCACTGAAACCATGCACGTGCTGCGCGCCGAGAAGGGTTTCATCATTGTCGGTCAGGACACTGACGGCTCGATGACCCCGGACGACCTGAACATGGGCTGGTGCGTCGGTCGCACCAAACCGTTCTCGTGGATCGGCCAGCGCGGCATGAACCGAGAAGACTGCGTGAAGGATCAGCGTAAACAACTGGTGGGCCTGAAGCCGATCGACCCGAACGTCTGGCTGCCGGAAGGTGCGCAACTGGTGTTCAACACCAAGCAGGCGATCCCGATGACCATGGTCGGCCACGTGACCTCCAGCTACGCGCACAACTCCCTCGGCTATTCGTTTGCCATGGGCGTGGTCAAGGGCGGTCTGAAGCGCATGGGTGAGCGGGTGTTCGCGCCGCTGGCCGATGGCAGCGTGATCGAGGCGGAGATTGTGTCTTCGGTGTTCTTCGATCCTAAGGGGGATCGGCAGAACATTTGATGGTTCGGCTCCTGTGGAGTGCAGTCGCACCGCGTTGACTTCATCGCGAGCAGGCTCACTCCTACAGGTGATCGCGTACCCCTTGTAGGAGTGAGCCTGCTCGCGATAGCGGTAGACCTGCTTGCAAAGGGTTCAAGTCAGAATTCAGGAAGGTGCTTTATGACCACAGCCAACGTGTACCAACAACGCCCGACCACCGGGGCCAAGGCCGAGTCGTCGCTGCACCATGCCGACCTCGCCAGCCTGGTCGGCAAGGGTCGCAAGAACGCCGGCGTCATCGTACGTGAAAAGAAACTCCTCGGTCACCTGACCATTCGTGGCGATGGCCACGATGCAGCCTTCGCCGCTGGCGTGCACAAGGCCCTCGGCATTGAGTTGCCGGGCGCCCTGAGCGTCATCGTCAAAGGCGAAACCAGCCTGCAATGGATGGGCCCGGACGAGTGGCTGCTGATCGTGCCAAGCGGTGAAGAATTCGCCGCCGAGCAGAAACTGCGCGAAGCGCTGGGCGACCTGCACATCGCGATCGTCAACGTCAGCGGCGGCCAGCAAGTGCTCGAACTGAGCGGGCCGAACGTGCGTCAGGTGCTGATGAAATCCACCAGCTACGACGTGCACCCGAACAATTTTCCGGTCGGCAAAGCGGTGGGCACGGTGTTCGCCAAGTCGCAGCTGATGATTCGCCATACCGCCGAAGACACCTGGGAACTGCTGATCCGCCGCAGCTTCTCGGACTACTGGTGGTTGTGGCTGCAGGATGCTTCGGCTGAATACGGGTTGAGCGTACAAGCCTAAAAGCTTACCCCCTCACCCCAGCCCTCTCCCCCAGGGGGGAGAGGGGAAAGGGAACAGATTTGTGTAGTTTTCGAGCCTGAGTTCGCCGCGATATTTCAGGTCGGCGTAGCTCGAAAGAACACCTCGGTCAGTCCCCTCTACCTCCGGGAGAGGGCTAGGGTGAGGGGCAAAAATCCCCCAGACACCGCGCACAAAAGAACAGGAGTCACCGCACCATGAGCCGCGCCCCAGACACATGGATTCTGACCGCCGACTGCCCCAGCGTGCTCGGCACGGTGGACGCGGTGACGCGTTTTCTGTTCGAGCAGGGTTGCTACGTCACCGAGCACCACTCGTTCGATGACCGGCTCTCAGGTCGTTTCTTCATTCGTGTGGAATTCCGTCAACCTGACGGTTTCGACGAGCAGTCCTTCCGCGCCGGCCTCGCCGAGCGTGGTCAGGCGTTCGGCATGGTCTTCGAGCTGACCGCGCCTAACTACCGGCCAAAAGTGGTGATCATGGTCTCCAAGGCCGATCACTGCCTCAACGATTTGCTCTACCGCCAGCGCATCGGCCAGTTGTCGATGGACGTGGCGGCGGTGGTGTCCAACCATCCGGACCTCAAGCCGCTGGCCGACTGGCACCAGATTCCCTACTACCATTTCCCCCTCGACCCCAACGACAAACCGGCGCAGGAGCGTCAGGTGTGGCAGGTGATCGAAGAGTCCGGCGCCGAACTGGTGATCCTCGCCCGCTACATGCAGGTGCTGTCGCCGGAGTTGTGCCGCAAACTCGATGGCAAGGCGATCAACATTCACCACTCGCTGCTGCCGGGGTTCAAGGGCGCCAAGCCGTATCACCAGGCCTACAACAAGGGCGTGAAGCTGGTCGGCGCCACGGCGCATTACATCAACAACGACCTCGATGAAGGGCCGATCATTGCCCAGGGTGTCGAGGCGGTGGATCACAGTCATTACCCGGAGGATCTGATTGCCAAGGGGCGGGATATCGAGGGCCTGACCCTGGCCCGGGCCGTGGGTTATCACATCGAAAGAAGGGTGTTTTTGAACGCCAATCGCACGGTCGTTCTTTAGATCGCTTTCGCGAGCAAGCCCGCTCCCACAAGGGATTTGTGTTGAGGCACAGGTCTCTGTCACACCCAAGATCAACTGTGGGAGCGGGCTTGCTCGCGAAGAGGCCATGACTGACAACGCAAAACCAACAAGCAATAACCCGAGCACTTAACGCGCTGCCTGCCTGGGCAACGCAGTTCCATAAAAACAACAGCGAGGTGAAAGCATGTCTGGCAATCGTGGTGTGGTGTATCTCGGCGCTGGCAAGGTCGAAGTACAGAAAATCGACTATCCGAAAATGCAGGACCCGCGCGGCAGGAAGATTGAGCACGGGGTGATTCTGCGTGTGGTGTCCACCAACATTTGTGGCTCCGACCAGCACATGGTGCGCGGCCGGACCACGGCGCAGACCGGTCTGGTGCTGGGCCACGAAATCACCGGCGAAGTGATCGAAAAGGGTTCCGACGTCGAGAACCTGAAGATCGGCGACCTGGTTTCCGTACCGTTCAACGTGGCTTGCGGGCGCTGCCGTTCCTGCAAGGAGCAACACACCGGCGTCTGTCTGACCGTCAACCCGGCCCGTGCCGGCGGTGCCTACGGTTACGTCGACATGGGCGACTGGACTGGCGGCCAGGCCGAGTACGTGCTGGTGCCGTATGCCGACTTCAACCTGCTGAAACTGCCGGATCGCGACAAGGCCATGGAGAAAATCCGCGACCTGACCTGCCTCTCCGATATCCTCCCGACCGGTTATCACGGCGCAGTGACGGCGGGCGTTGGCCCGGGCAGCACCGTTTACATCGCCGGCGCCGGCCCGGTCGGTCTGGCCGCTGCAGCCTCGGCGCGTCTGCTGGGGGCGGCGGTGGTGATCATCGGCGACGTCAACACCATCCGCCTGGCGCACGCCAAGGCTCAGGGTTTTGAAGTGGTCGACCTGTCCAAGGACACGCCGCTGCACGAACAGATCGCCGCACTGCTGGGCGAGCCGGAAGTCGATTGCGCGGTGGACTGCGTGGGCTTCGAAGCACGCGGCCACGGGCATGACGGGGTGAAAGCCGAAGCACCGGCCACTGTGCTCAACTCGCTGATGGGCGTGGTGCGTGTGGCCGGCAAGATCGGTATCCCGGGCCTGTACGTGACCGAAGATCCGGGCGCGGTCGATGCCGCCGCGAAAATGGGCAGCCTGAGCATCCGCTTTGGTCTGGGCTGGGCCAAATCCCACAGCTTCCACACCGGCCAGACCCCGGTGATGAAGTACAACCGCCAACTGATGCAGGCGATCATGTGGGACCGCATCAACATCGCCGAAGTGGTTGGCGTGCAGGTCATCAGCCTCGATCAGGCGCCGGAAGGTTACGGCGAGTTCGATGCCGGCGTACCGAAGAAGTTTGTGATCGATCCGCATCGGTTGTTCAGTGCGGCGTAAGTAAAAAGGGCGACCCACGGGTCGCCTTTTTTTTAGATCAAAAGATCGCAGCCTTCGGCAGCTCCTACAGGGATCGATGTAGGAGCTGCCGAAGGCTGCGATCTTTTGATTTTTGCAATCAGAGGGCTGCCAAAGCGCCTTGGTACAGCACCGGCCCCGTCGGCTGCCCGGTCGGCGAACCACCTTTCGGCTCCAGACTCACCGCCAGCGCAATCTGCTGGCCGATCAGGACTTTCTGCGCCGCGCTCAACTCGACCTTGCCCTTGCCGCCTGCAGGAATCACCCCCAGTGAAATCGGCTTGCCGTCCGCCGGTATCGCCCACAATTCCAGACTGCGATCAGGCCCGACCGCCGCCAATGTCAGCGGTTCGACCTGCAGATAATCCGCATGCGCCTCGACCTTCAGCGCCGGTTGCGCGTCGGCGCTCAGCAGGGTGGCGTGGTAGCGGGCGTCGTCGCGGTTGTACAGGGAGCCGAGGAACACCAGCACCACGATCGAACAGGCAGCGACGCTGACGCGCAGCCAGTTCCAGAACGGACGTTTTTCCGGGACGTGCAGCACTTGCGGTTCGATCCGTGCGGTGATGCCTTGCCACACCCGATCTGGCACCGGTTGCTCCGGCAGCGTTTCGGTAAGGCTGGCGAGGCTCTCCTGCCACTGCGCCAACTCGCTTCGCAGTGCTGCATCATCCAGCAGCAATTGTTCAAAACGCCGACGCGCCACCGCCGACATCAGGCCAATGGCGTAATCGGCAGCGAGGGCGCGGCGCAAGGCGGGGGTCTGGTAGTTCATGATTCAAGGCACCTGCGCAGACGTTCCATGCCACGACGAATCCACGACTTCACCGAGCCCAGTGGTGCCGCCAGGTGTTCGGCCAGTTCCGAGCAGGAAAGGCCCTGAAAGTAGGCGACGCTGATCGACTGGCGCTGCATGCCGTCGAGGGTGTCGAGGCAACGGTGCAGCGCGCTGGCTTCGCGGCTGCTGTTCAACAGGTCGTGGGCCGAAGGGCCTTCGTCCGGCAGGGTGTCCTGTTCGAAGTCGGTCATCGGCCACTCGCGCTGTTTGCGCAGTTGGTCGATGGCCTGATGGCGGGTGATGTTGATCATCCAGGTCAGCGGCGCCGACAAATGGGCTTCGTAGCGCGAGGCGTTGTTCCAGATGCGCACGAAGCTTTCCTGCAGCACTTCCTCGGCCAGATCCGCCCGGCCCATGAAGCGCAGGGCCACGCCGTGCAGGCGCGGGCCAACGCTGCGATAGAGCGTTTCGAATGCACCGCGGTCGCCCAGTGAGCACTGGGCCAACAGCTGGCGCAACTGATCGTGGTCGGCGATGGAAATGACGGCTCTCCAGGCAATGGGCGGGCGACGAGGGCGCTGCTCGGGCTGTTCACAGGCTAGTTCAGCGACGGCGCTTGTGCCATTCATCTCGGGTTATCCGCGGTTTCACGTTTTATATACGTGGCTATGCTGAAAATGGATGCGTCGGCGAGGAACATGCTGGCTGAAACCCGGTCAAACCGGCAGTTTTGCCGCTCATAGACGGGCGGTTACCACAGCGCAAGAGGATGTCTGAATGAAGATTTTACGCGGTATTGCCTTGGCTTCACTGATGACCCTTGCAGCGAGCCCGGTGTTTGCCGGCTTCAGTCTGGACGATGTGACAAAAGCGGCTGCAAGCATGCAGGGTGGCAACGCTGCCACCGCCGCCGCGCCGACCTCGGAAACCGCCGGTTTGCTGCAAGCCGTTACCGGTCTCGGTGTTACGCCTCAGCAAGCCGTCGGTGGCACCAGCGCCATGCTCGGCCTGGCCAAGAATCAGTTGAGCAGCACCGATTATTCGCAGCTGGCCAAAGAAGTGCCGGGCATCGACAAACTGTCGGGCGGCAGCGGCAACCTGGCGGCGTTGAGTGGTTTGCTGGGTTCGTCGGGCAAGTCGGCCGGGCTGGAAAACGCGCTGGGCAACGTCAAGGACACCAACGACCTGAACAACGCCTTCGGGGCCTTGGGCATGGACAGCGGCATGGTCGGCCAATTTGCCCCGGTGCTGCTCAAGTACCTGGGTGACCAAGGCGTCGGCGGCCCGATTCTGCAGAGTCTCGGCAGCATCTGGGGCGCCGGCACCGGTAGCTGATTCAGCTGCGCTCGCCGCGCAATTCGCTAATGCGCTGATCCTTCTCGGTCCAGAGCTGGTTGACCCAGTTCTGGACCTGCTGACGAAACAGTGGATCGTTTTCGTAATCGCCCTGCGACAACGCCGGGTCTAGTTCGCGGGTCTGGATGTCGACGATGACGCGCGGCACGCTGCCGCTGATCAGATCCCAGAACCCCGGAATCTTTTCCTGTGGATAAACCACAGTCACGTCGAGCAGCGCATCGAGTTGTTCGCCCATCGCCGCCAGAACAAACGCCACACCTCCCGCCTTGGGTTTGAGCAGATGCTTGAACGGTGACTGCTGCTGCGCGCTTTTCGCCGCGGTGTAGCGGGTGCCTTCCAGATAATTCACCACCGTCACCGGCTGGCGTTTGAACAGCTCGCAGGCCTGCTTGGTGATTTCCAGATCCTTGCCCGCCAACTCCGGGTGCTTGGCGAGGAACGCCTTGCTGTAGCGCTTCATGAACGGGTAATCCAGCGCCCACCACGCCAGACCGAGGAACGGTACCCAGATCAGCTCTTTCTTGAGGAAGAACTTGAAGAACGGCGTGCGCCGGTTGAGGGTCTGGATCAGCGCCGGAATGTCGACCCACGACTGGTGGTTGCTGACCACCAGGTACGAGGTGTCACCACGCAGGTCTGCGCCGCCGCGAATATCCCATTGGGTGGGGATGCACAGGCGAAAGATCAGCTTGTCGATTTCGGCCCAGGTCTCGGCAATCCACATCACCGCCCACGAGGCGTAATCGCGCCAGCGCCCCGGCGCGATCAGCTTGAGCAGGGCAAAGACCAGCAACGGCCCGATCAGGATCAGGGTGTTGAGCAACAGCAGCAGGGTGACGAAACAGCCGGTGAGCAGGCGGCGCATAAGCAACTCTATGAAGGCGGATGGGCGCGCCATGATAAGTGGCTTCGGGTGACAGGCCAAATCGATGGTGACGAATGTTTCACTTTTGGCTGGCTATGCTGGAGCTGATTACCGTGTTGGCAGGGCTGGCCTCTTCGCGAGCAAGCCCGCTCCCACAGTGGATCTTCAGTGTGCATGCCATCTCCAACAGATCCCGGATCCCCTGTGGGAGCGGGCTTGCTCGCGAAGGCGGACTCCAGCGAACCAATTGCCCGTCCGCTGTCTAAAATCTCGCGTCTGACGCCCTCATTTTCCAAGGAAGCCCCTTACGTGAAATCCCTCCTTGCACTGTTTGCCCTCGTCGCCCTGCCGGTCATGGCCGCCGAGCCGACCCTGTACGGGCGTTACGAATACATCGCGCTGCCGGAAATCGGTGGTGAGGTGCTCAAGGCCAAGATGGACACCGGCGCGCTGACTGCCTCGCTGTCGGCCAAGGACATCGAGACCTTCACCCGCGATGGCGAAAACTGGGTGCGTTTCCGCCTCGGCACCAAGGACGCCAGCAACAAGGTCTACGAGCACAAGATCGCACGGATCAGCAAGATCAAGAGTCGCTCGGATGAAGAGGACGAGGGTGACAGCACCGAAGTCGCCAAGCGCCCGGTGGTTGATCTGGAACTGTGCCTGGGCAACGTCAAGCGTACCGTTGAGGTCAACCTGACCGACCGCAGCAACTTCAACTACCCGCTGCTGATCGGTGCCAAGGCCTTGCGCGAGTTTGGCGCAGCGGTGAACCCGGCGCGGCGTTTCACCGCCGACAAGCCGGACTGCTAAGTGGTCTCATTGACGTAACGTCAGGCTTGGGGCACCGTTCGCGCACTTAACCCATGGGCTCGGACGCCATGCCTCATATCCTGATTGTCGAAGACGAAGCGGCGATTGCCGACACGCTGATTTTTGCCCTGCAGGGCGAGGGGTTCGCGACCACGTGGCTGAGCCTCGGCGCGGCGGCGCTGGAGTTTCAACGGCAGACCCCGGCTGACTTGATCATTCTCGATATCGGCTTGCCGGACATCAGCGGTTTCGAAACCTGCAAACAGCTGCGGCGCTTCAGTGAAGTGCCGGTGTTGTTTCTCAGTGCCCGGGACGCCGAGATCGATCGGGTGGTGGGGCTGGAGATCGGCGCCGACGATTACGTGGTCAAGCCGTTCAGCCCACGGGAAGTCGCCGCGCGGGTACGGGCGATTCTCAAGCGCATGGTGCCGCGTCCTGCGGTTGAAGCGTCCTCGACGCTGTTTCGCATCGATGCCGAGCGTGTGCAGATCGTCTATCGGGGACAGCCGTTGAGCCTGACCCGTCATGAGTTTCGCCTGTTGCAATGCCTGCTCGAACAACCGCAGCGGGTGTTCAGCCGCGAGCAATTGCTCGATGCGCTGGGCGTGGCGGCGGACGCCGGTTACGAGCGCAGCATCGACAGCCACATCAAAAGCGTGCGCGCCAAATTGCGCCTGGTGCGGGCCGATGCCGAGCCGATCCAGACCCATCGCGGCCTCGGTTACAGCTACAGCCCGGGGCACAGCTGATGTCGTTGGGGCTGCGGATTTTTCTGGTGTATGTGCTGTTTATCGGCCTGACCGGTTACTTCGTGCTCAACACGGTGATGGAAGAAATCCGCCCGGGCGTGCGCCAGTCCACCGAAGAAACCCTGGTCGACACCGCCAACCTGATGGCGGAGATATTGCGTGATGATTTCAAGGCCGGCACGCTCAGCGAGAACCGCTGGCCCGAATTGTTGCGGGCCTACGGCGAGCGTCAACCGCAGGCGACGATCTGGGGCTTGCCGAAAAACCAGGTCAACCACCGCATCTACGTCACCGACGCCAAAGGCATCGTGGTGCTGGATTCCAGCGGCGTGGCGGTCGGGCAGGATTACTCGCGCTGGAACGATGTCTACCTGACTTTGCGTGGTGAGTACGGCGCTCGTTCGAGCCGCAGCGATCCGAATGATGCGAACTCCTCGGTGATGCACGTCGGTGCGCCGATCCGCGACAACGGCCGGATCATCGGCGTGGTTACCGTGGCCAAACCCAACAGCTCATTGCAGCCTTATGTTGATCGTACCGAGCGGCGCTTGCTGTTTTACGGTGCCGGGCTGATCGGCCTCGGTCTGCTGTTCGGCGCTTTGCTGTCGTGGTGGCTGAGCCGCGCGCTGCACCGTTTGACCGGGTATGCGCAGGCGGTGAGCGAAGGCCGGCGAGTGGAAGTACCGCATTACCGTGGCGGCGAACTGAAGCAACTGGCCACAGCGGTGGAGCAGATGCGCACCCAGCTCGAAGGCAAGGCTTACGTCGAACGCTACGTGCACACCCTGACCCATGAATTGAAAAGCCCGCTGGCGGCGATACGCGGTGCGGCGGAATTGCTGCAGGACGAGATGCCAGCGATTCAGCGCCTGCGTTTTGTCGGCAACATCGACAGCGAAAGCGCACGGATGCAGCAGTTGATCGAGCGGCTGTTGAATCTGGCGCAAGTCGAGCAGCGTCAGGGACTGGACGAGCGCGTGGCGGTACCGCTGGCGGCATTGGTTGATGATTTGCTGCGGGCGCAGGCAGCGCGCATCGAAGGCCGGCGGCTCAAGGTCGAGCAGACGATTGCGCCAGATCTGCTGCTGATCGGCGAGCCGTTTCTGTTGCGTCAGGCGTTGGGCAATCTGCTGGAGAATGCGCTGGATTTCACCCCGGTCGCCGGGCTGCTGCGCTTCAGTGCCGAGCGCGTGGGGGAGCAGGTCGAGTTGCGCTTGTTCAACGAAGCGACGGCGATTCCCGAGTACGCTCTGCCGCGCTTGAGTGAACGGTTTTACTCGCTGCCGCGCCCGGACAGTGGGCGCAAGAGCACTGGACTGGGGCTGAACTTTGTTGAGGAAGTGGTGAAGTTGCATGGTGGGTCGATGCATATCCGCAACGTCGAGAGCGGTGTGGAAGTGACATTGCGCTTGTCCTGAAACCGAGTCGCTGCCTTCGCGAGCAAGCCCGCTCCCACAGGGGGGGGGTGTTGAAACACAGGTCTCTGTCACACCAAAGATCAACTGTGGGAGCGGGCTTGCTCGCGAAGGGGCCGGTGCAGTCTCCACACAATCTCCATATTCCCCCCACATTCCCCTCATACATCAACAGCAGACTCTGCCCATCCAAACAGGGAGAGTCCCATGAACAAGAATCTGACCATAAAGCTCGGGGCGATTGCCCTGCTGATCCTGCTGTTGCTGATACCGCTGCTGATGATCGACGGCATCATCGATGATCGCCAGCAACTGCGCGACGGCGTGCTCGAAGACATCGCTCGCAGCTCCAGCTACAGCCAGCAACTGAGCGGGCCGGTGATGGTAGTGCCGTATCGCAAAGTGATTCACAACTGGAAGCTCAACGACAAAACCAACCAGCGCTACGACGAGCCAAGTGAAGAACGCGGTCGGCTGTACTTTCTCCCGGAGCGCTTCGAACTCGACGGCCAGGTGCAGACCGAGCTGCGCAATCGCGGTATTTACGAAGCGCGACTGTTCCATGCCGACAATCGCATCAACGGGCATTTCTCGTTGCCGGCGCAGCTGGGGATCAAGGAAGATTTTGCCGATTACCAGTTCGATGCGCCGTTTCTGGCGGTAGGCATCAGCGATATTCGCGGCATCGAAAACGCGCTGAAACTGGAACTCGATGGCCAGCGTCTGGATTTCGTCCCCGGCACTCAGGTCGGCTGGCTCGGCGAGGGTGTGCGGGTCACGTTGCCAGCACTGGACACTCGCAACGCCACCGAGCTGACCTTCGGTTTCGACCTGCGCCTGCAAGGTACCGGTTCGCTGCAGGTGCTGCCGGTGGGTAAAACCAGCCAAGTCAGCCTCGCTGCCAACTGGCCGCACCCAAGCTTCGTCGGCAACTTCCTGCCGGGCAAACGCGAGATCAGCGACCAGGGTTTCAGCGCCGATTGGCAGACCACGTTTTTCTCCACCAACCTGCAGGAAGCGATGAACCGCTGCGTGCTGGGCAATGACTGCGAGGCGTTCAACGGGCGCAGCTTCGGCGTGAGTTTCATCGATCCGGTGGATCAATATCTGAAGAGCGATCGGGCGATCAAATATGCGCTGTTGTTTATCGTTCTGACGTTCGCCGGTTTCTTCCTGTTTGAAGTGCTCAAAAATCTGGCAGTACACCCGGTGCAATACGCGTTGGTCGGGGTGGCGCTGGCGTTCTTCTACTTGTTGCTGCTGTCGCTGTCGGAGCACATCGGCTTTGCCCTGGCATATCTGTTGTCGGCCAGTGGCTGTGTGTTGCTGATCGGGTTTTATGTCTGCCACGTGCTGCACAGCGTGCGTCACGGTCTGAGTTTCTCCGCGGGATTGGCGGCGTTGTATGGCCTGCTGTATAGCCTGCTGAGCGCCGAGGATTACGCGCTGCTGATGGGCTCGCTGCTGTTGTTCGGCCTGCTCGGGGTGTTCATGGTGCTGACGCGCAAACTCGACTGGTACGGGATCGGGCAGAAGCCGGCCAAGCCGCTGGAATTTGATGTGGGGGCGATGCAATGAGCGGGCTGCGTGAGGATCAGCGCTGGAAGGAAGAGTTGGTGACGCGGATTGTCGGGTTTCTGCCAGTGGGACCGGGCTGGTGCATTCGCGAGCAGGCTCGCTCCCACAGGAGTACGCATTCCAATGTGGGAGCGGGCTTGCTCGCGAAGGGGCCGGATCAGGCGCCGCAGCCTTAAGGCTTGGGCAGGGTGGCGACCATGGACGGTCGCTGGCTCACCTCGAAATACCAGTTGGCCAGTTGCGGATTGGCGCTGCGCCAGTCCAGATCCGGATGGCGCAGATCGATGTAACCCAGTGCGCAGGCGACGCTGATCGCCGCGACGTCGAAATGGCTGGTCAGCTCGGCGATGGCGTCACTTTCCAGATAGGCCAGGGCGCGCCGGATCTTTTCGCGCTGGGCATCGAGCCATTCGTCCCAGTGTTTTTCCGGGGCGCGCAGCACCAGTTCGTAACGCACCATCACCGAGGCATCCATGATCCCGTCGGCCAGCGAGGCCAGGGTCAGGCGCCGCCAGCGGGCTGCGCCTTCGCGGGGGATCAGCGGATTGCCGACGTGTTGCTGGTCGAGGTATTCGAGGATCACGCGGCTGTCATGGATCACGTTACCGTCCGCCAGACGCAGCGCCGGGATCTTGCCCAGCGGGTTGTCGGCGTTGAGCGCGGTGTCCGGGCTGACCGGCGTGAGGACGCAGTCTTGCAGGGCGACGCGATCCTGCTGACCGGTCTCGTGCAACAGCACCATCACTTTGCGCACGAACGGGGAAAGCGTGTTGTGGAACAGGGTCATGCTGGGGGCGGACATTGGCAAACCTCGGTGGTCATCGAAGAGCAGGAGATTAGCCTAGTCAGATACAGAGCGGCTGGCGAGGGATTTGGTGGTGTTCATCAGGCCGCCTTCGCGAGCAGGCCCGCTCCCACATTGGATCTGTTTCGTTCACAAATCCCCTGTGGGAGCGGGCTTGCTCGCGAAGAGGCCTTGTCAGGCGACACGGAAATCACCCGCGTCGCAGCAACCCCTTGATCGCCAGAAATGCCGGAACACCCAACCCGACCCAGCTCAACGCATCCCAGATCCCGTCCCCCAACAGCGCCGAAAACAATCCCGCCGCACTCAGCAGCGCAATCACCAGCGGGGTGCTGAAGACCTTCCAGAAATTGCTCTGACGCGGCTTCATGCAACAGCCTCCGCTGGCAGTGGTTTCGCCGCTTTACGCCGTACCACCCACAGGTACACGCCGCTGCCGAGGACAATGATGGTCAGCACGTCGAGGGTTGCCCAGAGGATCTTCATCGGCATGCCGCCGTAGTCGCCGAAGTGCAGCGGCTGGGACATGCCCATGGCGTCCATGTACCACGGGCGCTCGGCCACAGCGGTGACCTGTAGGGTGCTGGCGTCGATCAGCACCGGCGTCAGCAGGTGCGAGGTCAGATGCGTGCCGCCCTTCATGAACACTGCGTAGTGATGCTCACTGGAAAACCGCGTGCCGGGGAAGGCGATGAAGTCCGGGTTCATCCCCGGCGCCACGTCGCGGGCGATGTCGAGCAGGCGGGTGGCCGGGGCCAGGCGGGTCAGCGGCGGGACATCGCGATAGGGCGCGACCATGGCGGTCAGCGTGTCATTGCGCCACGCGGCGATGAGCAGGTCAGCGCAGGCGCTGATCACTCCGGTAACGCCGACCACCAAGGCCCAAGTCAGGGTGACGACGCCGATCAGGTTGTGCAGGTCGAGCCAGCGCAGGCGGGTGGACTTGTCCTGACGCACGGTGCCGAACTGCAAGCGGCGCATGAACGGCAGGTACAGCACCGTCCCCGAGATGATCGCGACCACGAACAGCAGGCCCATGAACGCCAGCAGCAACTTGCCCGGTAGCCCGGCAAACATGTCGACGTGCAGGCGCAGGATGAACAACATCAGGCCACCGTTGGCCGACGGGGTTTCCAGCGCTTCACCGGTGCGCGCATCGAGCATGAAGGTGTGCGACGAGTTCGGTTCGGTGCCGGCAGTTTTCGCCATGATCGTCAGCACGGCGTTGGGCTCGTCGTCTTCGAAACCGAAGTACTGCACCACTTCGCCGGGGCGATGTTGTTCTGCGGCCTCGACCAGTTGCGCCAGATTCAGGCGCGGCGTGTCGGCGGGCATCTCGCGCACTTGCGGTGCATCACCGAGCAGATGCTCGATCTCGTGATGGAAAATCAGCGGCAGACCGGTCAGTGCCAACATCAGCAAGAACACAGTGCAGATCAGGCTGGTCCAGGTGTGGATGAACGACCAGCGGCGAATTGTTTTACTTTTCATCTCATGACCTTCAAAAACACCGAAGCCGTCCACGGGGGGACGGCCTGGTGACAGAACCTGTTTCAGCTCACGCGCTTACCACTTGTAAGTGGCGCTGGCGACGACGCTGCGCTGGTCACCGTAGTAGCAGTAGTAGCCGTCGCAAGTGGAGATGTAGTCCTTGTCGAACAGGTTGGTGGCGTTAACTGCCAGCGACGCACCTTTGAGGCTGTTGTCCAGGCGGCCGAGGTCGTAATGCACCGAGGCGTCGAACACGGTGTAGGCGTCCGCCTTGCCCAGCCAGGTGTTGGCCTTGTCGCCGTAAGTGTTGCCGGTGTAACGCACGCCACCGCCGATGCCGAAACCGTCGAGTACGCCGCTGTGCCAGGTGTAGTCGGTCCACAGCGAAGCTTGCTGGTTGGGCATCAGTTGCAGGCGATTGCCCTTGTCCACGCCTTTCTGCACTTCGGATTTGGCCAGGGTGTAGGCGGCGATGACTTTCAGGTTATCGGTGACGTCCGAAACCGCTTCCAGCTCCAGGCCTTTGACCTTCACTTCACCGGTCTGGCTGGTGATGGTCACGTTGTTGACGATGCTGTTGACCGCGACGTTCTTCTGGGTCAGGTCATACACCGCAGCGCTGAGCAAGGTTTTGCTGCCCGGCGGCTGGTACTTGATGCCCAGTTCCCATTGCTTGCCTTCGGTCGGCTTGAGCGAACCGGTGGAGGTGGCGTCGGCGCCGCTGGTTGGCTGGAAGGATTCGGCGTACGACAGGTACGGCACGAAGCCTGAGTCGAACACGTAGCTGAGCGCCGCATTGCCACTGAACGCCTTGTCGCGCTGGGTGTTGGTGGCGTCACCCTTGTTGATGAACTGCGTGCTGGTGTGCACCCAGTCTTCACGCCCGCCGAGGGTCAGGCGCCACTGGTCGAGGGCCATCTGGTCTTGTACGTACAGGCCGGTCTGGTAGGTCTTCTGGTCATAGTCATAGAACGCCGAAGAGCGCGGCGGACGGGTGATCGGCTGACCGTAGATCGGGTTGTTGACGTTAATGTCCGGCGCGGTGCCGAAGATCGACGTGTAATTGGTGTTGCTGCGCTGGTGATCCAGACCAAGCAACAGCGTATGGCGGATGTCGCCGGTGGCGAAGTCGGCCTGGAAGTTGTTGTCCACGGCGAACTGGCTGATGTCTTCATCAACGTTGGTGGTGCCGCGCCCGACATTGCCCTGGTCGTCAACCGTATACCCGGCGTACTCCGTGTTGTAGCTGTTGACGGTCACGGTCTGGAACGACAGGTCCGACTTGGTATAGCGCAGGTTCTGCTTGAACTGCCAGACGTCGTTGAGGCGATGCTCGAAGGCATAACCGAGCGCGTAGTAAGTGCGATCGTAGAAGTCGTAGTCCGGATCACCGAGGTTCTTGTGATGGGAAATCTTGCCGAACGGCATGTCGATCTTGGTGCCCTGGATCGGGTAGAACTGGCTGGTGACACCGGTATCGTCGCGGGTGAACTGGGTCAGCAGGGTGAATTTGGTGTCGTCGTCGATGTTCCAGGTCAGGCTCGGTGCGATGTTGTAGCGCTTGTTTTCGATGTGATCGATCTGCGTGTCGCTGTCGCGCACCACACCGCTGATGCCGTACAGAAACTGCCCGGCCTCGTCGATCTTGCCGGTGCTGGCGAAGTTGATCTGACGATGGTTGTCGCTGCCGTACTGCAACTGGATTTCGCTGCTGGCGTCGCTGCTCGGACGCCGGCTGACCATGTCCAGCAGGCCGCCCGGCGGGGTCTGGCCGTAGACGGAAGAGGCCGGGCCGCGCAGCAGCGCGAGGCGGTCGAGGTTCCAGGTTTCAGGCTTTGGGTTGGCGTATACGCCTCTTGGCAGCGGCAGGCCGTCGAGGAACTGAGTCGGCTCGAAACCGCGCACCCGCAGCCAGTCGATACGGGTGTCGCTGCCGTAGCTGCTGGCGGTGATGCCCGGCATATAGCGCACGGCGTCATCGAGACTGTGCACGCTGCGATCGTCCATTTGCTGACGGGTGGCGACGGAGATCGAGCGCGGCGCCTCGACCAGCGCGGTGTCGGTCTTGCTGCCGGCGGCGGTGCGGGTAGCGGTGTAGCCTTCGACCGGGCCCCAAGCCGTTTCCAGGTTTTCCACGCCGATCACTGCGGTTTCCGGCAGCGCCAGTGTCCCTTCCGGCACTGCAACCAAGGTGTAGGTGCCGGTGCTGCTTTGTTCCAGTTGCAGACCGGTGCCTTGCAGCGCCGCGCGCAGAGCACCAGCGGCGTCGTACTGACCGTTGACCGGCGCTGAGGTCTTGCCGGCGGCCAGCGACGGGTTCAGCGACAACGCGAGGCCGCCCTGGCTGGCGATCTGGTTCAGCGTGGTCGACAGCGGCGCCGCCGGCAGGTTGTAGGCGCGCACGCTGGAGGCCTGTTCAGCAGCGAGCAACGGGCTGCTGAGCAGCGGCGCGCTGAGGGCAATGGCGATGGCCAACAGACTGGGGCGCAACAAGGTGTCTAGCGAACGGGACATGCGAAAGCTCCTGAATGGAAATATTTCTCAATTGCCTGTGTGCCGGACGAGAATTGAAAAGTGATAGGGCTGGATGAAAATAATTTCGATTAACTTGGAAAGGGGCGGCCGCTTCGGAATTTTCGAGTGTGGCGGGTGGCCCTATCGCGAGCAGGCTCACTCCTACAGGGGGAACGCATTCCAGTTGTAGGAGTGAGCCTGCTCGCGATAGCTATTTCCCTGACAACGAATTTTTTAAGGCTTGGTATCAGCCTTCGCCACCGTGACCCAATACGGTGTATGCCGCTCGATCTGTACCGGCAGGGTCGGCAGCAGCGCACTCAAGGCCTTGTCGGTGTCGTGCAGCGGGAAACTGCCGGTGATGCGCAGGTCAGCGACTTCCGGCGCGACGCCCAGATATCCGCGGCGATAACGCGCCAGTTCATGCACCAGGTCTGCGAGCCGCGCGTTGTCCACCACCAGCATGCCGCGGGTCCAGGCATCGGCGCCGGGCGTGAGCGCGGCGACCGTGTCGAGGCCGTCATTGCGGATCAGCACTTGCTGGCCTTCGCGCAGGATCTGCTCTTCAGGATGACTTTGCGGATGCGCCGCCACCGCCGACTGCAACACGCTCAAGCGTGTGCCTTGGTCTTCACGCTTGACCAGAAACCGCGTGCCCAACGCGCGCATGCTGCCTTCGCGGGTTTCGACGATGAACGGCCGCGCATCACCATGGCCGGTCTCGACCATGATCTCGCCGGCCTGTAATACGATCAGCCGCTGCCTGGCATCGAAGCGCACATCCACCGCGCTGTGGGTGTTGAGGTTGAGCACGGTGCCATCGGCCAGCCGCACCGTGCGCTGCTCGCCGGTGGCGGTGCGTTGATCGGCGAGCCAGTAATCCAACGGCAGATATCGATCACCGGCAAACAGCGCCAGACCGATCACCGCCACCACGCTGGCCAATCCGCTGCCGAGTTTGCGCACACGGCGTCGAATGCCTTCGCGCGATTGCAGCAAGGCCGCGCGGGCCGGGCCATTGGCGACGCTGAAGCGCTGATCGAGCATGCCTAGCTGGCGCCAGGCGCGGGCGTGTTCTTCATGTGCCGCATGCCACTTGGCGAACTCCTCGCGCTCCAGCGGACTGCCGGAATCCAGCGACAACTGCCAGGCAATCGCCGCGTCCAGCACCTGGGCCGAGACCGGTTTGGAGCTGGCCGGATTCATGTCGGCTCACCGTACAGGGCGATGTAGCACTGGCGAATGCCTTGCGCGAGATACTGCCGCACGCGCGGCACTGAGACTCCAAGCTTTTCGGCGATTTCGCCATGGCTGAGGCCGTCGAGGCGGTTATAAAGGAAAGCAGCGCGGGCCTTGGTCGACAGTTTACCGAGCAGGCGGTCGATGGCCTTGAGGTCTTCGAGGATCAGTTGCTGTTCTTCCACCGAAGGTTGTTCGCCTTCGGGGATCAGCATCAATTCAGTGAGGTAGGCCTGTTCCAGCGCGGCGCGGCGGAAGTAATCGAACAACAGGCCCTTGGCGATCGCCACCAAAAACGCCCGAGGCTCACGCGGCGTCAGCAGTTGCTCGCGACCGAGCAGCCGCACGAAGGTGTCCTGGCTCAGGTCTTCGGCCCGCTGCGGGCACGCCACGTTGCGCCGCAACCAGCTCAGCAGCCAACCGCGATGGTCGCGATACAACGCACCGACGAGTTCACTGTGAGGGCTTGGGACTGACGACACCAGACGCACCGATTGGGAAATGTTAACCAACGAGAATTGTTCGCGATTCTCGCAGAGGTGGGAATGGTTAGCAATTGGCCACTGGTCGGGTGGTATCAGGAAGACCGCATCATCGTTCTTCGCGAGCAAGCCCGCTCCCACAGGGGAATGCATGCCAGTGTGGGAGCGGGCTTGCTCGCGAAGAGGCCAGTACCGGCACCGAAGATCTAGAAGGAAGGCGCCTGCTGACGGCGTTTCCACTGACTCAAGCGCTGTTGCAGGTTCAACGGACTATGAATCTGCTGCTGCCGCGCGCGGCTGAACAGGATCAACGCCAATTCCGCCGTGGCCAGCGCATCGGCACTCGCGTTGTGCCGCTCGAACACCTCAAGCTTGAACCAGTCGATCCACTCATCCAGCCCGGCCTCGCGGATATTCGCCTGCGGGCACAACAGCGGCGCCATGTCCGCGACATCCAGAAACACATTCTGCAACTTGTAGCCCAGGTGTTCCTTCAATGCGCGTCCGAGCATGTGTTGATCGAAGGGCGCATGAAACGCCAGCACCGGGCTGTCACCGATGAACGCCATCAACTCCAGCAACGCCTCGGCCGGGTCGCTGCCGGCGGCAATCGCATTCGGCCCCAGGCCATGAATCAATACGCTGGGGCTGAGCTTCAGCTCCCGACATTGCAGGGTGCGCTCGAACTGCTGACTGAAGTCGATTGCGCCGTCTTCGATCACCACCGCGCCGATCGACAGCACGCGATCCTTGTTCAGGTTCAGCCCGGTGGTTTCCAGATCGAGCACCACCCAGCGCTGTTCGCGCAGGCTGCATTCTTTCAGTTCGCCGATGGTTGGCAGTTGTGCCAGACGTTGTTGCAGGTCTGCCGACAGCAGAGGGCTGGCCGGCCGCAGCCACGAGAACAGGCTCATAGCTGATACCGCAGGGCCAGGCTGCTTTGCAGGCGCTGGGCCTGGCGCAGGGATTCACGCAGAATGCGCCGATCCAGATGATTGAGGCTGTCGGGATCGACCCGGTTCGACCAGGGCAGATTCTCACGGGTCTGGATCTGGTGCTGCTGCATGCGCGTCTGCTGGATGAAGTGATACGCCTCTTCATACGCCGCGCCATCGAGCCGTTCGATGACTTCTTTTTCCACCAGCTGACGCAAGCGCTCCAGAGTGTTGTTGGTTTCGATGCCATGCGCCAGCGCCAACAGGCGTGCGCCGTCGACGAAGGGCGTCAGGCCCTGAACCTTGAGGTCGAGAGTGGCTTTCTCGCCGTTCTTGCGCGCCAGCACAAATTCGCGGAAACGCCCCACGGGCGGACGATTGCGCAGCGCGTTCTCGGCCAGCATGCGCTGGAACAAACGGTTGTCGCCGACCTGATCGAGAATCCCCCGGCGCAGTTGCGCGCAACCGTTCTCGTCGCCCCAGACCACCCGCAGATCGAAATAAATGCTCGATCCCAGCAGGTTCTCCGGCGTCGCCTCGCGAATGAACGCTGCAAAGCGCCGCGCCCATTCCGCCCGCGACAGGCACAGCTCCGGGTTACCGGCCATGATGTTGCCCTTGCACAGGCTGAAGCCGCACTGCGCCAGGCTCTGGTTGATCTGCTGGGCCAGTGGCAGCAGCTTGCCGCGAATCTCCGCCGCGTGTGCCGCGTCCCGCGCCTCGAACAGAATGCCGTTGTCCTGATCGGTGTGCAGCGTCTGTTCGCGCCGGCCCTCGCTGCCGAAACACAGCCAGCTGAACGGCACGCCGGGGTCGCCTCTTTCGGCGAGGGTCAGTTCGATCACCCGGCACACAGTGTGGTCGTTGAGCAGGGTGATAATGTGGGTGATCTGCGTCGAAGACGCACCGTGAGCGAGCATGCGTTCGACCAGTTGGCCGATCTCGCCGCGCAGGCTCACCAGTTGTTCGAGGCGCTGGGCACTGCGAATGGTGCGGGCCAGGTGCACCAGATCGACCCGTTGCAGCGAGAACAGATCGCGCTCGGAAACCACGCCGCACAGGCGCTGATCCTTGACCAGACAGACGTGGGCGATGTGCCGTTCGGTCATGGCAATCGCCGCGTCGAAAGCGCTGTGATCCGGCGACAGAAAAAACGGCGAACAGGTCATGTGGCGCTCGATGGTTTCGCTGAAATCACCGCTGCCATTGGCGACCACTTCGCGCAAATCACGCAGGGTGAAAATCCCCAGCGGCGCCTTGTGTTCATCCACCGCGACGATGCTGCCGACCTGTTGCTCGTGCATCAGCTTCACCGCTTCGCGCAACGGCGTGTCGGGGCTGCAAGTCACCGGATGGCGCATCGCCAATTCGCCGAGGCGGGTGTTCAGCGAATACTGGGTGCCGAGGGTTTCCACGGCTTTCTGCTGGACTTGCTGGTTGACCTGATCGAGCAGGCTGCTGACCCCGCGCAAAGCGAAATCGCGGAAGCTGTTGGACAGAGCGAACAGCTTGATGAACGCCGGTTTGTTCAGTTGCAGGCAGAAGGTATCTTCGCTGGCCAGATGTTCGGTACGGGTCGCCCGTTCGCCAATTAGCGCCGCCAGCGGGAAGCATTCGCCGGTGGTGATCTCGAAGGTGGTTTCGGTGCCAGGCCGGGTGATGTGCTGGCGTTCGCCGACCACTCGGCCCTGTTTGACGATGTAGAAATATTCGACCGGCCCGTCGGCGGGCTTGATGATGCTTTCGCCCTGGCCATAGAAGCGCAGCTGACATTGTTCCACCAGAAAAGCCAGGTGGGCGTGTTCCATCTGATTGAAGGGCGGGAAGCGCTGGAGGAATTGCAGAGTGCCCTGAATGTTCTGCAACACCGCGGTTTTCCCTGCCTGGGTGAAGGCGTCCGCTTTACTCATAACCATTACCGCAGTCTTTTTCGAATTGTTGTTGTCGGATCGTTGCAGCCATGGTCGGCCCCTGCGCGCGGGGTGCCCATTGGACGTAAGTCTAGGTTTGGGCTGCCGCTCGGCACATTTAGGAAGTGCCCTACAAAAACAGTCGGAAATTCCTCCGCCAGCCACTTGGAAAAAAATCCGACGAAGTGCACATTGAAGCTCTGCTTAGCGATGTCTGACGACTGTGCCAGGTGACTGAATTGAAAACGTAGAGAATGCCATGTCCGACCACGATATTTTGAGCGACGCCGAGCGTGAAGCGCTCAGCGCTGTAATGCTCGAACCCGACTTGC
This sequence comes from Pseudomonas sp. FW305-3-2-15-E-TSA4, assembly GCF_058787295.1. Taxonomy (NCBI): domain Bacteria; kingdom Pseudomonadati; phylum Pseudomonadota; class Gammaproteobacteria; order Pseudomonadales; family Pseudomonadaceae; genus Pseudomonas; species Pseudomonas sp. FW305-3-2-15-E-TSA4. Next base: position 96,392 of record NZ_JBYSZP010000013.1, on the reverse strand, counting down.
CGCCGCAACGTGTACTGATCGTCGATGACGACAAGGACGCCCGGGAGCTGTTGTCGGAGATTCTCGCGTTGGACGGTATTCGTTGCATGACTGCGGCCAGCGGTGAAGCCGCACTGAAGATGCTCGCGGAAAAACCCTCGATTGGCCTGGTGATCACGGATCTGCGCATGGGCAACGTCGATGGCCTGGACTTGATCCGCCAGGTACGCGAATCGGTGCGGGCGGCGTTGCCGATCATCATTGTTTCCGGCGATGCCGATGTGAAGGACGCCATCGCGGCGATGCATTTGAGCGTGGTGGATTTTCTGCTCAAGCCGATTGATACGGTGAAGCTGCTGGGCCTGGTCAAACACGAATTGGGCATAGAACCCTAAGAGCCCTCACCCTAACCCTCTCCTAAGGGGAGAAGGGACTGACCGAGTTGAATATTCGAGGTACACCGACTTGAAATTCCTCAGTCGAACTCCGGTTTTGAAATGCAAAAAGATCGACTCCCTTTCCCCCTCTACCCCTTGGGGGAGAGGGCTGGGGTGAGGGGGACCGGTCTAAAGTCCTCCACAAATCACCTCCCAAACCGCACAAACAAAAAAGCCCTGATCTCTCGATCAGGGCTTTTTCACATCAGCGCAAACTTACAGGCCGTTGGCCTTCTTGAACTCGCGACGACGACGGTGCAGCACCGGCTCGGTGTAGCCGTTCGGCTGTTTGGTGCCTTCGATCACCAGTTCGACTGCCGCCTGGAAGGCGATGTTGCTGTCGAAGTTCGGTGCCAGCGGACGGTACAGCGGGTCATTGGCGTTCTGCCGATCGACCACCGGCGCCATGCGCTTGAGGCTTTCCATCACTTGTGCTTCGGTGACGATACCGTGGCGCAGCCAGTTGGCGATGTGCTGGCTGGAGATGCGCAGCGTTGCACGGTCTTCCATCAGGCCGACGTCATTGATGTCCGGCACCTTCGAGCAACCCACGCCCTGGTCGATCCAGCGCACCACGTAACCGAGAATGCCCTGGGCGTTGTTGTCCAGTTCGTTCTTGATCTGCTCCGGGGTCCAGCTCGGGTTGACTGCCAGCGGGATGGTCAGGATGTCGTCTACCGAAGCACGGGCACGCTTGGCCAGTTCGGCCTGACGGGCGAACACGTCGACCTTGTGGTAATGCAGCGCGTGCAGCGCAGCCGCAGTCGGCGACGGCACCCAGGCGGTGTTGGCACCGGCCAGCGGGTGCGCGATTTTCTGTTCGAGCATCGCCGCCATCAGGTCAGGCATCGCCCACATGCCTTTACCGATTTGTGCACGACCTTGCAGGCCGGTGCTCAGACCGATATCGACGTTCCAGTTCTCGTAGGCGCCGATCCACTTCTCGGCCTTCATGTCGGCCTTGCGCACCATCGGGCCAGCTTCCATGGAGGTGTGGATTTCGTCGCCGGTACGGTCGAGGAAGCCGGTGTTGATGAACACCACGCGCTCGCTGGCAGCCTTGATGCAGGCTTTGAGGTTGACCGTGGTGCGGCGCTCCTCGTCCATGATCCCGACTTTCAGGGTGTTGCGCTTGAGGCCCAGCACATCTTCGATGCGACCGAACAACTCGTTGGTGAACGCCGCTTCTTCCGGGCCGTGCATCTTCGGTTTGACGATGTAGACCGAGCCGGTGCGGGTGTTCTTGCGCGAGGTGTTGCCGTTGAGGTTGTGCATCGCCGCCAGGCAGGTCACCAGACCGTCGAGGATGCCTTCCGGCACTTCATTGCCGTGTTTGTCGAGGATCGCGTCGATGGTCATCAGGTGACCGACGTTACGCACGAACAGCAGCGAGCGACCGTGCAGGGTCAGTTCACTGCCATCGACCTTGGTGTAGGTGCGATCCGGGTTCATGGTGCGGGTGAAGGTCTGGCCGCCCTTGGCGACTTCTTCGGACAGGTCGCCCTTCATCAGGCCGAGCCAGTTGCGGTAGATCACCACTTTGTCGTCGGCATCGACGGCAGCCACGGAGTCTTCGCAGTCCATGATGGTGGTCAGTGCCGCTTCCATCAGGATGTCTTTGACGCCGGCAGCATCGGTCTGGCCGACCGGGGTGCTGGCGTCGATCTGGATTTCGAAATGCAGGCCGTGGTTCTTCAGCAGTATCGCGATCGGCGCTTCTGCCGAACCCTGGAAGCCGATCAGTTGAGCATCGTCACGCAGGCCGGTGTTGCTGCCGCCCTTGAGGGTGACCAGCAGTTTGCCGTCAACGATCTTGTAAGCCGTCGAATCGACGTGGGAGCCAGCGGCCAGGGGCGCCGCTTCGTCGAGGAACGCACGGGCGAAGGCGATGACTTTGTCGCCACGCACCTTGTTGTAGCCTTTGCCTTTTTCTGCGCCACCGTCTTCGCTGATCGCGTCGGTGCCGTAGAGGGCGTCGTACAGCGAACCCCAGCGCGCGTTCGAGGCGTTGAGGGCGAAGCGGGCGTTCATCACCGGAACCACGAGTTGCGGGCCGGCGGTACGGGCGATTTCATCATCGACATTTTGCGTCGTTGCCTGGAAATCAGCCGCTTCTGGCAGCAGATAACCGATTTCTTGCAGGAAGGCTTTGTAGGCCACGGCGTCGTGCGCCTGACCAGCACGCTCCTGATGCCAGGCATCAAGACGAGCCTGGAAGTCATCGCGTTTGGCGAGTAGGGCTTTGTTCTTCGGCGCCAGGTCATGAATGACCTTGTCGGCACCTTCCCAGAATTTTTCGGCGGTGAGGCCGGTACCGGGAATGGCTTCGTTGTTCACGAAGTCGAACAGGACTTTGGCGACCTGCAGGCCACCGACTTGAACGTGTTCAGTCATTGCTTGCCTCACTCTGCTCAGCTATTTCGCTTTTCAGCTCTTCAATTTTGACAATGAAGCCTCTGGCCATTTAAACCACAAACCTTCCGACCAGTACATGCCATTGCTGGCGGCTGGGCTGGGACCAATCAACGGCTTGGGGGCCTTGCTGACGGGGCTTTCAGGGTTGCGAACATGCCTTGGGCAGACATCGATCCAGCGTTATGTAGTGCGCGCCGAGGCATACTACATGATGCGTTGCGCTTGTGAAAATCAGACTAATAACGTCGTTCTGCGACCTCATGACGCATTGCGGTCACGTCGCGGAACGGGATGTTCTCAAAAAACCATCGGATTGTTCCAGCTAAATATAAAAAGTTGTACACATAAATACTGTGTGGCTTCCATTCAGCTTCGATGAGCCCGCGTTTGTGGCGAGGGAGCTTGCTCCCGCTCGGGTGCGAAGCATCCGCGAAAGATATTACTGACTGAAGAGGGCGTCCTGCGGCCGCCAGCGGGAGCAAGCTCCCTCGCCACAAGTGTTGTTCACTTGAGCATGGCGGCTGAATGTCGGTGCTTGCCTATACTTGCCTTTCTATAACAAAAGTCATGACAAGAGGGCGGCGCCATGGACCATCTCGTACTCACTGTGTTTGCTCCGGACAAGCCCGGGCAGGTCGAGCGCATCGCCCAATGCATCGCCGAACATGGCGGCAACTGGCTGGAAAGCCGCATGTCACGGATGGCCGGGCAGTTCGCCGGGATTCTGCGGGTGGGCGTACCGGCGGAGGCTTACGACGAATTAGTCGATTCCTTACAAGCGCTGTCGGCTCATGGCATTCGCGTGCTGATTGCCGAGAGCGGCATCGAGCAGTCCTGCACCTGGAAACCGATCGCCATGGAGTTGGTCGGCAATGACCGACCGGGCATCGTGCGCGACATCACCCGTTTGCTCAGCGAGCAGGGGGTGAACCTCGAACGGTTGGTGACCGAAGTGCGCCCGGCGCCGATGAGCAGCGAGCCGCTGTTCCACGCCGAAGCGATTCTGGCGGTGCCGCTGACCTTGTCGCTGGATGTGCTGCAATCGCGTCTGGAAACCCTGGCCGATGATCTGATGGTCGAACTGGTGTTACGCACAGAAGTTTAATCGCTGCCCGGGTTATCCAGTTTTTACATGCACCTGCCTGTGGATAACCTGTAGAGACCGGGCGCAACGCCACGTCGGCCGTGGCTTGCAGCATGCTGATCAAAAAATCGCCAACATTCAGTGACTTGCGCACAAACGGCGGGGATCACGCTGTGGATAACCTTGGGAAGGAACGTTGCAGGCCACGAGAACCGTGGCCTGCGAAGCTTTGTGCGTTTTTTGATCAGCTGCGCCGACGCAAACTGATCACCGCATCGACGCTGTAAACGGCCAGACCGGCCCAAATGAAGATGAACGCGATCAGCGTGCTCGACGACAAATGCTCACCAAACAGCAGCACCGCCTGCAGCAGCACCAGGGTTGGCGCGGTGTACTGGAGGAAACCGATGGTGGTGTAGGGCAGATGACGGGTGGCAGCGTTGAAACACACCAGCGGGATGAGCGTCACCGGCCCCGCCGCGACCAGCCACCAGGCTTGCGAGGTGGTCCAGAACTCGGGTTGTGCGCTGGTGGCAGTCTGGTTGAACAGCAGCCAGGCCACGGCAATTGGCACCAGCATCCAGGTTTCCACCACCAGCCCCGGCAAGGCCTTGACCGGCGCCTGTTTGCGGATCAAACCGTAGAAGCCGAAGGTCAGCGCCAGCACCAGCGATACCCACGGCAGACTGCCGACCTGCCACACCTGCTGCGCCACGCCGACGGCTGCCAGCCCCACCGCAATCCACTGCATGCGCCGCAGGCGTTCGCCGAGAATCAGCATCCCCAACAGCACGTTCACCAGCGGGTTGATGTAGTAACCGAGGCTCGCTTCGAGCATGCGCCCGTTGTTCACCGACCATACGTAGGTCAGCCAGTTGGCCGCGATCAGGGTGCCGCTCAGGGCGAGGATCGCCAGACGCTTGGGGTTGTCGAGCAACTCGCGCAACCAGCCCGGATGCTTCCACACCATCAGCAACAGCGCACCGAACAGTGCCGACCACAACACGCGGTGAATGATGATCTCGACAGCGGGGACTTCGGCGATGGCTTTGAAGTAGATCGGGAACAGGCCCCAGATGATGTAGGCACTCAGGCCCAGAATGTACCCGCGACGCGGGTTGGCGGCTTGCATGCAGAATCCTTGCTTAGGCAGCTGACAAAGCAGGGATTGTAAGGAGATTTGTTGGCAAATGAGTTTTGAATTTGTGAATACTGGCCAAATGTGGGAGCGGGCTTGCTCGCGAATGCGGTGTATCAGCAGCAGAATAATTGCCTGACACACCGCCTTCGGGAGCAAGCCCCCTCCCACAAAGGTTTGTGGTGAATCAGAAGAGTTTCAGTGGCTCTTCATTCAGCGCGGACAGTTGTTCACGCAGCGCCAGCACCTGATCGCCCCAATACCGTTCCGTACCAAACCACGGAAAGCTGTGCGGGAACGCCGGGTCATCCCAACGCCGCGCCAGCCAGGCGCTGTAGTGCATCAGGCGCAGGGCGCGCAGCGGTTCGATCAGCGCCAGTTCACGGGGATCGAAGTCGTGGAATTCGTTGTAGCCGTCCATCAGTTCCGACAGTTGCCCGAGGCATTCCTGACGGTCGCCGGCGAGCATCATCCAGATGTCCTGCACGGCCGGGCCCATGCGGCAGTCGTCGAGGTCGACGATGTGGAACATTTCATCGCGGCACATCATATTGCCGGGGTGGCAGTCACCGTGCATGCGGATGTTCTGGTGCGGCGTGGCGGCGTAGACGTCTTCGACCCGCTTGAGCAGGTCGCGGGCCACCGACTCGTAGGCCGGCAGCAGGCTCTTGGGGATGAAATTGCCTTCAAGCAACGTCGCCAGCGAGGTATGGCCGAAGTTCTGTACGCCCAGTGCTTCACGGTGTTCGAACGGCTTGGTCGCGCCGACCGCATGAATCCGCCCGAGCAACTGGCCGAGACGATACAACTGATCGAGATTGCCCGGTTCCGGCGCACGCCCGCCGCGACGCGGAAACAGGGTGAAACGGAAACCGGCGTGTTCGTGCAGGGTCTGGCCGTTGTGGATCAGCGGCGCCACCACCGGGATTTCGACGTCGGCCAGTTCGAAGGTGAACTGGTGTTCTTCGAGGATGGCTTCGTTGGTCCAGCGTTGCGGACGGTAGAACTTGGCGATCAGCGGTTCGGAGTCTTCGATACCGACCTGATAGACGCGGTTTTCGTAGCTGTTGAGCGCCAGAATGCGTGCGTCACTGAGAAACCCGATGCTTTCGACGGCATCGAGCACGAGATCGGGTGTGAGGGTTTCAAACGGGTGGGCCATGCTGACTCCTGCGCGCAGCAGGCTGCCGCGTCCGGCCCAGCATGGTAGCGCAGACTGTGGAGGTTGAGGGTTTTGCCTTGAAAAGTGGGCTGCCTGGAAGGGCCTCTTCGGGAGCAAGCCCCCTCCCACAGTAGATCTCCGGTGTGCCGACCATCTCATGCACTCAGCCGATCCAATGTGGGAGCGGGCTTGCTCGCGAAAGCGGTTTATCAGGCGCCGATGATCCCGCCATCCTCACGGGTAATCGCCATCACCGATGAACGCGGCTTGCCATTCGGCAGATGCTCGGGGAAGGTCGAACCACCGTTCTCGCCCGGATGCTGAATCCCGACAAACAGGGTTTTCTGATCCGGCGAGAAGCTGATCCCGGTGACTTCGCAACCAATCGGCCCGACCATGAACCGGCGAATCTCGCCGGTCTTCGGGTCGGCACAGAGCATCTGGTTGTTGCCCATCCCGGCAAAGTCCCCAGCGTTGCTCGAGTCGCCGTCAGTCAGAATCCACAAGCGCCCGGCCTTGTCGAAGCCCAAACCGTCCGGGCTGTTGAACATGTTCTGCGGGGTGATGTTCGACGAACCGCCCTTCGGCGTACCGGCGTGTACACCCGGGTTGCCGGCGACCACAAACAGGTCCCAGGCGAAGGTTTTCGCCGCATGATCGTCGCGGTCGGTGCGCCAGCGCAGGATCTGCCCGTAGACGTTCTTCGCGCGCGGGTTTGGCCCGCCCACCGGCTGGCCGTCTTCGCCGCGCTTGGCGTTGTTGGTCAGGGTGCAATACACCTGGCCGTCCTTCGGACTGACGACGATCCATTCCGGGCGGTCCATGCGCGTGGCGCCGACCACACTGGCGGCGAGGCGGGCGTGGATCAGCACCTCGGCCTGATCGGCGAAACCGCTGCTGGCGTCGATGCCGTTCTTGCCGTGGGTCAGTTCGATCCACTGGCCCTGGCCTTTCGGGTGATCAGGGTTGCCGTCACCGGCGTCGAACTTGGCCACATACAGCGTGCCGTGGTCGAGGATGTTGCGGTTGGCTTTCGCATTGCGATGGTTGATGCGATCGCGGCTGACGAACTTGTAGATGAACTCGCCACGCTCGTCGTCGCCCATGTACACCACGGCGCGACCGTCATCGGTCTCGGCCAGTGCGGCGTTTTCGTGCTTGAAGCGGCCGAGGGCGGTGCGCTTGACCGGGGTCGATTGCGGATCGAACGGATCGATCTCGACCACCCAGCCGTGACGGTTGAGTTCGTTGGGGTTCTTGGCCATGTCGAAGCGCGGGTCGAACGGGTGCCAGTTGATTTCGCGACTGGCGGCCGACACGCCGTAGCGCTTTTGTGCCGGATCGAACTGCTGCTGGGCGTTGCTGCTGCCGAAGCAGTCGGTGAAGTTTTCTTCGCAGGTCAGGTAGGTGCCCCACGGAGTTTTACCGTTGGCGCAGTTCTGGAAGGTACCGAGGACTTTTTTGCCGTGCTTGTCGGCGGCCGTCTTCATCAACTCGTGACCGGCCGCCGGGCCGCTGATGCGCAGCGGCGAGTTGCCGTGGATGCGGCGGTTGTAGCGCGAGCCCTGGACGAACTGCCATTGGCCGTTCCTGCGCTGCACTTCGATCACCGACACGCCTTCGGAGGCCAGCGCCTTGCGCACGTCTTCGGCCGATTGCGGCATGCCGCCGTGCGGGTAGAGGTAGCGATAATTGGTGTATTCGTTGTTGATCGCCATCAACGCACGGTTTCGGTCGTCGGGGAATTCGAACAGGCTCATGCCGTCGTTGTTGTCGCCGAACTGCACTTCCTGGGCGGCGGCGGTGCCATTGCCGCTCGGGTCGAACGCCGGGCCGTTCTTGTGCAATGGCTGACCCCAACTGATCAGCACCGAAGACTTGTAGCCCTTGGGCAGGCTGATGACATCGGTGGTCGCGGCGGGAATGCTCTCGAAACCGAGCAGGCGGCTGTTGGCGGCGCTGATGCCGGTGGCCAGCGCGCTGCGGCTGAGCAGGTTGCCGCCGAGGAACATGGCGGCACCGCACAGCGCGCCGGCGCTGATGAAGCCGCGACGGCTGAGGCCGACCATCTTTTCCAGGTCAGTCGATTGGTTTTCTTCTAATAGGCTCACATCAGGCTCCCTGCTTGGTTTTGGCAGCCACCTTAATGAGCGTCGATTACGCTTTCGTTGCAGCGCCTGATTACAGCGGCGTGCCGATCAGCACATTGGACGGCGAGAACTGCACCTGCACCGGTTGCTCGACACTCAGCCCGCGGGTGCGAAGCTGCAGCGGCTCCGCCAGAGCGCAGAGCGTCTGGCCATTGGGCAGGGCGATGCGCACTTCGCTGGGGCCGTCCTCGGCATCGAGAATGGCTTCGATGGTGCCGCTCAGAAGATTGTGTCCAGCTGTTGCAGCTTGCTCAGGGGCCAATAGTTCAAGCCAGCCGGCCTTGATCAAGGCCACCACTTCGGTGCCCGGTTGCAGTTCCAGGTGCACGGTGCTGTCGTGGGTGATCTGCGCGTTGATCCACAGGCCTTCGGCCAGTTCGAGGCGAATTAGGTCGTTGCGGCCCTGACCCTCGATAGCCACGACTTTGCCGTGCAACTGGTTGCGCGCGCTGGTTCTGAGCATCAATCGCCCAAGCAGATCCAGATCGCTGGCGTCCTCAGCGGCCTCCAGCACCTGCGCCTGTAAAGCTTGCAGCTTTTGGTACAGACGCAACACCCGTTCGCCTTCGCTGGACAATCTGGCACCGCCGCCGCCCTTGCCGCCGACCGCACGTTCCACCAGCGGTTTCTGCGCCAGGTTGTTCAGCTCATCAATCGCATCCCACGCCGCTTTGTAACTCAGCCCGGCGCTTTTTGCGGCGCGGGTGATCGAGCCCTGTTCGGCAATGTGTTGCAGCAGGGCGATGCGCTGCGGACGGCGGACGATGTGCTGGGAGAGCAGGGTGGGCAGGGTGGGCAGGGACATTGGTGGGTGCTTTTTCACAGTGGCGGTGGAGAGTGAAGTTGGCGGCTTGCGACGCATCAGTCAAGCCAAACACAGTGCTCTTGTAGGAGTGAGCCTGCTCGCGATGGCGGTGGAACAGTCAGCATCAATGTTGGCAGTAATTGCGCTATCGCGAGCAGGCTCACTCCTACAAGGGATTGTGTCGGTTTCAGTTTCCGGGTTTTGGCGTGCGGGCCAGACAATAGACGTCGACTCTTGCAGCGCCCGCATCCCTCAACAATCGCGCCAGTGCCTGGGCCGTGGCGCCGGTGGTCAGCACATCATCAATCAACGCGAAGTGCCGACCTTTCACCTTTGCGTCAGGGGCCAGAGCGAAGGCGTGACGCAAATTGCGCTTGCGCGCCTTAGCGTCGAGATCCTGTTGGGCGCTGGTGTCGTGGACCCGCCGTAGAGCATGTTCCTCAAAAGGCAGATCCAGCTGTTGGCTCAACCATCGCCCGAGCATTGCCGCTTGATTGAACCCACGTTGACGCAGGCGTTTCCCCGCCAGTGGCACCGGCAACAACGCATCAGGCCTTGGCAATCCTTCATCGAAGCGATGTTGCAGGTATTGTCCGGCAACATCGGCGAGCAAGTGACCAAACGGCCATTTCGCGTTGTGTTTAAAACGCGTAATCAAACTGTCCACCGGGAAGTCATAGCGCCACGGCACGACCACCTGTTCGAACGCCGGCGGCTCTAGCAGGCACCCGCCGCAAGTCGGTCCAGCGCCGGGCAGCGGTAGGGCGCAGGTCTGGCAATGGTCGCCGAGCCAGGGCAGATCGGTTTCACAGGCGACGCAGATTGGCACTTCTGCTTCTGCGGGTTCATCGCACAACAAACAGCTTTGTACGTTTTTTAAACAGATGTAAACCTGTGCTTCGTATCGTGGTTGACAGCGCATGACTCTTCCTTAAATATGCCGAACATCCGTGTCGCGCCTGTGGGTATTCCGTTCCCGCAGCCGCCAGCCAAGCATAACCAAGGAACTGCCCATGAGCGCCAGCACCTCTGCCACCCTGCGTCACGACTGGTCTTTAGCCGAAGTCAAAGCGCTCTTCGTACAGCCATTCAACGACTTGCTGTTCCAGGCGCAGACGGTGCACCGCGCACATTTCAACGCCAACCGCGTGCAGGTTTCCACGCTGCTGTCGATCAAGACCGGTGCCTGCCCGGAAGACTGCAAGTACTGCCCGCAGTCCGGTCACTACAACACCGGCCTGGAAAAAGAAAAGCTGATGGAAGTGCAGAAAGTCCTCGAAGAGGCTGCCCGCGCCAAGGCCATCGGCTCGACCCGTTTCTGCATGGGGGCCGCGTGGAAGCACCCGTCGGCCAAAGACATGCCGTATGTGCTGAAGATGGTTGAAGGCGTGAAGGCCATGGGCCTGGAAACATGCATGACTCTCGGTCGTCTCGATCAGGAACAAACCGAAGCGCTGGCCAAGGCTGGCCTCGATTACTACAACCACAACCTCGACACCTCGCCTGAGTTCTACGGCAGCATCATCACCACCCGCACCTACAGCGAACGCTTGCAGACGCTGGCCTACGTGCGTGAGTCGGGGATGAAGATCTGCTCCGGCGGCATTCTCGGCATGGGCGAGTCGCTGGACGACCGCGCCAACCTGCTGATCCAGTTGGCCAACCTGCCGGAGCATCCGGAATCGGTGCCGATCAACATGCTGGTGAAAGTCGCCGGCACGCCGCTGGAAAACGCCGATGACGTCGATCCGTTCGACTTCATCCGCATGCTCGCCGTGGCGCGCATCCTCATGCCGCAATCCCACGTACGCCTGTCCGCCGGCCGCGAAGCGATGAACGAGCAGATGCAGGCGTTGGCGTTCTTCGCCGGTGCCAACTCGATTTTCTACGGCGACAAACTGCTGACCACCGCCAACCCGCAGGCCGACAAGGACATGCAACTGTTCGCGCGTCTGGGCATTCAACCGGAAGCGCGCGAAGAGCATGCCGATGAAGTGCATCAGGCCGCGATCGAGCAGGCGCTGGTGGAGCAGAAGAGCAGCGAGCAGTTCTATAACGCGGCGGTCTAAACCTGCGCAGATTTCTCTGAAGGAATGCAAAACCCCTGTGGGAGCGGGCTTGCTCGCGAAAGCGTCAGTGCAGTCGACATTACCGTTGAATGTCAGACCGCCTTCGCGAGCAAGCCCGCTCCCACAGGGAATCTGTGTCACTTGAAAGTCGAGGCCTGCATGTCTTTCGATCTCGCCGCACGCCTTGCTGCCCGCCGTGCCGAAAACCTCTATCGCCAGCGCCCCCTGCTCGAGTCCCCGCAGGGGCCTGAAGTGGTGGTCGACGGCCAGCCGTTGCTGGCGTTCTGTAACAACGACTACCTCGGACTGGCCAATCACCCGCAGGTGATCGAAGCCTGGCGCGCCGGTGCCGAGCGCTGGGGCGTCGGTGGCGGAGCGTCGCATCTGGTGATCGGCCACAGCGGCCCGCATCACGCACTGGAAGAAGCCCTCGCCGATCTCACCGGCCGGCCGCGTGCGTTGCTGTTCACCACCGGCTACATGGCCAATCTCGGCGCGGTCACGGCGCTGGTCGGGCAGGGCGATACGGTGCTGGAAGACCGGCTCAATCACGCCTCGTTGCTGGATGCCGGTCTGTTGTCCGGCGCGCGTTTCAATCGTTATCTGCACAACGACGCCGACAGCCTGGCCAAGCGCCTGGAGAAAGCCACGGGCAATACGCTGGTGGTCACCGACGGCGTGTTCAGCATGGACGGCGATCTTGCCGATCTGCCAGCGCTGGCGCGCGAGGCCAAGGCCAAAGGCGCGTGGCTGATGGTTGATGATGCCCATGGCTTCGGCCCGCTCGGTGCCAATGGCGGCGGGATCGTCGAGCATTTCGGCTTGAGTCAGGACGATGTGCCGGTGCTGGTTGGCACCCTCGGCAAGGCGTTCGGCACCGCCGGTGCTTTCGTCGCCGGCAGCGAAGAGCTGATCGAAAGCCTGATCCAGTTCGCCCGGCCCTACATCTACACCACCAGCCAGCCACCGGCGTTGGCCTGTGCGACGCTGAAAAGTCTGGAATTACTGCGCAGCGAGCATTGGCGACGTGAGCACCTTAACCTGCTGATCCGCCAATTTCGTCGAGGGGCCGAGCAGATCGGTCTGCAGCTGATGGACAGCTTCACCCCGATCCAGCCGATCCTGATCGGCGATGCCGGTCGCGCCGTGCGCCTTTCGCAGATGCTGCGCGGACGCGGACTGATGGTCACCGCGATTCGTCCGCCGACCGTGCCTGCCGGCAGCGCTCGGCTACGGGTGACCCTGACCGCCGCTCACAGCGAGGCGCAGGTGCAGCTATTGTTAGAAGGACTGGCCGATTGCTTTGCCCAACTGTCGTCGGAGTCAAGCCATGCGTGATTGCCTGATTCTGCTGCCCGGCTGGGGCCTCGGCGTTTCGCCGCTGGAGCCTCTGGCCTCCGCTTTGCAAGGGCTTGACGAGCATTTGCATGTCGAGATCGAGCCGTTGCCGGAGCTGGATTCCAGCGACCTGCAGGACTGGCTCGAAGAACTCGATGAATGTATTCCTCAAGACGTGTGGCTGGGCGGTTGGTCGCTGGGCGGCATGCTTGCCTCTGAACTGGCAGCACGGCGCGGCGAGCGTTGCTGCGGTCTGCTGACGCTGGCGAGCAATCCTTCATTTGTCGCCCATGAGCATTGGCCGAGTGCGATGCCGGGCGAGACGTTCGATGCATTTCTCGCCAGCTGCCAGACCGACCCGCGGATGACCCTAAAACGGTTCTCGTTGTTGTGTGCTCAGGGCGCGCAGGACCCGCGCGGCATGTCGCGGCTGCTGCTGGGTGGCGCGCCGGCCACTTCGCCGCAAGCGTTGATGGCCGGGCTTGAACTGCTGGCGCAGATCGACACGCGCGAAGCGTTGCAGGCGTTTCGCGGCCCGCAGTTGCACTTGTTCGCCGGTCAGGACGGCCTGGTGCCGGCAGAAGCGGCGGGGGCGTTGTTCGCCCTGTTGCCGGATATCGAAATTGGTCTGATCGAACAGGCCAGTCATGCATTTCTTCTGGAAGACCCCCATGGCGTGGCGGGTGCGATCCAGGCTTTTCTACACGAGTGCGGTGATGACTGATTTGTCTCTTGTTGCGCTGCCTGGCGGCTTGCCTGACAAGCGCCAGGTCGCGGCCTCTTTCTCCCGTGCGGCGGCCAGCTACGACAGCGTTGCCGAGTTGCAGCGCGACGTCGGTTCACAGTTGCTGCAGCGTTTGCCGGCAAGTTTTCTGCCGTCAACTTGGCTGGATCTGGGCTGCGGCACCGGCTATTTCACTCGCGCATTGGCCGAGCGATATGTCGAAGGTCAGGGGCTGGCGCTGGATATCGCCGAGGGCATGCTCAATCACGCACGACCATTGGGCGGCGCGCAGCACTTCATCGCGGGTGATGCGGAACGTCTGCCGTTGCAGGATTCAACCTGTGAGCTGATCTTTTCCAGCCTTGCGGTGCAGTGGTGTGCGGACTTCGAATCGGTGCTCAGCGAAGCCTTTCGTGTGCTCAAGCCGGGCGGGATTTTCGCGTTTGCTAGTCTTTGTGTAGGGACCTTGTACGAGTTGCGCGACAGTTGGCGGCAGGTCGATGGTCTGGTGCACGTCAACCGCTTCCGCGAATTCGCCCGGTATGAGCAGTTGTGTGCCGCCAGTGGCTTGCGTACGGTGAGTCTGCAGAATCAGGCGCATGTGTTGCACTACCCGGATGTGCGCAGCCTGACTAACGAACTCAAGGCACTCGGCGCGCACAATCTGAACCCCGGTCGGCCGGGTGGCTTGACCGGACGCGCGCGGATTCTCGGTCTGGTCGAGGCTTACGAGCAGTTCCGTCAGGCACAGGGATTGCCGGCGACTTACCAGGTGGTCTACGCCGTGTTGGAGAAACCCTTATGAGCGCAGCCTATTTCATCACCGGGACTGACACCGATGTCGGCAAGACCACCGTGGCTGCCGGGTTGCTGCATGCTGCGCGCTCGGCAGGGCTGAGTACGGCGGCGGGGAAACCGGTGGCTTCGGGTTGCGAGGTAACGCCCAAGGGTTTGCGCAATGCCGATGCGCTGGCGTTGCTCGCCGAGTGTTCGGTGCCGCTGACTTATCAACAGGTCAATCCGGTGGCATTCGAGCCGGCCATCGCGCCGCATCTGGCAGCGCGTGAGGCCGGCGTCGCGCTGACCGTGCAATCGTTGCTGGCGCCGATGCGCGAAATTCTGGCGCTGAATGCCGATTTCACGTTGATCGAAGGGGCGGGTGGCTGGCGGGTGCCGTTGGCCGATCAGGACAATCTGTCGGATCTGGCCATCGCGTTGAAGCTGCCGGTGATTCTGGTGGTGGGTGTGCGCCTGGGCTGTATCAGTCATGCGCTGCTGACGGCCGAGGCGATTGCCCGCGATGGCCTGCAACTGGCCGGTTGGGTGGCCAATATCATCGATCCGAAAACCTCGCGTCTGGAAGAGAATCTGGCGACGCTGGCCGAGCGGCTTCCAGCGCCGTGTCTGGGGCGGGTACCGAGACTGAAGTCGCTTAGCGCCGAGGCGGTGGCTGATCATCTGCAACTCGATCTGCTGGATTAATGTTTTTGGCTATGACAAGGCACTGTGCTATCAGTATTTTTGACGGGTGTTTTTCTGGCGCCTCTGCTTCAATGGCAGTCATTGATCCTTCCCAAGGATGAGAACTCCCATGGAAATCTCCGGTAACACAGCTTTTTATGCGGGTTTGAGCACGATTCAGACCGGTCAGAACCGTGTCGATCAGGCGGCCAGTCAGATCGCCAACAACACCATCGAGCGTTCGGTCACCAGCCAGTCTTCCGAGGCGCAGGTCGATCGTCTGCGCGGTATCGACCGCAGTCAGCAAATGGATCCGGGCAGCGCCATGGCCGAAATGGCCCAGGGCAAGTTTCAGGTAGAGCTGGGCACCAAGGTCGCCAAGGCTTCCGATGAAATGCTCGGTACGATCATCGATACGTTTGCCTGATTTTTCGCGCCTCCTGCCTGCCGAGCGCCGCGTCTTGTCGCGGCGTTTTTCGTTGTAAGTCCTTCTCCCTCAACTAATCTTTTTTCATTGCCCGTGGCGCTTTGCAGTTCATGGCGGTTTGCCGTGTCCGGCATTTGAAAAAAGTCATGACGAACGGCAAAAGATCGACGCTTGACAAGATTTCGGCGTAAACGTATGTTTCAAACAACTGTTTGACCGTCACAACAAATCAACGCGGTCGTTCATTCCCGGTTACATCAGCAGAGGTTTATCGCTATGCCTGACTACAAGGCCCCCTTGCGTGATATTCGCTTCGTTCGTGACGAACTGCTCGGCTACGAAGCGCACTATCAGAGCCTTCCAGCTTGCTCCGAAGCAACGCCGGACATGGTTGACGCCATTCTTGAAGAAGGCGCCAAGTTTTGTGAGCAGGTACTGGCACCGCTGAACCGTGTGGGCGACCTCGAAGGCTGCACCTGGAGCGAGTCCGGCGTGAAGACCCCGACTGGCTTCAAAGAAGCCTACAAGCAATTCGTCGAAGGCGGCTGGCCAAGCCTGGCGCACGACGTCGAGCACGGCGGTCAAGGCCTGCCGGAGTCGTTGGGTCTGGCTGTGAGCGAAATGGTCGGTGAAGCCAACTGGTCGTGGGGCATGTACCCAGGCCTGTCGCACGGCGCGATGAACACCATCTCCGAGCACGGTACCCCTGAGCAGCAAGAAGCCTATTTGACCAAACTGGTTTCCGGCGAATGGACCGGCACCATGTGCCTGACCGAACCGCACTGCGGCACCGACCTGGGCATGCTGCGCACCAAGGCCGAACCTCAGGCCGATGGTTCCTACAAGGTTTCCGGGACCAAGATCTTCATCTCGGCCGGTGAACACGACATGGCCGACAACATCGTCCACATCGTACTGGCCCGCCTGCCGGACGCTCCGGCTGGCACCAAAGGCATTTCCCTGTTCATCGTTCCGAAATTCCTGCCGAACGCCGATGGCACCCTCGGTGCGCGCAACGCAGTGAGCTGCGGTTCG
Source organism: Pseudomonas sp. FW305-3-2-15-E-TSA4 (assembly GCF_058787295.1). NCBI lineage: Bacteria > Pseudomonadati > Pseudomonadota > Gammaproteobacteria > Pseudomonadales > Pseudomonadaceae > Pseudomonas > Pseudomonas sp. FW305-3-2-15-E-TSA4. The sequence goes on along the minus strand of NZ_JBYSZP010000013.1, from coordinate 80,168 downwards.
CTGGAACACAAGATGGGCATCCACGGCAACGCCACTTGCGTGATGAACTTCGACGGCGCCACCGGTTTCCTGATCGGCCCGGCGAACAAAGGCCTGAACTGCATGTTCACCTTCATGAACACCGCACGTCTGGGTACCGCGCTGCAAGGTCTGGCCCACGCCGAGATCGGCTTCCAGGGTGGCCTGAAATACGCTCGCGATCGTCTGCAAATGCGCTCCCTGACTGGCCCGAAAGCGCCGGACAAGGCCGCTGACCCGATCATCGTGCACCCTGACGTACGTCGCATGCTGCTGACCATGAAGGCCTTCGCCGAAGGCAACCGTGCGATGGTGTACTTCACCGCCAAACAGGTCGACATCGTCAAATACGGCGTCGACGAAGAAGAGAAGAAGAAGGCCGACGCACTGCTGGCGTTCATGACGCCGATCGCCAAGGCGTTCATGACCGAAGTCGGTTTCGAAGCCGCCAACCACGGCGTGCAGATCTACGGTGGCCACGGCTTCATCGCCGAGTGGGGCATGGAGCAGAACGTTCGCGACAGCCGCATTTCGATGCTGTACGAAGGCACCACCGGCATCCAGGCACTCGACCTGCTGGGCCGTAAAGTGCTGATGACTCAAGGCGAGGCCCTGAAGGGCTTCACCAAGATCGTCCACAAGTTCTGCCAGAACAACGAAGGCAACGAAGCCGTCAAAGAGTTCGTTGCACCGCTGGCTGCACTGAACAAGGAATGGGGCGAGCTGACCATGAAGGTCGGTATGGCTGCCATGAAAGATCGCGAAGAAGTCGGCGCGGCCTCCGTGGACTACCTGATGTATTCCGGTTACGCCTGCCTGGCCTACTTCTGGGCCGACATGGCACGTCTGGCAGCCGAGAAGCTGGCAGAAGGCACCGGCGACGCTGCGTTCTACACCGCCAAGCTGCAAACCGCGCGCTTCTACTTCCAGCGCATCCTGCCACGTACCCGTACCCACGTGGCCACCATGCTGTCGGGCGCCAACAACCTGATGGACATGAAAGAAGAAGACTTCGCACTGGGCTACTAAGCCTCAACGCGGTCTGACGAAAACCGTTGCTCCCTCGGGGGGCAGCGGTTTTTTTGTTGCTGAATCGCTCAGAAACCCGGGTTTTCTGCCGTTAAAGAGACTGCGTGTGATCTGGATCACATTGTGTGTGCTTAACTGGCCACATTGCAGGCACAATGCCATCTCTTTGATATGACGGGTCGGAGCTTTACCCTTGCCGCGTTCTTCCGCTGTACGTTTCAGCCATTTCCTACCTTCACTGCTGTTGTTGCTCGCGGGGTTGGCGGCTGCGTACGTCAAAGACCTCAACGTGTTCTTCACTTCGCTGTTCAACGTGTTGCCGACCCTGGTTCTGCTGTTGGGCGGCGCTTACTGTGCGGTTTACCGACGTCAGCGCGAGCTGTTTCTGATGCTCACGGTGTACATCGCCTACTTCTTGCTCGACACCCAGACCGACTATTATCGCGACAATGGCAAGGTGCGCGAAGACGCCGCCGTGGTGTTTCACCTGGTCTGTCTGCTGTTGCCGTTGCTGTTCGGGCTGTTCGCGGCGTGGCAGGAACGTACCCATCTGTTTCAGGACATGGTCGCGCGCTTCGCCGTGTTGCTGGCCTTTGGCAGTGTTGCTTTGGGGCTTGAACAGAGTTATCCCCAGGCGCTGCTGATGTGGCTCTCGGAAATCCGCTGGCCGGCGCTGCACGGCGCCTGGATGAGCCTGATCCAGATGTCCTATCCGGTATTCCTCTCGGCATTCCTGTTGCTGGCCTGGCAATACTGGCGCAATCCGCGTCCACTGCACGCGGCGCAGCTGGTCGGGTTGCTCGGGGTGTTCTGGATGCTGCCGAAAACTTTCATCCTGCCGTTCACCCTGAACATCATGTGCAGTCAGGTGATGCTGATGATTGCCGCTGCCGTGGCGCATGAGGCCTATCAAATGGCCTTCCGCGATGAACTCACCGGTCTGCCGGGGCGGCGCGCGCTCAATGAGCGAATGCAGCGTCTGGGCCGCAACTATGTGCTGGCGATGAGCGACGTCGATCACTTCAAGAAATTCAACGACACCCACGGTCACGATGTCGGTGATCAAGTGTTGCGACTGGTCGCCAGCAAGCTGTCGAAAATCAGCGGTGGCGGTAGGGCATATCGCTATGGTGGTGAGGAATTCGCCTTGGTGTTTGCGGGCAAAACCCTCGAGGAGTGCATGCCGCATCTGGAGGTGATTCGCGAGTCGATTGCCTCCTATAACATCCAGTTGCGCAATCAGGAGAACCGTCCGCAGGACGATCAGCAAGGTCGTCAGCGTCGTAGCGGCAGCGGTGCTTCCAGTGTGTCGGTCACGGTCAGTATCGGCGTCGCCGAGCGCGTCGAGCAACGGACGCCGGAAGAAGTCCTCAAGTCCGCCGACCAGGCGTTATACAGTGCCAAGGGCGCCGGGCGTAACTGCGTCATGGCGTTCGGACAGAACCGTCGCGGCGCGGTGCGGATGGACAGCGCTGCTGGCTGACTCAAGCCGCACGTTATCACTCAAAAGCCCGCTGATTGCGGGCTTTCTTTTATCTCTGAATGCTGGTGACCAAAAATAACAAATCAGTCACCGGTTGACCCTATGTGTCGCAAAAGTTGTTGAGGTACACTCGGCCTCAACGAAAACACTCTTCCACGAATCACCTGTTTAGATCTTGCGAGGTTTGCCATGGCTGACTACAAAGCGCCGCTGCGCGATATGCGCTTCGTCCTCAATGAAGTATTCGAAGTCGCCAAACTCTGGGCCGAACTGCCGGCCTTGGCCGAGACTGTCGATGCAGAAACCGTAGAAGCCATTCTCGAAGAAGCCGGCAAGGTCACCAGCAAAAGCATCGCGCCACTGAGCCGTGCGGCCGACGAAGAAGGCTGCCACTGGAAGGACGGTGCCGTCAGCACCCCGGCCGGTTTCCCACAGGCCTATCAGACTTACGCTGAAGGCGGCTGGGTCGGTGTCGGTGGCGATCCGGCCTACGGCGGCATGGGCATGCCCAAGGCTGTTTCGGCTCAAGTAGAAGAGATGGTCAACTCCGCCAGCCTGTCGTTCGGCCTGTACCCGATGCTGACCGCCGGCGCCTGCCTGTCGATCAACGCCCACGCCAGCGAAGAGCTGAAGGCCGCCTACCTGCCGAACATGTATGCCGGCATCTGGGCCGGTTCCATGTGCTTGACCGAGCCGCACGCCGGCACCGACCTGGGCATCATCCGCACCAAGGCCGAACCGCAGGCCGACGGTTCCTACAAGGTCAGCGGCACCAAGATCTTCATCACCGGCGGTGAACACGACCTGACCGAGAACATCATCCACCTGGTGCTGGCGAAACTGCCGGACGCACCTGCTGGCCCGAAAGGCATTTCGCTGTTCCTGGTGCCGAAGTTCATGGTCAATGCCGATGGCAGCCTGGGCGCGCGCAACCCGGCGAACTGCGGTTCGATCGAACACAAGATGGGCATCCAGGCGTCCGCGACCTGCGTGATGAACTTCGATGAAGCTGTGGGCTATCTGGTCGGCGAGCCGAACAAGGGCCTGGCGGCGATGTTCACCATGATGAACTACGAACGTCTGGGCGTCGGCATTCAAGGCCTGGCCAGCGGCGAGCGTTCCTATCAGAACGCCGTCGAATATGCGCGCGATCGTCTGCAGAGCCGTTCGCCGACCGGCGCGCAGAACAAGGACAAGGTTGCCGACCCGATCATCGTCCACCCGGACGTGCGTCGCATGCTGCTGACCATGAAAGCCTCGAACGAGGGCGGTCGCGCCTTCTCCACTTATGTGGCGATGCAACTCGACACCGCCAAGTTCAGCGAAGACGCGACCACCCGCAAGCGCGCAGAAGACCTGGTCGCGCTGCTGACTCCGGTGGCCAAGGCATTCCTCACGGACCTGGGCCTGGAAACCACCGTCCACGGTCAGCAGATTTTCGGCGGCCACGGCTACATCCGCGAGTGGGGCCAGGAGCAACTGGTGCGTGACGTACGCATCACCCAGATCTACGAAGGCACCAACGGCATTCAGGCGCTGGACCTGGTCGGGCGCAAGATCGTCGGCAGCGGCGGCGCGTTCTACAAGCTGTTCGCTGACGAGATCCGCCACTTCACCGCGACCGCCAGCGCTGACCTCGGCGAATTCACCAAGCCGCTGAACGATGCCGTCAGCACCCTCGACGAGCTGACGGCGTGGCTTCTGGATCGGGCGAAAACCAATCCGAACGAAATCGGCGCGGCCTCGGTCGAATATTTGCAAGCGTTTGGCTACACCGCTTATGCCTACATGTGGGCACTGATGGCGAAAGCCGCGCTAGGCAAAGAAGCCCAGGAGGATTTCTACGCCAGCAAGCTAGGCACCGCGCGCTTCTATTTCGCCCGTCTGCTACCGCGTATCCACTCGTTGAGCGCGTCGGTGAAGGCGGGTAGCGAATCGCTGTTCCTGCTGAATGCTGAGCAGTTCTGATGATGTAACGTCATGTAAGCATTCTCTTACATGACGTGCTGCTGTTCTCCCATAGGCGTAGATTGGATCCACAGCTAATCTACAACTCATGGACGTCGCGCAGGAAGCGCAAAGCAACAACACGGACACGTAGGATTCTGCCAGGGTGGCGGAGTGAAATGGATGTCAGGGAAACAGTCTGCAAAGCCCCGCTTCGGCGGGGTTTTCTTTTGCCTGCAGAAAAGTTTTCAGGCCAGCGGATCCAGTGGCGGCGCTGCTTTCAGCGGTTTGTCTTCACGCTGAATCACTTCTTCCAGCAACGTGCGCAGCAACGCCAAAGATGCCTGCTGGCGCTGCACATCGCGGCACACCAGCCCTACCTTCAGCGGCACCCGTGGTTCGCTCAACGGCTTCCACAACAGATCCTCATCGTCGTATTCCTTCTGTGAACGCCCGGGCAGCACCGTCGCCAGTTTGGTGTGCGGCAGACTGTCGAGAATCCCCAGCATATTGTTCAGCTCGGCCTGTACTTGCGGGCGCCTACCCAGGCTGGTCAACTGAGCCTGCCAAATCTGCCGGATCTGAAACTCTTCGCCCAGCAGCAACATCGGCAATTCCGCTGCCTGCCGCATCGAGACCTTCTTGAATTCACGCAGCGGGTGATCCGCCGGGATGACCAGCGTCAGTTCGTCCTCGTACAGCATCACGCCATGCAGCCCCGGTTGGCGCGGCGGCAGGTAGCTGATGCCGATGTCCAGCGAGCCATTGAGCAGGCGTCGCTCAATCTCCTGCCCCGTCAGTTCATAGATCTGCACCACAAGATGCGGCTGCGCCTTGCGCACCCGTTCGAGCATTTGCGGCACAAGGCTGGTGTGCACGGTTTGCAGTACGCCGATCGCCAGCGTGCGCAAGGCCTGCCCCTTGAAGTTGCCCAGCGCTTCCCGCGCCCGCTGCAAACCGTCGAGCAGCGGCACGGCGTGGTTGTACAGCGTGTGCGCGGCAAGGGTCGGCAACAGGCGTTTGCTGCTGCGTTCGAACAGCGTGACATCGAGGTTCTGTTCGAGCTGGCGAATCTGCTGCGACAGTGCTGGTTGCGAAATCGACAGGCGTTCGGCCGCGCGGCCGACATGGCCCTCTTCGTAGACCGCGACGAAATAACGCAGTTGTTTGAAATCCATAAGTAATGCTTATCGAAAATGCTGGTAAATCGAAATGGCCCGAAGCCGTCAGTGAGCCTAGTCTAACCGCAATCACAAGGCTTACAGGGCCAGAGAGCGCGATGAATAGCGTTTGCTTCGACAGTGTTTGCATAGGCGGTTCAAAAAACCTCAAGCAAGGTTTTTTGCAATGAATCTGTTCAGTCTGCGGCGTCAGGCGCCGAGTCTCGATGACCTCGCTTTCGAGGCCGGTCCACCCCAGGCAGGCGATAGCCTGAATGCCGAGCGACTGATGCCCAGCGTCGAGCGACCGGCGCAGGTCTTCGTGCGTGGCCAGGGATCCTGGTTGTGGGACAGCAACGACCGCGCTTATCTCGACTTCTCCCAGGCCGGCGGCGCCAACAGCCTCGGCCACAGCCCTTCGGCGCTGGTCAAAGCCATCGCCAGTCAGGCCCAAGCGCTGATCAATCCCGGTTTCAATCTGCACAACCGCGGCATGCTCAGCCTTGCCGAACGCCTGTGCGCCAGCACCTCCAGCGATCAGGCTTACCTGCTCAACAGCGGCAGCGAGGCCTGTGAGGCAGCGATCAAACTGGCGCGCAAATGGGGCCAACTGCATCGTGGCGGCGCCTCGCGGATCATTGTTGCGAAGCAGGGTTGCCATGGCCGCAGCCTGGCAACGATTTCCGCGTCGGACAGTTGCAACCTGCACAACCGCTTCGCACCGTTGCTGCCGGGTTTCGATCTGGTGCCGTTCAACGATTTGCCGGCGCTGCATGCGGCTGTCGATGCGCAAACCGTGGCGATCATGCTCGAACCGATCCAGAGCGATGCCGGGGTGATTCCGGCCACCGAGCATTACCTCAAAGGCGTCGAGCGTCTGTGCCGAGAATTGGGCATTTTGCTGATCCTCGACGAAGTGCAGACCGGCATCGGGCGCTGTGGCACTTTGCTCGCCGAACAGTCCTACGGCGTGCGCGCCGATATCGTTGTGCTCGGCAAAGGCCTCGGCGGCGGTGTTCCTCTGGCGGCGTTATTGGCCCGTGGCAAGGCCTGCTGTTTTGACGCCGGTGAACTGGGCGGCACTCATCACGGCAACGCGCTGATGACCGCGGCCGGCCTGGTGGTGCTTGATAGCGTGCAGGACCGGGCATTTCTTGAACAGGTCAAAGACCTCGGCCAGCACCTGCGCGAAGGTCTAGCTCGATTGGCACACCGCTACGGGCATGGCGAACTGCGTGGTCAAGGCCTGTTCTGGGGACTGAGCCTGTCAGAGGATTCCGCCGATGCCGTAGTCAAAGCCGCCTTGCACGAAGGCCTGCTGCTCAACGCGCCGCAAGCCAACTGCCTGCGTTTCACCCCGGCACTCACCGTCAGCAAGGCCAACATCGACGAAATGCTCCTGCGCCTGGCCCGCGCCTTCTCGCGAGTGCGTACCGCGCAACTGCAATGCCGCAAAGGGATTGCCGTCTGAGCTGAAGTTTCCTGCCCGATTTGAAGAACCGTCTCGCGGTATAACGCACGCCCCACGCCTGATTCTTTTGGCGTGGGGCGTTTTTTTGTGCCCGATGGTGGCGATCAAATGGCGTTTGCACTGAACCCTGACGAACGGCGCAGGTCGATTAGCTTGTATGGCTCATGTGAGCCAACCCCCATTCAGGAGCTGACCCATGGACTTCATTCGTATCATCATCGCTATTCTGTTGCCGCCACTGGGTGTGTTTCTGCAGGTCGGGTTCGGCGGGGCGTTTTGGCTGAACATTCTGCTGACGCTGTGCGGCTACATTCCCGGGATCGTGCATGCGGTGTACATCATCGCCAAGCGCTGAGTTCAGCGGCACCTGATAGATAGCTTTCGCGAGCAGGCTCGCTCCCACAGGGGATTTTGTGCACAACACAGATCCAATGTGGGAGCGAGCCTGCTTGCGAATGGGACGACGCTATTTTGAATTGGGGCGGTGATCAGTCCGCCAACCCCATCACCCGCCGATAAAACCGCCACTCCTGCTCCAGCGCATGCGCCTGATTGGCGGCGCGACGGAAACCATGGCGTTCGTCGGCGTAGTAATGCGCCTCGACCGGGATGCCGTTTTGCTCCAGCGCCGCGACCATGTCGCGGGTCTGTTGCGGCACCACCACCGCATCCAGCTCACCCTGAAAGAAAATCACCGGCACACGGATGTTGCTCGCATGCAGTAGCGGCGTGCGGGCGGCGTAGCGCTCGGCGTCCTGCTCAGGATCACCGATCAGCCAGTCCAGATAATCACCTTCAAACTTGTGGGTTGCCCGGGCCAATGCCACCGGGTCGCTGACGCCATAGAGGCTGGCGCCCGCGCGGAACACCTGCTGAAACGCCAACGCGCATAACGTGGTGTAACCCCCGGCGCTGCCGCCGCGGATAAACGCGCGCTCGCCGTCGATCAGACCTTGCTCGGCCAGATATGCCACCACTGCGCAGGCGTCCTCGACATCCACCTCACCCCAACTCAGATGCAACGCCTGACGATATTCGCGACCGTAACCGCTGCTGCCGCGATAGTTGAGGTCGGCGACGGCGAAACCACGCTGCGTCCAGTACTGAATGCGCGGGTCAAGCATCGGGTAGCAGGCCGACGTCGGGCCGCCGTGGATGAATACCACCAGTGGCGGCTGGGCTTCGTCGTTCATCGCCGGATAGAAGAACCCGTGAGCCTCACCGCTGCCGCTCGGGTAGCGCAAGGTCTGCGGACGGCTGATGCACTCCGCCGGCAAAGGCGCCACACCGCCAGCCAGCACATTCACTTCGAGGGTAGCGCGATCAATGGCGATCACCGCAGAAGGGCTGATCGGCGAAGCGGCGATGCAATAGATAAATTGCTGATCCAGCGCCAGATGGCGGAAGCGGCTGTAGTCGCCGGTGAAGTCTTCGCCGTCGAGCGCCAGGCGACCAAAACCGCCTTCGCTCCAGCTCGCCAGAAACGAATCGCCCACCGGCAACCAGGTGCTGCCACCCATTTGCCACGGGGCGGGCGCATGATCGGCCTCGGCACAGGGCAGTCGATGCAAGCCGTCGGACGTTGCGCGCCACGGCTGCCAGAAACCGCCGCGATCAGTCAGGCACAACAAGCGTCCTTTCGCGTCGAACCGCGGTTGCTGGATCGACTCTTCAAGGTCAGCCCCCGCCACGCAACGCGGTGCGCCAAAGCCACCCTCAGCCAGACGCTCGGCCACCATCAATCGCGTGGATGTCCAAGGCTGATGCGGCCGACTCCACTCGATCCAGGCCAATCGCGAACCGTCCGGGCTGATCACCGGTGCTGCATAAAAATCCGCACCTTCAGCCAGCAAATGCCGGGTGCCGTCGGCCAGATCAATCGCTACCAGCCGATGCTGGTCGCGCAGTTCCTCAACCGCCAGCACCTGGCCGAAAGCACAATGCAGATCGCCATAACGACACTCGCCAGAAGTCAGCACCTCGGGCGCGCCATCCAACGCCTGCCGATACAACTGCTGATCCGCCTCATTGACGAAAACCACTCCACTTGGCGTCAGACAAAACGCACCACCGCCATATTCGTACACCCGGCTACGCACACTGAAGCCATCCGGCGTCAGACATTTCGCCACGCCGTCTCGCCAGTGCCAGATCCGGCACGCGGCATCTTCCGGGCGATATTCATTCCAGAACAAACCGTGGGCACCGAGTTGCAGTTCGGCGAAATCCATTCCGGCGGCGACAGCCTGGGCGGCGCTGAAAGGCTCAGCCCTTGGCGATGAGGCGTGAGTTTCGTTCATTACGGAAGGCCAGTTGTTCGATGGTCTGGGTGGCGGTCTCGGCTTCTTCTCGGGCCTTGAGAATCACGCCGTGATGTTCGGACTTGCTGCACACCGGGTCGGCATTGCTCGCGTCCCCCGTGAGCATGAACGCCTGACAGCGGCAGCCGCCGAAGTCCTGTTCCTTCTCGTCGCAGGAGCGGCATGGCTCGGGCATCCAGTCGTAACCGCGAAAGCGGTTGAAGCCGAACGAGTCGTACCAGATATGCTGCATGCTGTGGTCGCGCACGTTGGGAAATTGTACCGGCAGCTGTCGGGCACCATGACAGGGCAGGGCAGTGCCGTCCGGGGTAACCGTCAGAAAGATGCTGCCCCAACCGTTCATGCAGGCTTTCGGGCGTTCTTCGTAGTAGTCCGGGGTGACGAAAATCAGCTTGCACGGATGCCCTTCGGCTTCCAGTTTGGCGCGGTATTCGTTGGTGATGCGTTCGGCGCGCACCAGTTGCTCTTTGGTCGGCAACAGGCCGACACGGTTGAGCTGTGCCCAGCCGTAGAACTGGCAGGTGGCGAGTTCGACGAAGTCCGCTTCGAGCGCAATACACAGCTCGATGATGCGGTCGATCTTGTCGATGTTGTGCCGGTGGGTGACGAAGTTCAGCACCATCGGATAGCCGTGGGCCTTCACCGCGCGAGCCATTTCCAGTTTCTGCGCGAAGGCTTTTTTCGAGCCGGCGAGCAGGTTGTTCACTTGCTCGTCGCTGGCCTGGAAACTGATCTGGATGTGATCGAGACCAGCCTTTTTGAAGTCGCTGATTTTTTGCTCGGTCAGACCGATGCCGGAAGTGATTAGGTTGGTGTAGAAACCCAACTGTCGCGCTTCACGGATCAGTTCGGCGAGGTCCTGACGCACCAGCGGTTCGCCACCGGAAAACCCCAATTGCGCCGCGCCCATCTCCCGCGCTTCGCGGAACACCTTGATCCACTGCTCGGTGCTCAGCTCTTTGCCCTGCTCGGCGAAATCCAGTGGATTGGAGCAGTACGGGCATTGCAGCGGGCAGCGGTAGGTCAGCTCGGCGAGCAGCCACAGCGGCAGGCCGACTTCAGATTTTGGCGGTACTTGCACCGATGCTTCAGGCAAGTTCGATCCAGTGCTGCGCACGGGCAACCTCCATGAATTGCTCGATGTCTTCACCGAGCTCGGGCACGCCGGGAAACTGCTCGTCGAGTTTGGCGATGATCGCCGCGACATCGCGTTCACCGTCGATCAAACCGCCGATCAGCGCGGCGCTGTCGTTGAGCTTGATCATGCCCTCGGGGTAGAGCAGCACATGACCTTTTTGCGCCGGTTCGTACTGGAAACGGTAGCCGGGACGCCAGGTCGGGATCTTGCTGCGATCAAAACTCATAGGGTGATTCCTTTGTGCCAGACCCGCTGCTCGGTGACGCTGTGATACGGCGGGCGGTTCAGTTCGTAAGCCATGCTCATGGCATCGAGCATGCTCCAAAGAATGTCCAGTTTGAACTGGAGAATTTCCAGCATGCGCTCCTGACCCTCGCGGGTCTTGTAGTGCTCGAGCGTGATCGCCAGACCATGCTCGACATCGCGCCGCGCCTGACCGAGGCGAGTGCGGAAATATTCGTAACCGGCCGGGTCGATCCATGGGTAATGCCGCGGCCAGCTGTCGAGGCGCGACTGGTGGATCTGCGGCGCGAACAGCTCGGTCAACGAACTGCTGGCGGCTTCCTGCCAACTGGCGCGGCGAGCGAAATTGACGTAGGCATCGACGGCGAAACGCACGCCGGGCAGCACCAGTTCCTGGGAGCGCAGTTGATCCGGGTCGAGGCCGACCGCCTGACCGAGCCGCAGCCAGGCTTCAATGCCGCCGTCTTCACCGGGGGCGCCATCGTGGTCGAGCAGGCGTTGAATCCACTCCCGGCGAATCTCGCGATCCGGGCAATTGGCGAGGATCGCCGCGTCTTTCAGGGGGATGTTCACCTGATAGTAGAAGCGGTTGGCGACCCAGCCCTGAATCTGCTCGCGGGTGGCACGGCCTTCGTACATCGTCACGTGATACGGGTGGTAGATGTGGTAGTAGGCGCCTTTGGCGCGCAGGGCGGCTTCGAATTCGGCGGGGGACAGCGGGGTGTCGGTCATTGCGGTTCTCCGGGGAACAACCCTAGAAATCTTTTCTGTTTGCACTGGCCTCTTCGCGAGCAGGCTCGCTCCCACAGGTTGATCGCATTCCAAATGTGGGAGCGAGCCTGCTCGCGAAGGGCCGCGCATCGGTATCTGCGGCTTACAGCACAATACTCATGCCATCAAACGCCACTTCAACATTACGCCGCGCCAGCTCCGCGCGCTCCGGCGAATCTTCATCGAGAATCGGGTTGGTATTGTTGATGTGGATAAGCACCTTGCGCTGCTCGGGCAACTGCTCCAGCACTTCGAGCATGCCGCCGGGGCCGTTCTGCGCCAGGTGGCCCATCTCGCGACCGGTGCGGGTGCCGACGCCACGGCGCTGCATTTCATCGTCATCCCACAGCGTGCCGTCCACCAGCAGGCAATCACTGCCGGCCATGATCTCCAGCAATGGCGCATCAACCTTGCCCAGCCCCGGTGCGTAGAACAGTTTGCCGCCGGTGTTCAGGTCTTCGACGATCAGGCCGATGTTGTCGCCCGGGTGCGGGTCGAAACGGTGCGGCGAATACGGTGGCGCGGCGCTGCGCAACGGCAGCGGGGTGAAACGCAGGTTCGGGCAGGCAGCGACAGTGAAGCTCTGGTCGAGCTCGATGCGATTCCAGTTCAGTCCGCCGTTCCAGTGGGTCAGCATCTTGAACAGCGGGAAACCGGTGCTCAAATCTTCGTGAACCATGTCCGTGCACCAGACCTGATGCGGGCAGCCTTCGCGCAGGCTGAGCAGGCCGGTGGTGTGGTCGATCTGGCTGTCCATCAGGATGATCGCGCTGATGCCGGTGTCGCGCAGTGCACGGCCCGGTTGCATCGGGGCGAAGCTCTGCAGTTGCGCGCGGATGTCCGGCGAAGCGTTGCACAGCACCCAGTTCACGCCATCATCGGAAATTGCGATGGACGATTGGGTACGGGCCTTGGCATTCAGGCTGCCGTCGCGAAAGCCTGCGCAATTGACGCAGTTACAGTTCCACTGCGGAAATCCGCCACCGGCGGCCGAACCCAGAATCTGGACGAACATGAACGCTCCCATCTTTCAACGCTGAAAATAAAACGCCCCGGCGAGCCGAGGCGTTGCACTGCAAGTCTGCGTAGGCAGAACTCAGCGGCTGGCGAAGTACATGGTGACTTCGAAGCCGATACGCAGGTCGGTGTAAGCCGGTTTTGTCCAGGACATAGGGTGACTCCTCATTGGGTGGGTGGGATAGCGCTGTCCATAGTTATAGTCCACGGCAGCGCAGGGATGTTCCAAATAGTTAGGCTGCTATGTTACTCAAAATTTCAACGGTATTGCCCGTGAATCTTTGAGAAAGCTCCTTGCAGCCTTGGTAATGATCATTTTGTCGCTTGCCACGGCGCGCCGGGTGACGATTCGTTGGCCAGGCAGCGCCAGCCGCCCTTGGCGTTGAGCAACCGCTGCGCTGCCTCCAGCAATGTTGAGCGTTTCAGCTGACCAATGGCTGTGTGCAGTTGCGCCAGATAATCCGACGAGTGGCCGGCGAGCTTGGCCTGCCACAGCAACTCGGCGGCGTCTTTGCCGGACAGATGACTCTCATCGAACTGATCCGCGAGTGACTGGCGTTGTTGGTTGAAGGCCTCTTCATCGAGGTTTTCGATCAGCGCAGGAATGCCCTCGAGGAACTGCTGGATATGGCCGAGCAGCTCAACTGGCGCAGTATCTGGCGACTGCACGCCGAACAGCAATCCACTCTGGCCATGCATCTGCCGCAAGGCGCTGAACACTGCGTAGCCCAATTGCAATTCGACCCGCAGGCGCTGGTAGAACGGTGTCTGACACAGCTGCGCGAGCAAGCGCCAGGCGGCTTCGTCGGCGATCTCGCGGCTGGCGCTCGGGCAGAACAGCAGCAACGCATGCTCGCTGGACGCGGTGTCGATGTGGCTCCACAGATGTTGCGGGTTGATCGCCGTCGCTGCCGGCAATTGATTGTCCGGTGTGCCGGGGATGCGGCTCAGGGCCAGGCCCATGGCCGATTGCGTCTGTGCGTTGAGACCAAGGGCCAGTCCGTCCCAGCGCGAAGTTGTCCACAGCTGTTTGACGTCATTCGACTCGACGGCCGATGACAGACAATATTCAGGCAACGCCTTGAGCAACTGGCGGATCGGTATCAACGGCGCTTCTGGCTCTGCGCCCGCTGAATCAGCGTCAATTTGCGTCAGACATTTCAGCGCGTGTTCGAGGACACTGGGCATCGGCTCCTGCAGGCCGGTCAGTTTCAGCAGCCACTGCGTGCCGGTGGCACTGAACGCCAACTCGACGCCGGCCTGCCGCGCATCTTCCTGAGTTTCCCGCAGACTGCGTCGCAGCTTGCCTTGCAGATCTGTGCCGGCCGCCGCCTCCGTTTGCCAACGCAGGTAAATCGCGCCGTGATCGCTATGCTCCGGCAGCGCCTGGCTGAATTGCATCGGTGAACGCTCACGCCGACCGCGCGAGCGATCCTGAGCGAAAGTCCGCAACCCACGATGGGCGCTGGTCTGGCCGCGAATCAGGCCGGCATTGGCCAGCGGTTCGTTGCAACCCAGGAAAGGGTTGGCGGCAGGCAGGTGCCAATGGTCGCTGAAGTTATCCACAACACCGATGTCGCGCAGGATCTGTTTGAGCGCAACAACGCCGTTTTCCGACAGACCGTGTTCGCGTTGTTCACTGTCGAGCCGCGCCAGTTGCAGGGCGCTGCTGATTTGCTGCTGACGCTCAAGCAGCCTGGTGTACTCCTCGCGCAGCGCTGCCCAGTCCTGTTGCGCGGCAAAGAAGCTCAACCAGTCCAGCAGTTGTTCACCAATGACGCTCAGAGATTCGGCGGGGGCGGTGAATTGCAGATGCAGCAGCGCTTGCCCGGCGAACTGATACAGCGGCACGGCTTTCAAACTATCCGCGAGGCGGTGTTGCTGCAAATGGGCGAGCAGCCCGCCGGGCTTGGCGCTGTTCAGCCAATGGCAGAGAAACGCCAGCGCTTCGGCGGACGAGTCGGGCAGCGCTTCGAAAGCGAACAACAGATTGCCGCTTCGCTCGCCGACCTGTTGATAACTTTTTACCGCCAATGGCAGCGGCGCTGCTTGCTCGACCTTATCCCCAACCGGCAGCACGGCGGCGAACTGCTGCGCCAGTACGCGCAATTCCTCGATGCTCTGCGGCCCGACCAGGCTCAGCGTCATTTGTCCGGTGCGATAAAACTGCCGGTGGAAATCTTTCAGCGCCTGTTGAAACGCTGGTAACTCAACTTTCAGGCTGTCGCGATTTCCCGCATGAAACCCGCGCAGCGGATGTGTAGCGGGCAACCCTTCGTACAACGCCAGTTCCTGCTGAGCCGTCGGATCTTGCGACCACGCGACGAATTCCGCGTCCAGCACTTCCCGTTCGCGCAACTGATCGTGCGAATTCATACGCGGACGGGCGAGCATGTCTGACAGACGCTCAAGCCCGGCGCTGAAGGCAGCGGTCGGCAATTCAAAGAAGAAGTCTGTCGTGCGCTCGCGGGTGCTGGCATTCACCTGCCCACCGTGACTTTGCACGTAGGCCATCAGCGCCTGACTCGCAGGAAAACGCTCAGTGCCGAGAAACAGCAAATGCTCAAGAAAATGCGCCAGCCCCGGCCACTTGAGTGGCACGTCATGGCTACCGGCAGCCACCCGCAACGCAGCGGCACTGCGCTTCAAGCCGGGCACCTGACGCAGGGTCACGCGCAAGCCGTTTGGCAGGGTTTCAGTGTGGGGGCGGGGGTGAGTCGGCGCAGGCATGGGCACTTCCAGAACAGTGAAGTGCCAATGCTAGCGGATTGGGTGGGGTCAGCGCTTGTTCAACGCGTGGTAAAGCTCGGGACGACGGTCGTTGAGGTAGCGATTGGCGGCGCGGGAATCTGCCATCAACTGTCGATCCAGCTCACCGACGATCAATGCTTCATCGAGTCCGGCCTGGGCGATACGGCTGCCGTCCGGCGCGGCGATGCTGCTTTGTCCGCAATAGTGGATCTCGCCTTCCTGCCCGCAATAATTGGCGTACGCCACGTAACACTGGTTTTCGAAGGCACGGGAACGCACGGTAACGTCAGCGACGAAATCGAACGGAATCATGTTTGCCGTCGGCACCAGAATCAGCTCGGCACCGGCCAGCGCCAGACGTCGCGCGTTCTCCGGAAACTCCAGGTCGTAGCAGATCAGAAAACCGAGTTTCCAGCCGTTGAGTTCAACCACCGGAAAATCATCTTCGCCGGGGCTGAACATCGATCGATCAAGATCGCCGAACAGATGGGTCTTGCGGTAATTGCACAGGCGCTCGCCGTGCGCGTCGATCAACTGCACGGCGTTGTAGATCTGCCCGTCGGCCGTGCGCTCGGGGTAACCGTAAGCAATCGCCAGCCCGGCGGCTTTGGCGATTCGACCGATCTGTTGCGCCCATTCACCGTTGTAGACCTCGGCCAGCGTACTGACTGCCTCGGCGCCGATGTTGTAGCCGGTCAGGAACATCTCCGGCAGCACCAGCAGGTCGGCACCCTTGGCCTCCATTGCCAGTTGCTGCAGGCGATGCAGGTTGGCGGCGGGTTCCAGGGGCAGCGGTGGACATTGGTAAAGGGCGACACGCATCGGGAATTCCTCTTACTCGGGCAGGGCGATAGGGCCGATGTCTTTGAACACATCACCCGGGCCCGGGTTCTCTTTATGTGTCGAACCGCCGAAATGCTTCATGATCCCCCACACCGCGTTGAGCGACGTCTGCACCGCGCCTTCGACCCACGCCGGGGTCCACGATACGTCGTCACCGGCGATGAAAATCCCCCGCTGCTCGGCTGGCATGTCGTCCTGCATGAAGTGCGCGTACATGCGCTGGTTGTAGCGATAGTGGCCGGGCAGGGCGCCTTTGAATGCGCCGAGGAAGTACGGGTCGGCTTCCCACGACACGGTGATCGGATCGCCGATGATCCGCGCGGCGATATCGACTTTCGGGTAGATCTTCTTCAGCGCGTTCAACGCCAGCTCTACGCGTTTTTCCACCGGGTGCGGCAGCATCTTCAGCGCGTCGCTCATCCACGAGTAGGACAGGCAGATCACTCCCGGCTTGTCGTCACCGTTGTCGAACAGATAGGTGCCGCGGGTCAGGCGATCGGTGAGGGTCATGCTCATCAGGTCGCGACCGGTTTCCGGGTCCTTGTCCTTCCAGAATGGCCGGTCGACCATGACGAAGGTCTTCGACGACTGCATGTAGCGCGTGCGATCCAGCGCCATCCACATCTTCTGCGAGAACAGGGTTTCGTCGCATTCGATCTGCGTGGTCAGCAGCCAGCTCTGGCAGGTGGTCAGCACGGCGGCGTATTCGCGGGTGTCGCCGTTGTTGTCGGTGACGGCGAAACGGCCGTCCGGCGCGTGAGCGATTTTCTTCACGCCGGAACGCGGCGCGCCACGGTGCAGGGATTTCAGGCTGGTGCCTTCCGGCCAGTGCACGCAGCGCTCCGGCACATGGCGCCAGATGCCTTGCGGCACTTGTTCCACACCGCCAACTACCAGATGCTGGTGATCGTCGCAGTTGGTCATCACCACGCGGAAGATTTCCAGCATCGAATTGGGGAAGTCCGAGTCCCAGCCACCGGTACCGAAACCGACCTGACCGAACACCTCGCGGTGATGGAACGACAGCTTGGCGAAGGCCTTGGACGTGGCCACGAAGTCGTAGAACGTGCGGTCGTCCCACAGCGGCACTAGTTTGTTCCACAGCTCTTTGAGGCGTGGCACATCACGATCACGGATGGCTTGCTGGATATCAGCGAACTGCGAGCCCGCCTCCAGCGCATCCGCCCAGGCGTCAGCCACTTCCTGGAACAGTGCAGGAAGATCCTTCAGGCTTTGTGCGTAATGGGTTTTGCCTTCGAGATCGATCACCGTGCTGCCGGAGGCCGGCGTCAGCGGGTTCGGGAACGGTTTGGTCTCGAGACCGAGCTTGTCGACGTAATGATAAAACGCAGTTGAGGACACCGGGAAACGCATGCCACCCAGTTCCGCGACGATGCCGTCGGTGCCGTTGAACGCTTGCGAACGCAGGCGGCCACCCAGTTTCGAGGCCTCGTACACCACTGGTTTCAAGCCGAGCTTCATCAGTTCGTAGGCGGCCACCATACCCGCGATACCCGCGCCGACAATCGCCACTTCAGCGCCGTGATGGTGTTCAGGAATGCTGCCGAGACCGGCCGGGTGTTCGATCCAGTCGTCGAAGGCGAACGGAAAGTCCGGGCCGAAAATGGTGACGGGTTTCTTACCGTCTGCAGGATGGCGATTGTTCTTGTTCATGGCTGACCTTGCTGGCGACCCGACGCAGGATGCGCGTCTGAGTATAGGAAAAGATGCCAGCCATTCTAGGGAGCGTAGAACACGTTAATAAGACGCAAAGTGTCGTCGTTTTGCCAGTTAACTGATCAATATGACGATTACTGACTTCACTCCGACCAAATGTAGGAGTGAGCCTGCTCGCGATGAGGCAATCAAGCTCACCAGCGCTCAAACCGGCTGCCCCCGATCAATCTTGCTGCTCAAAATGATCGAGGTCGTGGTCTTCTCCACCCCATCCACACTGCCAATCTGATCCAGCAACTGATCGAGCTGCTCCGGCGAATCTGTGCGCAGCCACGCCACATAATCAAATTCGCCACTCACCGCACACAACTGCTGCACCTGCGCCATCGCGCTCAACCGGCGCAATACCTCTTTGCCGGAACGCGGCTGCACCTTTATCCCGACATACGCCTGCAACCCGCCATCGACCACGCGCTGCCCCAAACGTACGCCATAACCGGTGATCACCTTGGCCCTCTCCAGCCGCGCCAACCGCGATGTGACGGTGGTCCGCGCAATGCCCAGCTGCCGGGCAAGCATGGCCACGCTTTCGCGGGCGTTGATTTGCAGGGCGGCGATCAGCTGGCGGTCGATTTCGTCTAAGGCGGGGGGGCGGGTGTCGGGCAAGGGGCGGCTCCGTGACTGTTGAGGGCGGATGAGTTTGCATGTTACAGGCACTAACTGCGACACGCTGCAGGCGATGACTGAGCACGTCACTTATGCCTGGAGGCAATTGTTGCGCCAAAACAAACATCAAATATTTGGTTTGACTTGCCGGGCCTATTTATCAAGAATGCCAACAAGAGCGCGAAATCTGCTGCCTTGCAGGGCTTTAGCGGACGTAGGTACCTCAGCGATGCTGCAACATCGGTGTAAGGTGAGACCTCTTCATCCCATTTCCTGAGGATGCAAATATCAGGATTCAAATATAAAGGGCAGCCAAATGGCTGCCCTTTTCTTTGTCTTCAAGAATGTACCGCTTGTACAAAAGATCGCCATGGCGGTGCTTGTTCATTGCTCTTGACGGAGCGTGCATGAAATTCCAGAGGACGTGCCCGTTCCGCACATCGACCACGACGAGCATGTCGTTTTTTGCCTCATAGGCGTTGATGAATGCCAATCGGAAACCGCCATTATCGTAGAGGACTTTCCATACTTCTAATGGTCCCGCCAGCGTGTCGATGGCATGCCGAACATAGCGTTCTCGGGAGTCTGGACGTTTCTCGACTATATGGGCCAGTTTGTCTCGCATGACTGCAACGTTTCCAATAGGCGTGAGGATGGTAACCGCCAATACGGAGTCGTCGAAGAACCCGAAGTGATCCAAGAGGATTTTGAGGGCGCCTTCTGCGTCGTCAGCCCTCTTTATTTCTTCTATTGCGGCTGACCGAAGCTCTCGCGATAACGTTCTCAGATCGGGTAGAGCAAGGTCGATCCAGGTTTGTTGATCGGCTGCTTCCTTTATCAGTGGCGCAGCATTCACAAGCATAAAAACAATCTTGGACGGGCAGTGGCGTCCGGAGATTACTTGTCTGGGGAAACAGTCAACAAGGCGCGGGGAGGGGAGAAAACATAACTTCGGAACATTCCTACAGCCTTCGGGGAGGTCTTCCGAACATTGCGCTCGCAAAGATTGTCCCCTCAACTGATCGCCCAAGAAAAAGCCGCGCATGTAGCGCGGCTTTCAAATGTGGTGGGCCCACACGGACTTGAACCGTGGACCAAAGGATTATGAGTCCTCTGCTCTAACCAACTGAGCTATAGGCCCTCAGTAGGCCGCGGATTATAGCGACGGTTTGGCGGCTGTGCTATCCGAATAATCCGATACGGTTACACGAAGAAACGTTGCGGCGAATTCTTCCGGAGGTAGCGGCAGGCTGACGATGTAGCCCTGGATCTGTTCGCAGCCTTCGGCGGCGAGGAATTGTTGCTGGGCCTGGGTCTCGACGCCTTCGGCGATCACGGTGAATTGCATGCTCCGGCCCAGAGCGATGATCGCGCGGACAATCGCCGCGTCGTGCGGGTCATCGGGCAGTCCGCGAACAAAGGACTGGTCGATCTTGAGGATGTCCAGCGGCAGGCGTTTGAGGTAGCTGAGCGAAGAATAACCGGTGCCGAAGTCGTCGATCGCCAGTTGTACGCCCAAGTGTTTGAGCTGGTGCAGCACCGCCAAGGCCTCCTCGGCCTGGCTCATGATGAAGTTTTCGGTAATTTCCAGTTGCAGTAAATCCGGCTGCAGACGGTTGTCCCTGAGCAGTTGTTCGATGCGTCCGAGCAGATTCGGCTGGCGTAGTTGCGCACCGGCGAGGTTGACTGACAGCGGGCCGAGGCTGTCGTAGATCTGGCTCCACTCGAACATCTGCCGGCAGGCGGTCTCGAGCACCCAATCGCCGATCTGCAGGATCATGCCGTTCTCTTCGGCCAGTGGAATGAAGTGCTCCGGCGGCACTTCGCCGAAGGTCGGGTGACGCCAGCGGATCAGTGCTTCGGCACCGACCAGGCGATGGTCGTCGAGGCTGATTTTCGGTTGGTAGTAGAGGAACAACTCTTCGCGCTCGATGGCCCGGCGCAGTTCGTGCTCCAGTGCCACGCGCTCGCTGGCCTGGGCAGTGAGGTCGCGAGTGTAGCTTTCGACGCGGTTGCGGCCCTTGGCCTTGGAGCGGTACATCGCCGCGTCGGCGTTTTTCACCAAGGTGGCGACATCGCAGCCATCCCGTGGATAGAGGCTGGTGCCGATGCTGGCGCTGATGAAGAACTCGTGCTCACCGGCCTGAAACGGTGCGCCAAAGCAGTTGAGCAGTTTGAATGCGATGTTGTCGGCATCGCTGGCTTGTTGCAGACCCGGCAGCAGAATGATGAATTCATCACCGCCCAGTCGTGCGACGGTGTCGATATCACGCAGTTGTTCTTTCAAACGCACGGCAATGCCTTTGAGCAGCAGATCGCCAACCGGGTGGCCGAGGCTGTCGTTGATGTGTTTGAAGCGGTCGAGATCGAGGAACAGCACCGCGCCCTGACCACCGTTTTCCTGCTGACTGTTCAGCGCGGTGAGCAGGCGACTTTCGAACAGGGTGCGATTCGGCAGGCCGGTGAGCGGGTCGTGGTGCGCCTGATAATCGAGCTTGGCTTGTGCGTGTTTGAGGCTAGAGATATCGGCGAACACCGCGACGAAGTGGGTGATGAACTTGTCGCGGTTGCGTACGGCGCTGATGGTCAGCCAGCTCGGATACAACTCGCCGTTCTTGCGCCGGTTGGAAATCTCGCCCTGCCAGTGTCCCTCAGCAGTCAACTGGTGCCACATTGCCGCATAAAACGCGCTGTCATGCAGTCCCGAGGCGAGCAGACGCGGGGTGTGACCGAGGGCTTCGCTTTCGCTGTAGCCGGTGATTTCGGTGAACGCACGGTTCACCGCGCTGATGTGCTGCTGGGTGTCGGTGATCAACACGCCTTCGGCGGTGCTCTCGAAAACGGTGGCGGCCTGCTGCAGTTTTTCCTGCATCAAATGGCGCTCGGTGATGTCCCGGGCAATGGTCAACATGCAGTCTTCTTCGCCGATCGGCAACGGACGGCTGGAGACTTCGCACAGTCGGATTTGCCCGTCGCTGCGGCGGATATGGCAGGTGAAATCGCGTACGAAGCCGTCGCGGTGCAGCAGGTCGAGCATCTGCTTGCGTTCGTTGAGGTTGACCCAGATCCCCAGATCCAACGCCGAGCGATCCACCGACATCGCGCTGTTGAACCCGGTGATGCGGCTGAAGCCCTCGTTGACTTCCAGCAGCAAGCCATCGCTCTGACGCGACAGCAACAAGCCGTCCGGCGAGGCGTGAAAGGCCTTGGCGAACTTCTCTTCAGAGGTTTGCAGTTGCTGTTGGGTTTCCTTGAGCTGGGTGATGTCGCGCACGACCACCACCAGCGCCGGAGTGGTGTCGAGGTCGAAGGGCTCGGCGGAGATCAGACCGGTGAACACCTGGCCGTTGTTGCGGCGAAAGGGCATCTCCAGGTTGCGGATGCTGCCGGCCTGCAAGCGCTGTAACAGCCCGGGCCCGACCCCGGGGATGCCCCAGATATTCAGTTCAGTGGCGGTCTGGCCGACCACGTCTTCCGCCTTCAGGCCAATCTGCTCTTCAAAGGCTTCGTTGACCTCCAGCAGACAGCCGTCGGACAACCGCGCGATCACGAGGATATCCGGGCATTGCTGGAACACCGACGCGAACTTCTGCTCCGAAAGCCGCAGCGCCTCCTCAGTGCGCTTGGTTTCGCTGATGTCGATCATCAGCCCGCGCATCACAGGCTCATGGCCATGTTCAATCAGACTGACAATGTCACGCACCCACAGGCAGCGCCCGTCAGCGGTGATCACCCGATAGTCGAGGGTGTGATCGCGTCCGTCGCGTACCGCCTCATCGCAAATGGCCTGGGCGCGGGTCAGGTCGGCGGGGTGAATGATGTTGCGCCAGAAGCCCGGAATCAGCCAGTGCGCCTGTGGATAACCGAGCAGATCTTCGGCATGGGGCGACACATAGCTGTAGGTGAAGTCGCTCATGCGCGCTTCCCAGGCGATGGCCGACAGGCTCTCGACCAATCCGCGGTAATGATATTCGCTGCTGCGCAATTCCTGTTCTAGATCGACGCGGCGGGCGATTTCCGAACTCAAGCGGCGATTGATGCGAATGACCACCGCCAGAATGCTGACCAGCAGCAACAGGCCCGGAAGGCCATAGATCAGAAGATCCGACCAGAATGTCCGATGGTCCAGAACATTACCGACCCAATGTTCCTGAATGCTGCTGATTTCCTCGGGGCTCATGTCCGCGAGGACTTTGTCCAGAATACCCACCAGCATTTTGTTGTCGCGGGGTACGCCCATTGCCAGCTGATAGCGATACGGCGTTTCGCCGCTCACGTATAAACCGTCGAGCTTGAGCTGGCGCAGACTCCAGACGCTGGAGGCAAGGTCGCCGACCACGGCGTCTACCTCATCGGTAGCCAGAGCCTGCAAGGCCGAGCTGACATTGGGCATGGCCACCAGATTCAGGTCGGGATGGTGGGTGCGCAGAAGTTCGTGGGGGGCGTAGTTTTCCACCACGGCGATCTTCAGACCGTACAGGTCCTCGATTTTGCGCGGTTGTGCGCCGCCGATATGGGCGAGAATCACGATCGGAAAGTCGAGGTAGGGGCGGGTAAACGACAGATAGTTCTGGCGCTCCGGCGTGGACATGATCCCTGGCAGCAGGTCGATCTTGCCGGTTTTCACCTGCGCCAGCACTTCGGTCCAGCTCGATGGCTCGACCGGATTGAGTTTGATCGACAGGCGCTGGCGGATCACGTCGATATAGTCGGCGGCCAGGCCTTGATAGCGATTCTGTTCATCGCGGAACTCGAACGGCGGCCACGATGCATCGACACCCAGGCGCAAGTCCGGGTGAGCCGCCAGCCAGCTACGTTCTTCATCGGTCAGAGTCAGCGCGTCAGCCGTTGCGGTCCAGATCATCAGTGACAGCAAGAAAAGCACGGGCGCCAGTCTGGGCATAACCGTCTCGTTATGGCACGGGATTCATTGTTTCGAGTGTAGACGGGGTATGCCGGGGAGGGGCGGTGCGAGGGATTTAATCTGCCGCATAAACAAAACCCCCGGCCTGGGCCGGGGGTTCTGGTATCACTCGTCGAGGAAGGAGCGCAGATGCTCGCTTCGCGTCGGGTGGCGCAGCTTGCGCAGCGCCTTGGCTTCGATCTGACGGATCCGCTCACGCGTTACGTCAAACTGTTTGCCCACTTCTTCGAGTGTGTGGTCGGTGTTCATGTCGATACCGAAGCGCATGCGCAGAACCTTGGCTTCACGGGCAGTGAGGCCGGACAGCACTTCGCGAGTCGCTTCTTTCAGGCTTTCAACGGTTGCAACATCGATTGGCGACTGCATGGTCGAGTCTTCGATGAAGTCACCCAGATGAGAGTCTTCGTCATCACCGATCGGGGTTTCCATGGAGATCGGCTCTTTAGCGATCTTCAATACCTTGCGGATCTTGTCCTCAGGCATTTCCATGCGTTCGCCCAGCTCTTCCGGGGTCGGTTCGCGACCCATTTCCTGCAGCATCTGGCGGGAAATGCGGTTGAGCTTGTTGATTGTCTCGATCATGTGCACCGGAATACGGATGGTGCGGGCCTGGTCGGCGATCGAGCGAGTGATCGCCTGACGGATCCACCAGGTGGCATAAGTCGAGAACTTGTAACCACGACGGTATTCGAACTTGTCCACCGCTTTCATCAGACCGATGTTGCCTTCCTGGATCAGATCGAGGAATTGCAGGCCGCGGTTGGTGTACTTCTTGGCGATCGAGATCACCAGACGCAAGTTGGCTTCAACCATCTCTTTCTTCGCGCGGCGGGCCTTGGCCTCACCGATCGACATGCGACGGTTGATGTCCTTGATTTCGGCGATGGTCAGACCGGTCTCGGTTTCCAGCGCGATCAGTTTCTGCTGGCAACGGATGATGTCCGGCTGGACGCGACCAATGGCTTCGGCGTATTTGCTCTTGCCTTTGGCCAGGGCGTCGGACCAGCTTTCGTCGACTTCATTGCCCGGGAACTGACGCAGGAAATCGGCGCGAGGCATACGTGCATCACGTACACACAGTTGCATGATCGCGCGCTCTTGCTGACGCAGACGATCCAGGGCGCTGCGAACACGCTCGACCAGGGCTTCGAATTGCTTCGGCACCAGTTTGATCGGCATGAACAGCTCGGCCAGGGCCAGCAACTCGGCAATCGCTGCCTTGTTGTGACGACCGTGCTTTTTCAGGGCCTTGCGGGTGATTTCCATCTGATCGGACACAGCGCCAAAACGCTGGGCCGCGATGACCGGATCCGGACCGCTTTCGGCTTCTTCTTCGTCATCCGAAGATTCGGCGTCATCGTCGTCGGTATCGTCGTCAGCCTTGGCGGCTTTCGCGTCGATCGGCGGTGGCACTTCGGCGGCCGGCGGCGCAATGCCGTCGTCCGGGTCGATGTAACCGCTCAGAACGTCGGACAGGCGACCACCCTCGGTGGTGACGCGAGTGTACTCGGAGAGAATGTGGTCAACCGTGCCAGGGAAGTGCGCGATCGCGCTCATCACTTCACGGATGCCTTCTTCGATACGTTTGGCGATTTCGATTTCGCCTTCACGAGTCAGAAGCTCGACCGTACCCATTTCACGCATGTACATGCGCACCGGGTCAGTGGTGCGACCGATATCGGTCTCCACCGCTGCCAACGCAGCGGCTGCTTCTTCCGCAGCGGCCTCGTCGGTATCGGCGTCGGCCAACATAAGGGCGTCCGCATCCGGAGCACTCTCGTGTACGGGGATCCCCATGTCGTTAATCATGCGGATGATGTCTTCCACCTGCTCCGGATCTGAAATATCCTCGGGCAGATGGTCGTTGACCTCGGCGTAAGTCAGATACTTCTGCTCACGACCCAGTTTGATCAACTCAATAATACGAGACTGCTGTTGCGCTTTTCCGGACATAACACCCTATCCACTGAAGGTCTTGGCGGGCAAAAAACAAGCCGAGGATTATACCTGAGCTATGACCTCACGCGCCAGTTGAGGTCGGGTTTGATGCGGAAACATTGCGACTTAAAAGGTCGCGCAGTTGATTTTTCTCTTCGGCGCTCAGTTCGCTTTGACGCGCTTTCCTGAGCAACTGTTCCAGATTTCGCTCGCGTTGGCGGGCTGACAAGCTAGTAATGGTGTCGAAAAACTGTTGTTCAAGGTTTTCTCCGTCAATCAGCCACTCCTTTTCCGCCAGCGCTTTCAACAAGCGACCCTGTTCAGTGCCGTGCCATCGCGCGATCAACTGAAATGAGTTTAGCTTGGGATTCTTCTGTACGGCTTCGAGCAGCGCCACAAGCAACTGTGCGTTGGTCTGATTTTCGTCCGCAATGTGCCCGGCGTCCTCGACGCGCTCGGCCAGTTGCGGGTGATGCAGCAATGTTCGCAGGGCGGTCAGGGTCGGTGATTCGACGCCAATCGGCGTGCGCGGGCGTTGTTGATCGCGATCGCCGCCACGCTTGCCGTTCTTGTCCCAGGGTTTCTTGTCCCATTTCTTGCCGCCGGCGCCGGGTTTCTTCGGCGTCCACTCCTGCTGCGGCACATACATGTCTTGTGCCTGCGGCTGATGGTAGTCGCTGTAATCCGGCATTGCGTCGTAATCGATGCCCGGATCGTAGGCGGGCGGCGCTTCCTGCGGCGCGCTTTGCGCCAGCTGGCTGACGGTTTCGCTGCTCAGACCGGTAATTTCGGTCAAGCGCTGGCGCATCAGGATGCGCAGGTTGGCGCCCGGCACTTTGTCGATCAGCGGCGCGGCGAGGGTGGCCATATGGGCCTTGCCTTCGAGCGAGCGCGGATCGGCTTCCTCGGTCAGTTGCTGGAAGAAATAATCGGCCAGCGGTTGCGCATGTTGGTTGATTCGGGCCTTGAAGGCATCAGTGCCTTCGGCGCGAACCAGGGTGTCCGGGTCTTCGCCTTCGGGCAAAAACAGAAACCGCGCGCGGCGCCCGTCCTGCAGGCACGGCAATGTTGCTTCCAGTGCGCGCCATGCGGCGTTGCGGCCGGCCTGGTCACCGTCGAAGCAGAACAAAACGTTCGGCACTACCCGAAACAGACGCTTGAGGTGTTCTTCGCTGGTTGCAGTGCCCAGGGTCGCGACGGCATTGCGCAAACCTTGCTGGGCGAGGGCGATGACGTCCATGTAGCCCTCGACGACGATGATTTCGTCGAGGT
This sequence comes from Pseudomonas sp. FW305-3-2-15-E-TSA4, assembly GCF_058787295.1. Lineage (NCBI taxonomy): Bacteria > Pseudomonadati > Pseudomonadota > Gammaproteobacteria > Pseudomonadales > Pseudomonadaceae > Pseudomonas > Pseudomonas sp. FW305-3-2-15-E-TSA4. The sequence continues at coordinate 53,499 of NZ_JBYSZP010000013.1, read as the reverse complement.
TGCGGTTGTTCTTGCGTGCTTCATAGAGGCCGTAGAGCTCCTGGCCTTTATGAAAGACCGGGGTTTCCGGCGAGTTCAGGTATTTAGGCTTGTCGTCGCCGAGTACCCGGCCACCGAAAGCGATGATGCGGCCGCGGGTATCGCGGATCGGGAACATCACGCGATCGCGGAAGCGGTCATAGCGTTTGCCGGTTTCGGCGTTCTCGATCAGCAGTCCGGCGTCGATCATGGCCTTCTGCTGCAAAGTGTCGCTGCTCAAATGTTTGAACAGGTTGTACCAGCCCGGCGGCGCGAAGCCGAGACCGAAGTCCCGGGCGATCTCGCCGGTCAGTCCGCGGCCCTTGAGATAATCCACCGCAGCCTTGCGCGCCGGATGACTCTTGAGCGCCTGGCGGTAGAAATCGGCGGCGGCGGTGAGCAGCGGGTACAGCGGCGAATCGGTTGGCTGCCGCGGTTTGTGCGGGCGGCCACTTTCTTCGCGGGGGATTTCCATGCCGGCGGCTTTAGCCAGGTCCTCAACCGCCTGGGGGAAATCCAGGTTGTCGTGGTCCATGAGAAAGCCGAGGGCGTTGCCGCCGGCGCCGCAGCCGAAGCAGTAATAGAACTGCTTGTCGGGGCTGACGCTGAACGATGGGGTTTTCTCTTTATGGAACGGGCAGCAGGCGGTGTAGTTCTTGCCGGCCTTTTTCAGTTGCACACGCGAGCTGACCACGTCGACGATGTCGGTGCGGTTCAGGAGGTCGTCAATAAAGCTCTGGGGAATCAGCCCGGCCATGGCGTTCTCGTCTGCGCTGTAATGAGTCCGATGCGAAGGGCGGCCGGACGCAGGTCTTGAGTGAGGCGCACAAAATGGGCGGCTCGACCGGGTTCGGTTGCGTGATCGCTGTCGGGAAGTGTATCTGCCGAAAAACCACTGACGTTAGTACTCATCAGTTTTCGACTATTTGAAAGTGTTGCGCTGAATCCGCTGACGGCCGATAAATGGCCCCGGATAGCTCAATAAAACGGGCACGCATGCAGGTGCCTTGGGCTGATCGTCGTAAGAGGAATCAGTGGGTGTGCTCGTCAGTAGCCTTGAAAGGCTCGTCAGAAAAGACGTGCACCGCTGGCAAAAGAGCCAGGTCTGACGCGTGAAGCAGATTTGTCTCGGTCGCGTGTGCGGCTTCGACGGTGAAGCATCAAGCGTTTTACGCAAATGCCATTAGCCCGGCTGAGGGCCGGGCTTAGGCAAGAAACTTGCTACGATCGTCTGTGTATTAGTACAGACGAACGGCGCGGCGCTGTTCGCGCTGAACTTTCTTGGCGTGACGCTTAACAGCGGCTGCTGCTTTGCGCTTACGCTCAGAAGTTGGCTTCTCGTAAAATTCGCGGCTACGAACTTCAGCCAGTACACCGGCTTTTTCGCAGGAGCGCTTGAAACGACGCAGAGCTACGTCGAAGGGTTCGTTCTCTTTAACTTTGACGGCTGGCATCCAGAGCTACCTTCATTCATTACCGGGGTCAACATCCTCGCGGCAAAAGAGCACTTGAAGACGTCGGTTTTTAAGGGTTGCGGATGTTAACCCCTCATCGCTCGGAATGCAAAGCCTCTGATCGAAAACCGCTAGTCGGGGCATCGCATGGCGACTATTATGCGCGCCTTCGAATTCAGCCTAAACAAGGCGCAAACCCATGCTAGTACTGGGATTAGAAACCTCCTGCGACGAAACCGGCGTCGCATTATACGACAGTGAACGCGGCCTGCTGGCCGACGCGCTGTTCAGCCAGATCGACCTGCACCGCGTCTATGGCGGCGTGGTGCCGGAGCTGGCCTCGCGTGACCACGTCAAACGCATGCTGCCCTTGATTCGTCAGGTGTTGGCCGAGGCCGACTGCGTGCCGACCGAGATCGATGCGATCGCCTACACCGCGGGCCCGGGCCTGGTCGGGGCGCTGCTGGTCGGTGCTTCGTGCGCTCAGGCACTGGCGTTTGCCTGGGGCATTCCGGCACTCGGTGTGCACCATATGGAAGGCCACCTGCTGGCGCCGATGCTGGAGCCAAAACCGCCGGAATTCCCGTTCGTCGCTTTGTTGGTTTCCGGGGGGCATACGCAGCTGGTTCAGGTCGATGGTATTGGCCAATACAGCCTGCTCGGCGAGACCCTCGACGATGCCGCCGGCGAAGCGTTCGACAAAACCGCGAAAATGATGGGCCTCAATTATCCGGGCGGGCCGGAAATCGCCAAGCTGGCCGAGAAGGGCGTCGTAGGACGTTTCACCTTCCCGCGTCCGATGTGTGATCGCCCGGGCCTGGATTTCAGCTTCAGCGGCTTGAAGACCTTTGCTCTCAATACCTGGCAGCAATGCGTCAACGCCGGGGACGACAGCGAGCAAGCCCGTTGCGACATCGCGCTGGCGTTCCAGCAGGCCGTGGTGGAGACTTTGACCATCAAGTGCAAGCGCGCCCTGAAACACGCGGGCATGAAGCGTCTGGTGATCGCTGGCGGCGTCAGCGCCAACAAGGCCTTGCGCGCTTCACTGGAAAAGATGCTCGGCGACATGCAGGGCGATGTGTTCTACGCCCGCCCGGAGTTCTGCACCGACAATGGCGCGATGATCGCGTTTGCCGGTTGTCAGCGTTTGCAGGCCGGTCAGCAGGAAAGTCTGGCGATCAGCGTGCAGGCGCGCTGGCCGATGGAGCAGTTGTCGGCACTGTGATTGGGGGTGCGATTGGCGGTGTGGCTGAGCGGTATTTAAAAATGCCGTTCGCGCCCGGCAAACAGGTCGCGTAGATTGCCGCGGTGGCGCCAGACGATCAGCAATGTCAACGCGCTCATCGGCAGCAGCGCCTCCGGTTCTTGCCACGCCAGTAAGGGCAAGGTCAGGGGCGTGGCGATCAGCGCCGCCAGCGAGCTGGTACGGGTCAGGTAGAACGTCAGCAGCCAGGCGCACACCGCCAGCAGCGCGGCGGGTGGATACAGGCCCAGCAGCATGCCGGCGGCGGTGGCGACGCCTTTGCCGCCGCGAAAACGGAAATACAGCGGGAACAGGTGACCGATCACGGCGCACACGCCGATCCAGGCCTGATCCTGCAGCGAAAGGCCTGCGGCCGCTGCGATCAGCACCGGCAGCAGGCCTTTGCACAGATCACCCAGCAGGGTCAGGATCGCCAGTTTGCGACCGGCCAGGCGCAGCATGTTGGTGGCGCCGGCATTACCCGAGCCACTCATTCGCGGATCCGGGTTTCCGGTCAGGCGGCTGAGCAAAATGGCGAAGGACAGAGAGCCGAGCAGGTAGGCGAGAGTCGCCAGTAACCAAAACATGCTAACTATTCCGGGCGAGGACGCCCTGATTCTAACGGCGCATTGCGCCCTTGTCGTGCAGCGGAGAAAAGTGCTTGGACAGAGTGTTTATCGAGGGCCTGGAAGTCGACACCGTGATCGGTGCTTACGACTGGGAGCGGGGCATTCGACAGTGCCTGCGTCTTGATCTGAGCTTCGCCTGGGACAATCGCCCGGCCGCCGCCGGTGACGACCTGACCCTGGCGCTCGATTACGCCAGCGTTTCCACGCGCATCCAGGCCTTTGCCGAGCAATCCCAATATCAACTGGTCGAGACCTTTGCCGAGCGCCTGGTCGAAGTGCTGATGGCCGAATTCAAGATCACCTGGGTTCGTCTGAAACTGACCAAGCCGGGCGCCGTGCCGGCCGCCAAGGGTGGCGTGGGTGTGGAGATCGAGCGCGGATGTCGCTGACTCAGGTGTACCTCGGGCTCGGTAGCAATATCGAGCGCGAAACCCATTTGCGCGCCGGGCTCGACGCTTTGGCGACGTTTCTGGTGGATATCCGCTGTTCGGCGGTGTTCGAGAGTCAGCCGGTGGGGATCAAGAGCGGGCCTTTCTTCAACTTCGTGGTCTCGGCGTTTACCGATCTGCCCTTGATGGAGCTGGATCGGCGCCTGAAATTCATCGAAGCCGATAACGGTCGCTATGCGCCGGATCGCAAGGGGCTGCCGCTGGATATCGACGTGCTGTTATACGGCGATCTGACCGGTAACTTCGACGGCTTGATCCTGCCGCGTGCCGAAATCCTGAAAAACGCCTTTGTGCTGTGGCCGCTGTCGCTGATTGCGCCGGATCGAGTGCATCCGGGTGTGGGAAAAAGCTTCGCGACGTTGTGGGCCGAGGCGCAGATTGATCAGGTGTTGGCGCCGGTGGCCTTTGAGTGGCGTGGGCAGCAACTGACGTCTTCGGATTTACGTTGAATTAACGGCCGCTTTCGCGAGCAAGCCCACACATTTGGAATGCATTCCCCTTGTGGGAGCGGGCTTGCTCGCGAAGCTTTTCAGGCTGACGCCTTGTCTTTGTAGGCTTTTAGCGCCTTCAGTCGTTCTCGCTTCAGCGCTTCGCCCAGTTCCGGGCCTTTGAATCCCTTCTCCAGCAACGGCTGCACCGCGACTTCCCGCGCAGCCTGGGCAGCGCCGCGTAAATAATCGGCCTGTGGATAACTTCTCTGCTCCAGCCCTTTACGGCCTCGGGCGTCCATTTCGCATGCGCCGATAAACTCTTCAAACCGCTGCGGTCGTCGATACACATCAAAGCTCTGCAACAGCTCCAGCAATGTTGAGGCCTTCAATTCCAGCGCCCGGTGACAGTGGGTGTGGTACTTGCCGACAAGCAAGGCCAACTCCTGACAATCCTTCGGTGCCTTGAAGCGTTCGTTGACCGCTTTGATCAGCTTCAACCCAGTGTGTTCATGGGCGATATGTCGTGGCCACTCTTCTTCCGGCGTCAGGCCTTTGCCGAGGTCATGCAGCAGGCAAGCCCAGCGTACTGTCAGCGGTTGTTTGTGCAGCGCTGATTGCTCCAGAACGCTGAGAGTGTGCAGGCCGGTGTCGATTTCCGGGTGATGCACTTCCGGTTGTGGCACGCCAAACAGCGCGTCGACTTCCGGCATCAGTTCTTTCAGTGCGCCGCAATCGCGCAGCACCTGGATGAATACCTGCGGCTGATCTTCCATCAGTGCGCGGGAGATTTCTTTCCAGCTGCGTTCGGCGGTCAGCGCCTGCAGTTCGCCGGACTCGCTGAGCTGGCGCATCAGTTCCAGTGTTTCTGGTGCGACAGTGAAGCCAAGACTGGCATAACGGGCAGCAAAGCGCGCAACGCGCAGCACGCGGAGCGGATCTTCGGCGAATGCGGGGGAAACGTGGCGCAGGATCCGCGCTTCGAGATCGCGTTGCCCATGATAGGGATCGGTGAGGTTCTGCTGGTCGTCCTCAGCTATCGCATTGATGGTCAGATCACGACGGATCAGGTCTTCTTCCAGAGTGACTTCGGGGCTTGCGTGAAAAGTGAACCCGCCATAACCGCGACCGCTTTTGCGTTCGGTACGGGCAAGCGCGTATTCCTCGCCGGTATTCGGGTGAAGGAATACCGGAAAATCCGCACCCACGGGGCGAAACCCTTGGGCGAGCATTTCCTCAGTGGTCGCGCCCACCACCACCCGATCAACGTCGGTGACCGGTATACCCAGCAAGCGATCGCGTACCGCACCGCCAACCTTGAAAATCTGCATAAAAAACCTCCGTTAGCCCGACAGGATAACCCTTGTGTCGGACTTTCGGAGGTCAGAACCGCATCTAGAGATGAATCACGGCCAGGTCGAGTCGACCGTAATCACCCTCGCTGTGTTCACTTCGCGGCGGTACGTGGTGAGTTTTCATGATCTGGTCGCCCTGAAGGGTTTCCAGGTGAATGTCGAAGCCCCACAACCGGTGCAGATGTTTCAGTACCTCGTCGGTGGAATCGCCCAAGGGTTTGCGGTCATGTTGCTGGTGACGCAGGGTCAGCGAGCGGTCGCCGCGGCGGTCGATGCTGTAGATCTGCACGTTCGGTTCGCGGTTGCCGAGGTTGTACTGCGCGGCCAGGGTTTCGCGGATGATCCGGTAACCGGTTTCGTCGTGGATCGCAGGCACCAGCAAATCGTCCTTCTGATCGTCATCGAGGATGCTGAAGAGCTTCAGGTCGCGGATCACTTTGGGTGACAGGTACTGGAGGATGAAGCTCTCATCCTTGAAGCTGCTCATGGCGAACTTGATGCTCGACAGCCAGTCGGATCCGGCGATGTCCGGAAACCAGCGCCGGTCTTCCTCGGTGGGGTTTTCGCACATGCGGCGGATGTCGCGATACATCGCGAAGCCCAGTGCGTAAGGGTTGATCCCGTTGTAGTAAGGGCTGTCGAAGCCTGGCTGGAACACCACGCTGGTATGCGAGGTGAGGAATTCCATCATGAACCCGTCGGTCACCAGGCCCTCGTCGTACAGGTCGTTCATCAGGGTGTAGTGCCAGAAGGTGGCCCAGCCCTCGTTCATCACCTGCGTCTGACGCTGTGGATAAAAATACTGGGCGATCTTGCGCACGATCCGCACGATCTCCCGTTGCCACGGCTCCAGCAACGGCGCGTGCTTCTCGATGAAATACAGGATGTTTTCCTGCGGCTCGGCCGGGAACCGGGCGTTGTCCTTGTCGCTGTACTTGTCCGCGCCTTTGGGGATGGTGCGCCACAGATCGTTGATCTGCTTCTGCAGGTGCTCTTCGCGATCCTTCTGCCGCCGGCGTTCTTCCTCGGCGGAAATCGGATACGGACGCTTGTAGCGATCGACCCCGTAATTCATCAGCGCATGGCAGGAGTCGAGCAGGTCCTCCACCGCATCGATACCGTGGCGCTCCTCGCATTGCATGATGTACTGCTTGGCGAACACCAGGTAATCGATGATCGAACTGGCATCGGTCCAGGTGCGGAACAGGTAATTGCCCTTGAAGAAACTGTTATGGCCATAGCACGCGTGTGCCACCACCAGCGCCTGCATGCAGATGGTGTTTTCTTCCATCAGATAGGCAATGCACGGATCCGAGTTGATCACGATCTCGTAGGCCAGCCCCATCTGGCCGCGGCTGTAGGATTTCTCGGTGCTGAGGAAGTGTTTGCCGTAGGACCAGTGGTGATAGCCCAGTGGCATGCCGACCGAGGCATAGGCGTCCATCATCTGTTCGGCGGTGATCACTTCGATCTGGTTGGGATAGGTGTCCAGGGCATAGCCGGCCGCAATCCGGGCGATTTCGCGGTCGTAGGCCTGGATCAGCTCGAACGTCCATTCGGAGCCGGTGGAAATGGGTTGGCGTTTCTGCTCTTTGGCGGTCATGTCACTAACCTGCGCTGGAAGAGTTCACGGAAGACCGGATAGATATCCCCGGCCGAGACCAGTTGCTGCTGGGCAAACGTGTCGGAAAAGGCTTCGGCGATGCGTTCGTATTCGTACCAGAGGGCCTGGTGTTCGCGCGGGGTGATCTCCACATAAGTGTAGTACTGCACAAACGGCATGATCTGATTGATCAGGATGTCGCGGCAGATCGGCGAGTCATCGTTCCAGTTGTCGCCGTCGGAAGCCTGCGCGGCGTAGATGTTCCACTCGTTGCTCGGGTAGCGCTCGGCCATGATCTCCTGCATCAGCTTCAGGGCGCTGGAGACGATGGTGCCACCGGTTTCCCGCGAATAGAAAAACTCTTCCTCGTCCACTTCCCGGGCACTGGTGTGGTGGCGGATGAACACTACGTCGATCTTGTCGTAGTTCCGTTTGAGGAACAGGTACAGCAGGATGAAAAAGCGTTTGGCGATGTCCTTGGTCGCTTGGGTCATCGAGCCGGATACGTCCATCAGGCAGAACATCACCGCTTTCGAGCTGGGGTTGGGTTGCTTGATCAGCAGGTTGTACTTGAGGTCGAACGTATCAAGGAACGGCACGCGGTGGATGCGCGCGCTGAGTTTTTCGATTTCCGCTTCGAGTTCCTGAATATCGCCGAAGTTGTCCGGCTCTTCGCGCTTTAATCGCGCCAGTTCCTCTTTGGTCTCGCGCAGTTTGGCACGGCTGCTGCCGGACAGCGCAATGCGCCGGGCGTGGGCCGAGCGCAGGGTGCGGATGATATTGATCCGTGACGGGTTGCCCTCGTTGCTGATCCCCGCGCGCACGGTCTTGAAGGTGTCGGTACCGCTCAGGTTGCGTTTCACCAGATTCGGCAGTTCAAGGTCCTCGAACATGAACTCGAGGAATTCCTCCTGGGTGATCTGGAAGACGAATTCGTCCATGCCCTCGCCGGAATTGCCAGCCTTGCCGGGACCGCGTCCACCGCCGCCCCCCGGAGGCCTGGCGATGTGTTCGCCAGCAGTGAATTCCTTGTTGCCGGGATGAACCACGGTCTGCTTGCCGCCGCGACCGTGGTGAAGCACCGGTTCGTCGATATCGCGACCGGGAATGCTGATCTGTTCGCCGTGTTCCATGTCGGTGATGGAACGGCGGCTGACTGCCTCTTCGACAGCCTTCTTGATGTGATCACGGTAACGCCGCAGGAAGCGCTGGCGGTTCACCGTGCTCTTGTTCTTGCCATTGAGACGTCGGTCGATCACATAGCTCATACGTGGCCCTCCGGGCAGCTTCAAGTTGTGAGCTGCGAGCCGCAAGTAGAAGCACAGCGTTCACATGCTTTTTTCTTGCAGCTCGTAGCTTGAAGCTTGTAGCTGTTTTACTGCGATTTCCGGACCCGTAGGTACCATTCGGACAGAAGTCTTACCTGTTTGTCGGTGTAGCCGCGTTCGACCATTCGAGTAACGAAGTCGTTGTGTTTCTGTTGATCCTCTTTGCTCGCCTTGGCATTGAAGCTGATGACTGGCAGCAGGTCTTCGGTGTTCGAGAACATTTTCTTCTCGATGACCACCCGCAGTTTCTCGTAGCTGAGCCAGGTCGGGTTCTTGCCGTTGTTGTTGGCTCGGGCGCGCAACACGAAGTTGACGATTTCGTTGCGGAAATCCTTCGGATTGCTGATGCCCGCCGGTTTCTCGATTTTCTCCAGTTCTTCGTTCAGGGCGACACGGTTGAGAATCTCGCCGGTTTCCGGATCGCGGTATTCCTGATCCTGGATCCAGAAGTCCGCATACAGCACATAGCGGTCGAAGATGTTCTGCCCGTACTCGCTGTAAGACTCCAGATAAGCGGTCTGGATCTCCTTGCCGATGAATTCGATATAACGCGGCGCCAGGTATTCCTTGAGGTAGCGCAGGTAGCGTTCGCGGGTCTCGGCCTGGAACTGTTCCTGCTCGATCTGTTGTTCCAGCACATACAACAGGTGCACCGGGTTGGCGGCGATTTCATGCGGATCGAAGTTGAACACCTTGGACAGAATCTTGAACGCGAAACGGGTCGAGAGACCGTTCATGCCTTCGTCGACACCCGCCGAATCGCGGTATTCCTGGATCGACTTGGCCTTTGGATCGGTGTCCTTGAGGTTTTCCCCGTCATAGACGCGCATCTTCGAATAGATGTTGGAGTTTTCCGGCTCCTTGAGGCGCGACAGCACGGTGAACTGCGCCAGCATCTTCAGAGTGTCGGGGGCGCAGTGGGCTTTGGCCAGCGAACTGTTGAACAGCAATTTGTCGTAAATCTTCACCTCGTCGCTGACCCGTAGGCAGTACGGCACTTTGACGATGTAGATCCGGTCGATGAACGCTTCGTTGTTCTTGTTGTTGCGGAAGGTGTGCCACTCCGATTCGTTGGAGTGCGCGAGCAGGATCCCGGTGAACGGAATCGCCCCCAGCCCTTCGGTACTGTTGTAGTTGCCTTCCTGCGTGGCGGTCAGCAATGGGTGCAGCACCTTGATCGGTGCCTTGAACATTTCGACGAATTCCATCAGGCCCTGGTTGGCCCGGCACAGCGCACCGGAGTAGCTGTAGGCGTCGGCGTCGTTCTGTGGGTATTCCTCGAGTTTGCGGATGTCGACCTTACCGACCAGCGCCGAGATGTCCTGGTTGTTCTCGTCGCCCGGTTCGGTCTTGGCCACGGCGATCTGGTTGAGGATCGACGGGTACAGTTTGACCACACGGAACTGGCTGATGTCGCCACCGAATTCGGCCAGGCGTTTGGTCGCCCACGGTGACATGATGGTGTTCAGGTAGCGCCGCGGGATGCCGAAGTCTTCCTCGAGGATCGCGCCATCTTCGGTGGCGTTGAACAGACCCAGAGGCGATTCGAATACCGGCGAGCCCTTGATCGCATAGAAGGGCACTTTTTCCATCAACTGTTTCAGCTTCTCGGCCAGGGACGATTTACCGCCACCGACGGGGCCGAGCAGGTAGAGGATCTGTTTCTTCTCTTCCAGGCCTTGGGCGGCATGGCGGAAATACGAGACGATCTGGTCGATGCATTCTTCCATCCCGTGGAAGTCTTCAAAGGCCGGATAGCGACGAATCACCTTGTTGGAGAAGATCCGCGACAGCCGCGAGTTGGTCGACGTGTCGAGCAGCTCGGGTTCGCCGATGGCCATCAATAGACGCTCGGCGGCGGAAACGTAAGCGCTGCGGTCCTTTTTGCACAGCTCCAGGTACTCCTGCAGCGAGAGTTCTTCCTGGCGTGTGGACTCGAAGCGTTGTTGGAAGTGGCTAAAGATACTCATGACGTCACCTCGCTCGATACGTGGAGCCGACGCCGGATCACTCAGTCGATGCTGGCAAGCAGCCGTGGTGGCTGCCTGTTTACCCCCCAGAACACTTTCGCGGTCGACAACCTTGAAAGTCACTCCCGATGACCCGTGCGCCGGTGTACCGGCTCTCCCCTGTTTTGGATGGCCTGGGCTTAAGGATAGTTGGGAATTCGGGAGGTAAAGGCGAGATACGTAATTAGTTGTGGCAGACCGTTCGTCTGCCGCGCGCAGGCCCACGGCAGCCGGGGCCTGCGCGTGACAAAAAAATTATTCGGCGGTGCCTTGCGCGGTTTCCGACGGATAAGTCGCACGCCACAGCTCGAAGCCGCCGTCCATGCTGTAGACGTCGGAGAAGCCCTGGCTGATCAGGTAGGCGGCCGCGCCCTGGCTGGAATTGCCGTGGTAGCAGACGACAACGGTCGGTGCATCGAGGTCGGCGCCTTGAATGAAGGCGTGCAGCGAGTGGTTGTCCAGATGCTTCGAACCGCTGATATGCAGGGCGGCAAAAGTTGCAGGATCACGGACATCGACCACGACTGCGCCTTGCTCACGCAGGGCATGGGCCTGTTCCGGGGGGATTCGTTTGAATTCGCTCATGGCGGGTTCCTGTAGCTCGGCAGAGTGCGCAGTCTAACGCGGGGCGCTGACTGGTGGAGTTTCGGGGATAAGTGGTGCGACTGATGGCGCAAGCCCGCCGTGTTCATCGCATTTGCATGACACGCGCTCGCCGCTGTCGACGTTCATCAGGGTCAGGCTGCCGCCCCAGACACAACCGGTGTCCAGTGCCGAGATGCCCGGTTCACGGACATCGCCTTCCAGCGCGGCCCAGTGGCCGAAAATGATGCGCAGACCGCGGGTCTTGCGCTCTTTGTGCTGGAACCATGGCTTATAGCCGGGCGGGGCAGTGTCGAGACCTTCCTTGCTCTTGAGGTCGAGCTTGCCCTCGGCGGTGCAGAAGCGCATGCGGGTGAAATAGTTGGTGATGACACGCAGGCGGGTCACGCCCGTGAGCTCGCTGTCCCACTTCGCCGGCTCATTGCCGTACATGCCATCGAGATACAGCGGAAACAGGTTGTCGTCACGCAGTGCCGCTTCGGCCTCGGCCGCGTACTTCAGGGCCTTGCGCAAGGACCACTGCGGTGGGATGCCTGCGTGCACCATGGCTACTTCGCGTTGTTCGTCGTAGTGCATGAGTTTCTGCTGGCGCAGCCACTCGAGCAGATCGGCTGCGTCGGGGGCTTCAATGATCTCGCGCAGGGTATCGGACTTCTTCAGGCGCTCAATGTTGTTGGCCGCAGCGAGCAGGTGCAGGTCATGGTTACCCAGTACGCAAACCAGCGAATCGCGCATGCCGTAGAGAAAACGCAGGGTCTCCAGCGATTGCGGGCCGCGGTTGACCAGGTCGCCGACCAGCCACAGCCGATCGAGCTTCGGGTCGAAAGCCACTTGCTTGAGCAGACATTTGAGCGGTTCGAGGCAGCCTTGCAGGTCGCCGACGGCGTACGTCGTCATCAGTGCAGGGCTCCGGGGACGGCGAGGCGGAAAGGTTTGATGATCGCGTCGAAATGCTTGCCGTCATCGGCGACCATTTCGTAAGTGCCCTCCATGGTGCCGACCTTGGTGGTCATCACCGTGCCGCTGCTGTAGGTGTGGCTTTTGCCAGCCTCGATCAGCGGTTGCTGGCCGACGACGCCAGCGCCGCGAACCTCTTCGACATGCCCGTCACCGTCGGTAATCACCCAATGTCGTGACATCAGCTGGGCAGGGCGCTCGCCATTGTTCTGCACGGTGATGGTGTAGGCGAAGGCGAAGCGGTTGTGCTCGGGTTGCGATTGTTCTGCCAGGTAGCGGGTAACGACACTGACGTCGACCTGATAACGAGAATCGGACATGCAAAAGGGCCTTAAGCAAAGCGGACGCGAGGCGTAGCTGATGGGGAATCAGTCTAGGCAAGTATCGGGCAGTAAACCAGAGTGGCGTCCCGCCCGATAGCGTTCATCGCCGGTCAGTCGGCGGTGGAGGCGGGGGCTTGCTCGCTAAGCTTGTCGGCCAGGCGCACGAATGCGGCCAGGTCCAGTTGCTCGGGGCGCAAGCTGCCATCGACGCCGGCGGCTTCGATTTCGGCGGCGGTCATCAATTGCTTGAGGGTGTTGCGCAGGGTCTTGCGACGCTGGTTGAAGGCTTCGCGAACGACGCGCTCGAGCAGGCGATGATCCTTGGCCGGGTGCGGCAGTACCGCGTGCGGCACCAGACGGACGATGGCCGAGTCGACCTTCGGCGGCGGGTTGAACGCGCCCGGGCCGACGTTGAACAGGTGTTCCACACGGCAGTGATACTGAACCATGATCGACAGACGACCCCAGTCCCCGCCACCCGGGCCTGCGGCCAGGCGCTCGACCACTTCCTTCTGCAACATGAAGTGCATGTCGCGAATGATGCCGGCGTTGTTCAGCAGGTGGAAAATCAGCGGCGTTGAGATGTTGTACGGCAGGTTGCCGACCACGCGCAGGCTGTTCGGCGCAGCGTTGAGGGTGTTGAAGTCGAACTTCAGCGCATCGCCCTGATGCAGGTTGAAGTTGCTCTTGCCGGCAAACTGCTGGTTGAGGATCGGGATCAGGTCCTTGTCCAGTTCCACCACGTCGAGCTGCGCACCGGAGTTGAGCAGGCCAGCGGTCAGCGCGCCCTGGCCCGGGCCGATTTCCAGCATGCGGTCGCCGGATTTGGCACTGATGGAGCGCAGGATGCGGTCGATGACGCCGGCGTCGTGCAGGAAGTTCTGGCCAAAGCGTTTGCGCGCCTTGTGTTGGTATTGCTCGGTCATAAACGGGTCTCGGCCATCTGGTAGGCGGTTTCCAGGGCGACCTGCAGGCTGCCGGTGTCGATCTTGCCGCTGCCGGCCAGATCCAGGGCGGTGCCGTGATCGACCGAGGTGCGGATGATCGGCAGGCCAAGGGTAATGTTGACTGCGGCGCCGAAGCCTTTGTACTTCAGCACGGGCAGGCCCTGGTCGTGGTACATCGCCAGCACTGCGTCGCAGTGCTCCAGATATTTGGGGGTAAACAGAGTGTCGGCAGGCAGCGGGCCACGAAGGTCCATGCCCTCGCCGCGCAGGCGCTCTAAGGTAGGTTCGATGATGTCGATTTCTTCATGGCCCAGGTGTCCGCCTTCACCGGCGTGCGGGTTGAGCCCGCAGACCAGGATGCGTGGCCGGGCGATGCCGAATTTGTCTTGCAGCTCGGCGTGCAGAATCCGCGTGACCCGTTCCAGCCGTTCCGGCGTGATCGCATCGGCGATCTCGCGCAGGGGCAGGTGAGTGGTGACCAGTGCCACGCGCAAGCCGCGGGTGGCGAGCATCATGACCACTTGTGCGGTATGAGTCAGGTCAGCGAGAAATTCTGTGTGCCCGGAGAACGGGATGCCGGATTCATTGATCACGCCTTTATGTACAGGGGCGGTGATCATCCCGGCGAAGTCGCCGTTCAGGCAGCCGTTGCCGGCGCGGGTCAGGGTTTCCAGAACGAAGGCAGCGTTGGCCTTGTCCAGTTGCCCGGCAACCACGGGAGCGCTCAGCGGAGTGTCCCAGACGTACAGGCTACCGGCGGGTGCCGGCATATCCGGCCATTGGCCGGGTGCCACCTCCCGCAAAGAGACGGCCAGCCCCAGCTGCGCGGCCCGCTCGGTGAGCAGGTCGCGGCTGGTGATGGCAATCAGGGGGTGTGGCTGGGCTTGCGAGGCGAGCAGCAGGCACAGGTCGGGACCGATGCCGGCTGGTTCGCCGGGTGTCAGCGCGAAACGCTTGGGTTTCACTGCGCTGCCTGGTCTGCACCAGGGAGTTTGATTTCTACGTAGGCTTCTTCACGAATCTGACGCAGCCAGTTTTGCAGCTCTTCATCGTATTTTTTGTTACGCAGAACGGTCATCGCTTGTTGCTCGCGAGCCTGCTCGGTGCTGTCGGTGGCGCGGCGGCCAAGGACTTCCAGTACGTGCCAGCCGTACTGGGTCTGGAACGGCTTGGACAGCTGACCTTGCGGGGTCTTGGCCATCACTTCGCGGAATTCCGGTACCAGTGCGTTCGGGTCGATCCAGTTCAGGTCGCCACCGTTGAGCGCCGAACCCGGGTCTTCGGAGTAGTTCTTCGCCAGTTCAGCGAAGTCTTCGCCAGCCAGGATGCGCTCGTACAGCGATTGCACCAGGGCTTTGGTCTTGGCTTCGTCACGGATCGGGCTTGGCTTGACCAGGATGTGGCGCACATGCACCTCATCACGCATCTGCGCTTCGCCACCACGTTTGGCCAGCAACTTGAGGATGATGAAACCACCTGGGGTACGTGCAGGCTGAGTGATGTCGCCAACGGCCATGCTGCTCAGCTCACGATCGAACGGCGGTGGCAGTTGCGCAGCTTTACGCCAGCCCATGTCGCCGCCTTCCAGAGCGTTGTCGCTGCCGGATTTGGCAACGGCCATCTGACCGAAGTCAGCGCCTTGCTTGAGCTTCTGGTAAACGTCCATCGCCTGACGGTAAGCGCTCTGAATCGCATCAGAGTTGGCGCTTTCCGGTGTAGGAATCAGGATGTTGGCCAGGTGCAGTTCTTCGGACAGCTGCATCTTGCCCAGGTCGGAGGCGAGGAAGTTCTTCACTTCCTGCTCGGAGACCTGGATGCGCTCTGCCACGCGACGCTGACGCACACGGCTGATGATCATCTCGCGCTTGATCTGGTCACGGGCGTCGTCATAGGACAAGCCGTCGTGAGCCAGGGCGGCGCGGAATTGATCCACGGTCATGTTGTTGCGCTGGGCAATGGTGCCGACAGCCTGGTTCAGCTCTTCATCGGTAATGCGGATGCCGGAGCGCTCGCCGATCTGCAGTTGCAGGTTTTCGACGATCAAGCGCTCGAGCACCTGCTGATCCAGCACGCCTGGAGGCGGCATGCCGCCGCCACGCTTGGCGATGGTCTGCTGAACTTCGTGGACGCGCTGGTCCAGTTGGCTCTGCATGACCACGTCGTTATCAACGATCGCGACCACTTTATCGATGGACTGTACTGCGGCGTTGGCCGCAGTACCCAGGAACAGCGCGCCCAGCAGCAGCGGGCGCAGAGAATCAGAAAGCTTGGTCTTCACGTTGACGATAACCTTGGATGCCTTTGTCGAGGAAGCTCTCTACCTTGGCGCCAGTCAGGCCGCCGAGTCCCTTCAGAACAATTTGGAGGAAGACGCCGTGGTCGCCTTTTTCGTTTTGCGGAGCTTCCTGACTGAATTCGTCGTAGGAAACCCAGTAACGGTTGATCAGGCGCAGTTTCCAGCAGCAGTTGTCGTATTCGAAACCACCGAAGGCTTCCAGCGTACGGTTGCGGTTGTAGTCGTACTGCCAGCGGCTGATCGCGCTCCACTGCGGAACGATTGGCCAGATGACCGAGAAGTCATGCTGCTGGATCTTGTAGTAGTCCTTCACGTAGCCAGGCTGGCCCGGGGTGCCATAGTCACCGCCACCAACGGCCCACTTACCGGTGTTCTGGTCGTAACGGATCTGGTCGTTGCGATAGCGATAACCGACGTTGACCACCTTGTTCGGGTTGTCTTCAGGCTGGTAATGGAACATCGCGCTGCCGGAACGCGGGCTGCGACTGTCCGGATCCCAGTTGTAGTCGGCAGTGGTGCGCCAGTCACGGTTCCAGCGATATTCGTATTCCAGAGCGTACGGTGATACGTCGGATTGGGCGTCTTTACGATCGTTGAACGCGATGCCTGGCAGTTGGACTTCACGATCCTTGAAGTAGTAAGCCTGGCCGACGCTGATGCGCTGACGCTCGAAACCATTGTCTTCGATCCAGCGACTGGTCACGCCCAGCGACAGCTTGTTCTCGTCGCCGACACGGTCGGAGCCGGAGAAGCGGTTGTCGCGGAACAGCGATGCGTAGTTGAAGGTGTATTCACTGGTATCGAATACCGGAATGTCTTCCTGATCGACCTTGGGTACATAGAGGTAGAACAGACGCGGCTCCAGGGTCTGGCGATAGTTCTTGCCGAAGTACGACGTGTTGCGGTCGAAGTACAGGCCGCTGTCGACGCTGGCGATTGGTACGCCACGGTTCTGGTTGCTGTCGAACTTGCCATTGAGCTTCTGGTTTTCCGGAGACATTGCAGCAATCTGCGATTTGCCAGTGCCATCCAGATCCAGTTGGTACTGGGTGTACTGGTACTTGAGCGACGGCTTCAGGAAGCCGTAGGTCCAGTTCATCGGGAGGCTGACGCCAGGCTTCAGGTTCAGACGGTCGCCGTTGGCGCGCGCCAAGCCTTGTACGTTGGTGTCCAGGCGTGGCGTAACGGTGCCATCTTCATCGGTGAAGTTGCCGTTTTTCAGATCACGATCAAACCGCACAATCTCGGTCTCGTAATCGAAGTTCAAACCTTCCGGGTGATACGGCAGCTGACCATTGAAGGTGATCTGCGGCAGACGACCATAAGGCGTGATGTTCGAAACGGTCGCGAGTTGGTACTGCTGAGCGTTCAACGTGGCGGTATACGAGTCGCCACGATAGGAAACCAGACCTTGCTGGTTCACGAAGTCAGCACTTTTCACGCCGATCTGATCAGTGGTCAGATCCTGGAAGTAATACGGATCGCTGATCTTGGTGTAGTCGACCTGAGTCATCACACGGGAGTCGAGACCGCCCTTGTGCTGCCAGTTGTACATGTAGCGATTTTTTTCGTAATCGGACTGCTTGCTGCGATCGGTATCTTCGTCGTTCAGATACGCCGCACCAAACTGGCCTTCGCTGGACTTGGTCAGGTAACGGAACTCGCCTTCGACCAGCATGCCGCGCTTGCTCATGTAACGCGGGTACAACGTGGCATCGTAGTTCGGCGCCAGGTTGAAGTAGTACGGGGTCACCAGCATGAAGCCGGTATCGCTGCCGGTGCCGATGGTCGGCGGCAGGAAGCCCGATTGACGACGATCGTCGATCGGGAAGTAGATGTACGGCGTGTACAGGATCGGAATGTCCTTGACCCGCAGTGTCACGTTGGTCGCGGTACCGAAGCCGGTGGCAGGGTTCAGGGTGATGTTGTTGCCCTTGAGCTGCCAGGCGTTGCTGTTCGGTTCGCACGTGGTATACGTGCCGTCCTTCAAGCGGATGATCGCGTTCTCGGCACGCTTGGCGTACAGCGCGTTACCGCGGATGCGCGATTTGTGCATCACGTATTCGGCGTTGTCGACCTTGGCTTCACCGGTGTCGAGCTGCACATCGGCGTGGTCGCCGACGATCAGTGCGCCGTTGTCGCGAATGCGCACGTCGCCATTGAGTTCGGCGCGGCTCTCGGCCTGATACAGGCTGGCCTCGTCGGACTCGACCTGCATGCTGCCCTGACGCAGGACCACGTCGCCGGCCAGCGTACCCACCTGATCTTCGGTGTTGTAGCGCGAGGCCTTGGCGCCGATAAAGGTCGGTGCGTCACTTTTATTCGTCTTGTCATTCATGCCAGGACGAATCGGTTCGATATAGGAACCAGAGCAGTAAGGACCGGTCTCGGCCAATTGGGCGGCGGTGAGCTTCTCGCGCGGAACCCAGTCGAGGTGACTGTAGTCTTCGCTACGGGATTTCAGGCCGCGGCCTTTGGCTTCGGTGACCAGCACAGGCTTGGCGCCGGTGTCGGATGTGGAACCGTTCTGGGTCGGGGCTTCGCCGGCGGCGCTGACAGCGCTGCCGTCATGCACCGGACGCGGCGGCAATGCAGCTGCCGGCGTCTTGGGCGCACACGCCCAGCCACCCGTTGCCGAGACGGCGCAGTCATACTGCTCGGCGGCAACAACGAATTGACTGGCCAGAGGTTGCATAGCCAGCAGACTGCCGGTTACCAACAACGGAAATTTTTTACGAAACGCGGGGGATTTCAATGCCATCTTATTAGTCCGGGCTTCCTGCGTGCCATCTGCCCGCGGTGTGGGCCGCACGCCTCTCGATGGTCTGAAAAAGATGCTGGATAATAAAGCATGACCCGCTTGACGGCTAGCGCCGTCGGAGACCCTTGCAATGCCTGACCAAGATGTACGCTTGCAACACCTGAAAGTTTGGCTCGATGAGCAGTTGGCAATCCTGTTTGCAGATCAGGGCTGGGGCGCCGTGCCCCCGGCCACGTTGACCGCGGCCAGCAGCGACGCGAGTTTCCGCCGGTATTTCCGTTGGGAAGGCGCGGGTCGCAGTTTCGTCGTGATGGACGCGCCACCGCCCCAGGAAAACTGCAAACCGTTCGTGGATATCGCCTTTTTGCTGGCGAAATCCGGAATTAACGTGCCGAAAATTTATGCAGAAGACCTCGAACGCGGATTTCTTTTGCTCAATGACCTGGGCAACAAGACCTATCTGGACGTAATCGACAGCGAAAATGCCGACGCTTTGTTCAGCGATGCCCTGCAGGCGCTGTTGGCTTTTCAGCAATTGCCGATGGTCGCACCGCTGCCGAGTTACGACGTGGCACTGCTGCGCCGCGAGCTGGAACTGTTCCCCGAGTGGTACGTAAAGCGCGAACTCGGCATCGAGTTCGACGCGGCACAGCAGCAACAATGGCAAGCCGTCAGCGATCTGCTGATCGACAGCGCCCTGGCCCAGCCGAAAGTGCTGGTGCACCGCGACTACATGCCGCGCAATCTGATGCTCAGCGAGCCGAATCCGGGCGTACTGGACTTTCAGGATGCGGTCTACGGCCCGGTCACCTACGACGTCACCTGCCTGTTCAAGGACGCTTTCCTCAGTTGGCCTGAAGAGCGCGTGCGTGGCTGGCTGGAAAGCTACTGGCAGCAAGCCTCGGCGCTGGACATCCCGGTGCAAGCGGATTTCGAAGACTTCCTGCGTGCCAGCGACCTGATGGGCGTACAACGCCACCTGAAAGTCATCGGCATCTTCGCCCGCATCTGCCATCGCGATGGCAAGCCGCGCTACCTGGCCGACGTGCCGCGTTTCTTCGCCTATATAGAAGCGGTGCTTGCGCGTCGTCCTGAACTGGCGGATCTGCAGGCGTTGCTCGCCAGTCTGCGTGGCGGAGCGACTGCATGAAGGCGATGATTCTGGCGGCAGGCAAGGGCGAGCGCATGCGCCCGCTGACCCTGACCACCCCCAAGCCGCTGGTGCGTGCCGGCGGCGTGCCGTTGATCGAATATCACCTGCGCGCGCTGGCGGCGGCTGGTTTCAGCGAGATCGTGATCAACCATGCCTGGCTCGGTCAGCAGATCGAAGATTACCTGGGCGACGGTTCGCAGTTCGGCGTGAGTATCCAGTACTCGCCGGAAGGTGAGCCGCTGGAAACCGGCGGCGGGATTTTCCGCGCCTTGCCGTTGCTCGGTGACGATGCGTTTCTGGTGGTCAACGGTGACATCTGGACCGATTACGACTTCAGCGTGCTGCATCAACCGATCAACGGTTTGGCGCATCTCGTACTGGCGGACAACCCGGCTCATCATCCGACGGGCGATTTCACCCTGACTGACGGCCGGGTACAGGATGGCCAGCAAGGCGCGCAAACCCTGACCTACAGCGGCATCGCCGTGCTCCATCCGCAGCTGTTCGATGGCTGCGCGGACGGCGCATTCAAGCTCGCACCACTGCTGCGCAAAGCCATGGCTGACGGACAGGTCAGCGGTGAGCGTCTGAAAGGTCACTGGGTGGATGTCGGTACGCATGAGCGTCTGGCCGAAGCTGAAGCATTGATAGAAGCGAGTCGTTGATATGTTGTGGCCAGGGACTCTGATTGGAGCCGGAGCGGGTTTTGCGATTGCCAGCATTCCGGGGGCCATGCTTGGGGCATTGTTGGGACAGGCGCTGGATCGGCGCCTGCACCTGCAAAGCTGGGGGCACTTGCGGGAAAAACTCGGCGGACGGCCGATGTTGCGCAACGACGAATTGCTGTTCGTGTTGCTCGGGCGTCTGGCCAAGAGTGACGGGCGAGTGACGGACGGCCATATCCAGCAGGCGCGCAATGAAATGAACGCCCTGGAAATGAGCGAACCGGCACGGCGACGGGCGATTGCTGCGTTCAATCGCGGCAAGGCCGGCGGCGACCGCCTGCGCGGTTATCTGCGCCGCCTGAGTGCTCAGCCGCATGCCGCCGAGGGCGTGTTGCGCGCCTGCTGGCGGATGGTCTGGGCCGACGGTCGTGCGGGCGTCAGTGAGCGTGAATTGTTGGCGCAGTGGGGCAAGTGGCTGGGTTGGACAACCCACCAGATTCAGGCGCTGGCCAATGATTACGAGCCCAATAAACGGCCGATTGTCAGTGCCGCGGTGAGTTATCAGGAAGCGATGCGCCTGCTCGGGGTGTCGGCGACCAGCGAGCCGGCGCAGATCAAGCGCGCCTATCGCCGGCTGCTCAGTCGTCATCACCCGGACAAGATCGCCGGCAGCGGCGCGACGCCGGAGCAGGTGCGTGACGCGACCGAGAAAACCCGCGAGCTGCACAACGCGTTTACCCTGATTCGGGCGCGGCGGGATTTTCGCTGATCGTTGCCGTTAAAGATGGGGCGGCTGAAATGGCCTCATCGCGAGCAGGCTCGCTCCCACACTGATCGCATTCCTACAGATGGAATGCATTCAAATGTGGGAGCGAGCCTGCTCGCGAATGGGGCGACTCGGTCTATCAGTCAGTCTTCTGCGGATTCAACCAGCCACGCACCCGCCGGAACATTTGTTCCTGCTCAGCCTTTTTATCCGGTAACGCCTTGAGCGCCACTTGGCTGAAGGTCGAAGTCTTCAAGCGCTTGCTGGCCTGCATGCGCTCCAGCGCCGCGTTGCGATCCAGCGCCTTGTCCATGTAGAAAATGTCGGCGGTCGGCAACTTCAGGGTCGGTGTCAGCTCGGCCAATTGTGGCTTGGCCTTGCTCGGCGTTTGCGCATCGACCATCACCAGTTTCTCGACCTGGGAACTCTGCCGCTCGCTGAGAAAGCGCGCTGCCCAGTACGCGCCCGTACCGTGACCGAGGACCACGACCCGGCGTGCGCTTTGCTGCTCGGCGTAGGCGATCGCCGCATCGATCCGCGCAAAGATCCGTTCGGCATCAGCCTTGGATTGTTCTTCAGTCGTTTCGGCGACCACCTGATCCGCCACTTCCGCTTCACCGCCCGCCGCCTGTTCGATCGGTTGCGCAGTGGTGGAATCCTTGCTGCCACTTTCCGGGGCTTTCGGCGCGGCGGCGGGCGCAATCACCCGCGGTGCAATGACATCGCTTTGCAGATCCGGCAGGGTGATACTCAGGCTGCTCCACTCGACATCGGGCAATTTGCTGCGCAGTGGGCCGATCACTTGCGGCCAGTCAGCGGTTTCGCCGGCGCCGGGGACGATAATCACCGCACCTTTGGGCTCGGCAGTGTTGGCCGGTTTCCACAGGGCGAGGAAAGTATCGGCGCCGGCCTGCAATTGCTGCTGTTCTTGTGCCGGGACTTTGCGTTCCAGTGCTGCGGCTTCTTCCTGACTACGCTCAAGCAGTGGCTGGCGTTCGGCCGGTTTTTCGGCGGCCGGTTGCTCGGCGGTGGAGGCGGGCGCCGGATCGGCGGCTTCGACGGAAAACGCACAAGGCAGGATCAGCGACAGGCACAATGCTGGCATTGCCAGGCGGTAGACAGAGGGCATCGGTTATTCCAGGCCAGAAAAGTATCCCGGCAGCCTAATGGGTTGGTCAGAATTTGTCAGTGCAAGAGACTTCAATGATGCGTTTTTGCTGCCTGTGGGTTATCGGCTGGTTGTGTTTTCCCTTGATGGGCTGGGCGGCGTCTGCGCCGGCGGCACATGCAGCGCTGTTGACGCCCGGCGAGCAGCAATGGCTGGCGCAGCACCGTGAGCTGCGTGTTGGCCTGGTATTGCAGGCGCCGTACGCGCAATACGACCGGCGCTTGCAGCGCTTGTCCGGGGCCAATGTCGAATTGATGAAGGCGCTGGCCAAAACCCTGAACGTCGAGCTGAGCTGGCGCAATTTTCAGGACCTGGCGCAACTGGAAGACGCCGCCCGCGAAGGTGAAATCGACATCGCCCCGGGCCTGACCCAGACCCCGGGTGCGCTGCGCCTGTGGCTGTTTTCCGATCCTTACATGCGTGTGCCGCAACTGGTGGTCAGCGACCAGAAGAGCGGCGGCGTGGTCGAGCTGGAAAAGCTTGACAGCCTGTCCCGCGTCGCGGTGCGCATGCCCAGCGTCACCGCCGATTATTTGCGCAGCAATTATCCGCACCTGAATCTGCAAGGCGTGCCGCTGGAGCGTCAGGCGCTGCAACTGTTGTTGACTCAACAAGCGTCCTACGCCGTGATAGATGAAGCGCAACTCGGGCGGTTGTCCGCCGAACCTGAGTTCGCCGGGTTGGTGGTGGTCGGCGATATCGGCTTGCCGCAGCTGTTGCGGGTTGCCACGCGGCGCGACTGGCCGCAATTGGCCGGGATCATCGAAAGCGCCTTGCGAGCGATTCCGGCCAAGGATCTGGAGCGCCTGCACAACCAATGGCTGCAACCCAAGTACCCACGGCTGACGGAATCGCCGGGGTTCTGGCAGAACCTCAGCCTGTTGTTTGCGGTGTTGTTGCTCAGTTGCCTGGCCATCGTTGTCTGGCAACGACGCCAGCAACACAGCCTCGAACAGCGTCTGCTGGCTGCACGTGAAGACATCGCCCTGCGCGCGGCCAGCGAAGAAGCCTTGCGCCTGACCCAGTTTTCCATCGACCAAAGCACCGTCGGCATTCTCTGGGTCAACTGGGATAGCCATGTGCGCTACGCCAACCGCGCTGCGGAGCACATGCTCGGTTATCCACAGGGCGCGCTGATCGAACGGCCGCTGATCGACTTCGAACCCGACCTGCACATGGATCGCTGGCTCAACCTGTGGAAACGCGCGCGGGCCAGTGAAGAAGGGCCGCTGAGTTTTGAAACCAGTTGCGTGCGCGCCGATGGCAGCATCCTGCCGGCGGACGTCTCGCTGAGTTTTCTGCGTTTTCGCGACAGCGAGTATCTGGTGGTTTATCTCACCGACGTCACCGAGCGCCGCCGCGCCCTGGCCGCGTTGCAGGAAAGTGAAGCGCGCCTGCAAGGCATCGCCGCCAACGTACCGGGGCTGGTGTTTCGCCTGGAGCGGGCGCCGGTGACCGGGCAGATCGATTTCGCCTACATCAGCGAGGGCAGCGAGAGTCTGGTCGGCTATGCGCCGGCCGCCATCGCCCATCGCGACATGGGCTTGCGCAGTCTGGTGCACCCGGACGACAAGGCCAGTTATCACCAGACCCAGGATCAGGCGCTGGACACCGACAGTGACTGGTCGTGGCAGGGTCGCATCCTCACCCGTCAGGGCGAGCAGCGCTGGGCCGAGATCAAGGCAATCACCCGACAGCTGGAGGATGGCGCCTATGTCTGGGACGGCATCGTCTGGGACATCAGCGAAAGCAAACGTATCGAGCTGGAGCTGGCCGCCTCCCGCGAGCAACTGCGCGAATTGTCGGCGCACCTGGAAAGCGTGCGCGAAGAAGAAAAGGCGCGGATCGCCCGGGAAGTGCACGATGAACTGGGGCAGATGCTCACGGTGCTGAAACTGGAAACCTCGATGTGCGAACTGGCCTATGCGCAGCTCGACCCGGGGCTGCACGAGCGCTTGAACAGCATGAAGCGCCTGATCGCCCAGTTGTTCCAACTGGTGCGTGATGTGGCGACGGCGTTGCGCCCGCCGATTCTCGATGCCGGGATTGCTTCAGCGATCGAGTGGCAGGCGCGGCGCTTCGAGGCGCGTACGCAGATTCCGTGTCTGGTGCAGGTGCCGGACAATCTGCCGGCGCTCAGCGATGCCAAGGCGATCGGGCTGTTCCGAATCCTGCAGGAGGCGCTGACCAACGTCATGCGCCATGCTCAGGCGCATACTGTGGAGCTGACACTGGCGCTGGAAGGCGACGAGTTGTGTCTGACGGTCAGCGACGATGGCGTAGGCTTTGTCGCTGCGGCGGATCGGCCGACGTCCTTTGGTTTGGTCGGTATGCGCGAGCGGGTACTGATCATGGGCGGACGCTTGTTGCTTGAGAGTGAGCCGGGGGAGGGCACCAGTCTGAATGTGTGGGTGCCGGTGAATGAGGTTTGAAGGTTGTGGTGTTTGAGCTGACGCTATCGCGAGCAGGCTCGCTCCCACATTGGAATGCACTTCCCTGTGGGAGCGAGCCTGCTCGCGAATGACCTTGGCGCTGAATAAGAATAATGGAGAACAACGTGATCCGTGTATTGGTAGCCGAAGACCACACCATCGTCCGTGAAGGCATCAAGCAATTGATCGGCCTGGCCAAGGACCTGCAAGTGGTGGGGGAGGCGAGCAATGGCGAACAGTTGCTCGAAACCCTACGCAGCGTGCCGTGTGAAGTGGTGTTGCTGGACATCTCGATGCCTGGCGTCAATGGGTTGGAGGCGATCCCGCGGATTCGCGCGCTGAACAATCCACCCGCGATTCTGGTGCTGTCGATGCACGACGAGGCGCAAATGGCCGCCCGTGCGCTGAAGGTCGGCGCCGCCGGCTATGCGACCAAGGACAGCGATCCGGCATTGTTGTTGACGGCGATTCGCAAAGTGGCGGCCGGCGGACGCTACATCGACCCGGAACTGGCCGACCGCATGGTCTTCGAAGTCGGCCTGACCGACACGCGTCCGTTGCATTCGCTGCTGTCCGAGCGTGAGTTCTCGGTGTTCGAACGCCTGGCCCAAGGCGCCAACGTCAACGACATCGCCCAGCAACTGGCGCTGAGCAGCAAGACCATCAGCACCCACAAGGCGCGGCTGATGCAGAAGCTCAACATCACCTCGCTGGCCGAGCTGGTCAAATACGCGATGGAACACAAACTCCTCTAAAGATCACCGCAGTTAAAACTGTAGGAGTGAGCCTGCTCGCGATAGCGGTCTGTCAGGCAACACTTCAGTGACTGAGCCACCGCTATCGCGAGCAGGCTCACTCCTACAGGGGATCTTCATAGCGCCCGAAATTGCGAGCATATCCATTAGCGACAACCGCTTTTGCTTGTTCTCGTGGCTCGCAGCATGGCGCTCGTCGCTCGCTTGCCAAAACGCGCCATCCTTGTAGGGCAATCCCTACCCCCAACCTTCCATCCGGCTGAGGCGATTCTCTCCTGCGCCCCGATTTGCGTGGCTGGCGCCAGCCACTAGGCTTAATCCACAGCAGTTACCAATAACAAAGGTGTGGGTATGAGCCAGGTCGATTCAAACGCAGGGGCCAGTGACGTGCTGGTCAGCTTTCGTGGAGTGCAGAAGAGCTACGACGGCGAGAACCTGATCGTCAAAGACCTCAACCTGGACATTCGCAAAGGCGAGTTCCTGACTCTGCTCGGACCGTCCGGCTCGGGCAAGACCACCAGCCTGATGATGCTCGCCGGGTTCGAAACCCCGACCGCCGGCGAAATCCTCCTGGCCGGCCGTGCAATCAACAACGTGCCGCCGCACAAGCGCGACATCGGCATGGTGTTCCAGAACTACGCGCTGTTCCCGCACATGACCGTGGCCGAGAATCTGGCCTTCCCGCTGACCGTACGTGGCCTGAACAAGAGCGACGTCAGCGACAAGGTCAAGAAAGTCCTGAGCATGGTCCAGCTCGACGCCTTCGCTTCGCGTTATCCGGCACAACTCTCCGGCGGTCAGCAGCAGCGTGTAGCGCTGGCCCGGGCGCTGGTGTTCGAACCGCAACTGGTGCTGATGGACGAACCGCTGGGCGCACTCGACAAGCAACTGCGCGAACACATGCAGATGGAGATCAAACACCTGCACCAGCGCCTCGGCGTGACCGTGGTCTATGTGACCCACGACCAGGGTGAAGCCTTGACCATGTCCGACCGCGTCGCCGTGTTTCATCAGGGCGAGATCCAGCAGATCGCGCCACCGCGCACGCTCTACGAAGAACCGAAAAACACCTTCGTCGCCAACTTCATCGGCGAGAACAACCGCCTCAATGGCCGTCTGCTCAGCCAGAGCGGCGAGCGGTGCGTGGTCGAGCTGGGTCGGGGCGAGAAGGTCGAGGCGCTGGCGGTCAACGTCGGCCAGACCGGCGAGCCGGTGACCCTGTCGATCCGCCCGGAGCGCGTCAGCCTCAACGGTTCGAGCGACCAATGTGTCAACCGCTTCTCAGGGAGGGTGGCGGAATTCATCTATCTGGGCGACCACGTCCGGGTGCGCCTGGAAGTCTGCGGCAAGACCGACTTCTTCGTGAAACAACCGATTGCCGAGCTCGATCCAGCGCTCGCGGTCGGCGACGTGGTTCCGCTTGGCTGGCAGGTCGAGCACGTTCGCGCACTCGATCCTCTTCTAGAGGCGCACTAAGCGCCCCGGCAATACCAACACCAACCCTGCACGTGGAGAGAACAATAAATGTTGAGATCCCTGAAGTTCACCGCCCTGACCCTGGGCCTGATGGGTGCGGCCAGCGCAATGGCCGCCGGTCCCGATCTGACTGTGGTGTCATTTGGCGGGGCGAACAAGGCAGCGCAAGTCAAAGCCTTCTACGCACCGTGGGAAGCGGCGGGCAACGGCAAGATCGTTGCCGGCGAGTACAACGGCGAAATGGCCAAGGTCAAAGCCATGGTCGACACCAAGAGCGTGTCGTGGGATCTGGTGGAAGTCGAATCGCCAGAGCTGTCCCGTGGTTGCGATGAAGACATGTTCGAACAGCTCGACCCGGCCCTGTTCGGCAAAACCGAGGATTACGTCAAAGGCGCAATTCAGCCGTGCGGCGTGGGCTTCTTCGTCTGGTCGACCGTGCTCGCGTACAACGCCGACAAGCTGAAAACCGCGCCAACCAGTTGGGCCGATTTCTGGGACACCAAGAAATTCCCGGGCAAGCGTGGCCTGCGCAAAGGCGCCAAGTACACCCTGGAATTCGCGCTGATGGCCGACGGTGTTGCACCGAAAGACGTCTACAAAGAGCTGGCGAGCAAGGGAGGACAGGATCGCGCGTTCAAGAAACTCGATGAACTCAAGCCGAGCATTCAGTGGTGGGAAGCCGGCGCGCAACCACCGCAATACCTTGCTTCCGGTGACGTGGTCATGAGCTCGGCCTACAACGGTCGCATCGCCGCCGTGCAGAAAGAATCCAACCTGAAAGTGGTGTGGAACGGCGGCATCTACGACTTCGATGCGTGGGCCATCCCGAAAGGTCTGGACGCCAAGCGCGCCGAAGCGGCGAAGAAATTCATCGCCTACTCGGTTCAGCCGCAGCAACAGAAGACCTACTCGGAAAACATCGCCTACGGCCCGGCCAACACCCAAGCCGTACCGCTGCTGAGCAAGGACGTGCTGAAAGACATGCCGACCACCCCGGAAAACATCGCCAACCAGGTGCAGATCGACGTCAGCTTCTGGGCTGACAACGGCGAGCAACTGGAGCAGCGCTTCAATTCCTGGGCTGCGAAATAAGCAAGGCCTGGTGATGGTGGGCTTGCCTACCCCTGTGGGAGCGAGCCTGCTCGCGAAAGCGGTCGATCAACCAGCATAGATGTTGAATGTGCTGGCCTCTTCGCGAGCAGGCTCGCTCCCACAGGTAGCTGTGTTTCAACACAACAGAGGTGGTTCGCCACCTCTGTAACGATCAAAGATTTGCGGAGTACGTCATGGCCATCGCCGTTCCCCTGAACGAGGGCGCCAGCCCCACCTTGAAGCAGAAGCTCAAGCGCGCCGAGCGGGTCAACCGCTGGAAGGCCCAGGCGTTGATTGCGCCGCTGGTGCTGTTTCTGTTGCTGGTGTTTCTGGTACCGATCGTGGCGCTGCTCTACAAAAGCGTCGGCAACCCGGAAGTGGTCGGCGGCATGCCGCGCACCGTGGCGGCCATCGCCAGTTGGGACGGCCGTGGCCTGCCCGCTGAACCGGTGTACAAAGCGGCCGGCGAAGACCTCGCCGAAGCCCGCAAAAACCAGACGCTGGGCGATCTGTCCAAGCGCTTGAACATGGAGTTGGCCGGCTATCGCAGCCTGCTGACCAAAACCGCCCGGGCGCTGCCCTTCGCCAGCGAACCGGCCTCCTATAAAGAAGCCCTCGAAGCGCTCGATGAGCGTTGGGGCGATCCGGCCTATTGGCAAGCGGTCAAACGCAACACCAGCAGCATCACGCCTTACTACTTGCTGGCGGCGGTGGATCACCGTATCGATGATCTCGGCGAACTGGCCCCGGCCACCCCGGATCAGGCGATCTACCTCGACATCTTCGCCCGCACGTTCTGGATGGGCCTGATCATCACCGTGATCTGCCTGCTCCTCGCCTATCCACTGGCCTACCTGCTGGCGAACCTGCCATCACGGCAGAGCAACCTGCTGATGATTCTGGTGCTGCTGCCGTTCTGGACCTCGATTCTGGTGCGGGTCGCGGCGTGGATCGTGTTGCTGCAATCGGGTGGACTGATCAACAGCGCACTGATGGCGATGGGCATCATCGATAAGCCGCTGGAGCTGGTGTTCAACCGCACCGGGGTCTACATCTCGATGGTGCACATCCTGCTGCCGTTCATGATTCTGCCGATCTACAGCGTGATGAAAGGCATCTCGCCAACCTACATGCGCGCCGCCATCTCGCTGGGCTGCCATCCGTTCGCCAGTTTCTGGCGGGTGTATTTCCCGCAGACTTATGCCGGCGTCGGTGCCGGTTGCCTGTTGGTGTTCATCCTCGCCATCGGTTACTACATCACCCCGGCGCTGCTCGGCAGCCCGAACGATCAGATGGTCAGCTACTTCGTCGCGTTCTACACCAACACCAGCATCAACTGGGGCATGGCCACTGCGCTGGGCGGCTTGTTGCTGCTGGCGACCGTGGTGCTTTATCTGATCTACAGCTGGCTGGTGGGCGCCAGTCGCCTGCGCCTGAGCTAAGGGGAATTTGAAATGCTGAGTCCTTACATGTCGCCCATCGAACGGGTGTGGTTCTACAGCTTGCGGATCCTCTGCGGCCTGATCCTGCTGTTCCTGATTCTGCCGGTACTGGTCATCGTGCCGCTGTCGTTCAACTCGGGCAGTTTCCTGGTGTATCCGCTGCAGGGCTTTTCCCTGCACTGGTATCAGGACTTCTTCGCCTCGGCGGAATGGATGCGTTCGCTGAAGAACAGCATCATCGTCGCCCCCGCGGCGACCGTGCTGGCGATGGTCTTCGGAACCCTGGCCGCGATCGGCCTGACCCGTGGCGACTTCCCCGGCAAGGCGCTGGTGATGGCGCTGGTGATTTCGCCGATGGTGGTGCCGGTGGTGATCATTGGTGTGGCGAGTTATCTGTTCTTCGCACCGCTGGGACTGGGCAATAGCTTCTTCTCGCTGATCGTGGTGCACGCGGTGTTGGGTGTGCCGTTCGTGATCATCACCGTGTCGGCGACGTTGCAGGGGTTCAACCACAATCTGGTGCGGGCGGCGGCCAGCCTTGGCGCTTCGCCATTGACCACGTTCCGTCGGGTGACCCTGCCGCTGATTGCGCCGGGGGTGATTTCCGGGGCGTTGTTCGCCTTTGCCACTTCGTTCGATGAAGTGGTGGTGACGCTGTTCCTCGCCGGCCCCGAGCAAGCGACCTTGCCACGGCAGATGTTCAGCGGCATTCGCGAGAACCTCAGTCCGACGATAGCGGCGGCGGCAACCTTGCTGATCGCCTTCTCTGTCATCCTGCTGTTAACCCTTGAATGGCTGCGCGGTCGTAGCGAGAAACTGCGTACCGCGCAGGTCTGACGCCCAGATCAAAAGCCACCCCCTCACCCCAGCCCTCTCCCCCAAAGGGGCGAGGGGGAAAGGGAGCAGATCTTCATGCTGTTCAGAATCTGAGTTCGACTCGGTATTGCACGTCGATGGACTTCGAGAGTGCAGCTCGGTCAGTCCCCTCTCCCTACGGGAGAGGGTTAGGGTGAGGGGCTTTTGCTCCTGATTATTCACCAACTGAATACCAGACAACCCGAAACCCTCAACTACGCTTGTGCTCAGCTCCCACATCTATAAGAGGCTGCGCACGATGAGTCTGTCCCAGTTCAAAATCGCTCACAAACTGATCACCGGTGCCGGGGCCATCGAGCAACTGGCCGCCGAACTCACCCGCCTCGATATCGACAACCCGCTGATCGTCACCGACGCCGCGCTGGTCAAATCCGGCACCGTGGAGCTGGCGCTGTGCCAATTGGGCGGGCGCGAGTACGAGATTTTTGATCGGGTGCTGCCGGACCCGGAAATCGCCATCGTCGAAGATTGCATGCGCGTGTATCGCGAGGGCGGGCATGACGGCTTGATCGGTCTCGGTGGCGGCAGTGCCATCGACATCGCCAAGAGTGTCGCCGCGTATGCCGGATACCACGGCGCGCTGGAAGACCTGTTCGGCGTCGATCAGGTGCCGCGCAAAGGCCCGCCGCTGATCGCCATCCCGACCACCGCCGGCACTGGCTCGGAAGTGACCAACGTCGCCATCCTCTCGGACAAGGTCGCGCAACTGAAGAAAGGCATCGTCAGCGACTACCTGTTGCCGGACGTGGCGCTGGTCAGTCCGCAAATGACCCTGACCTGCCCGCGCAGCGTCACCGCCGCCAGTGGCGTCGATGCGCTGGTGCATGCCATTGAATCCTATCTGTCGGTCAACGCTTCGCCGATCACCGATTCGCTGGCGCTCGGCGCAATCAGGTTGATTGCCAGGTCGCTGCCCAAGGCCTATGCCAATGGCGCCAATCTGCAGGCCCGTGAGGACATGGCCACCGCCAGCCTGATGGCCGGGATGGCGTTCGGCAATGCCGGAGTCGGCGCGGTGCATGCGTTGGCCTATCCGTTGGGCGGGCGCTTCAACATCGCCCATGGCGTCAGTAACGCCTTGTTGCTGCCGTACGTCATGACCTGGAACAAGATGGCCTGCGTCGAGCGCATGCAGGATATCGCCGAGGCCATGGGGGTGAAGACGGCTCATCTGAGCGTCACCGAGGCGGCGGACAAAGCCGTGCAGGCGATGACCGACCTGTGCGCTGCGGTGGAAATTCCGGCCGGGCTGCGCAGTTTCGGTGTGCCGGAAGAGGCGATCCCGGCCATGGCCGTGGAGGCCGCGGGAATCGAGCGTTTGATGCGCAACAACCCGCGCAAGCTCAGCGCTGCGGATATCGAGAAGATCTACCGAGCGGCGTACTGATCATCGCGGTCACGGTGCGCGCACGGAAACTTGAGGTATACAATGCGCGCCATCGTGATTTAGCTCAGAAAAGGTGCGTCATGCAGCCCTTCGTAATTGCTCCGTCGATTCTCTCCGCCGACTTCGCCCGCCTCGGCGAGGAAGTGGACAACGTTCTGGCCGCCGGTGCCGACTTCGTCCACTTCGATGTCATGGACAACCACTACGTGCCGAACCTGACCATCGGCCCGATGGTTTGCGCGGCACTGCGCAAGTACGGCATCACCGCGCCGATCGACGCGCACCTGATGGTCAGCCCGGTGGATCGCATCGTTGGCGACTTCATCGAGGCCGGCGCCACTTACATCACTTTCCACCCGGAAGCCACGCTGCACGTCGATCGTTCGCTGCAACTGATCCGTGAAGGAGGCTGCAAATCCGGCCTGGTGTTCAACCCGGCGACCCCGCTGGACGTGCTCAAGTACGTGATCGACAAGGTCGACATGGTCTTGCTGATGAGCGTCAACCCGGGCTTCGGCGGGCAGAAGTTCATTCCTGGCACCCTCGACAAACTGCGCGAAGCGCGGGCGATCATCGATGCCTCGGGCCGCGACATTCGTCTGGAAATCGACGGCGGCGTCAACGTCAACAACATCCGCGAAATCGCGGCCGCTGGCGCTGACACCTTTGTGGCCGGTTCGGCGATCTTCAATGCACCGAACTATCAGGAGGTCATCGACAAGATGCGTTCCGAACTGGCGCTGGCGCGCCCATGAGCGGTTTTGAGCAGCTGTTCCCGGGGCAACTGCCACGGTTGGTGATGTTCGATCTGGATGGCACGTTGATCGATTCGGTTCCCGACCTGGCGGCGGCGGTGGACACCATGCTGCTCTCCCTCGGCCGCAAGCCTGCCGGTATCGAGGCGGTACGCGAGTGGGTCGGCAATGGCGCACCGGTGCTGGTGCGCCGGGCGCTGGCCGGTGGCCTCGATCATTCGGCGGTGGATGACGTAGAGGCCGAGCACGCGCTGGAAGTATTCATGGAAGCCTATGGCGCGAGCCACGAGTTGACCGTGGTCTATCCCGGCGTACGCGACACTCTCAAATGGCTGCACAAACAGGGCGTGGCCATGGCATTGATCACCAACAAACCGGAGCGTTTTGTCGCGCCGCTGCTGGATCAGATGAAGATCGGCCGCTACTTCAAGTGGATCATCGGCGGCGACACCCTGCCGCAAAAGAAACCCGACCCGGCCGCGCTATTCTTCGTGATGAAGATGGCCAACATCCCGGCCTCGCAATCGCTGTTCGTCGGCGACTCGCGCAGCGACGTGCTGGCGGCGAAAGCGGCGGGGGTCAAGTGCGTGGCGCTGAGCTACGGCTACAACCACGGTCGACCGATTGCCGAGGAATCCCCGGCACTGGTGATCGACGATCTGCGCAAGCTAATTCCCGGTTGCCTCGGTACAGCCGCTGAGATAACGTTGCCCGACGCTGCTCAATCCCATTCTGGAAACGCCATCGTGGTGGTCACCCGCAAACTCTGGATGAAAGTCATCAAGGCCCTGGCCCGCTGGCGTTGGCGCGCCTGACTGGTTCCTGGCCGGCTTGCCGGCGCGTTTGCACACCTGACTGATTTGCCCCTCACACCACGAGGCACCCCATGATCCGCGAAGAATTCCTGCGCCTGGCCGCTGACGGCTACAACCGCATTCCGTTGGCCTGCGAAACCCTGGCCGACTTCGACACCCCGCTGTCGATCTACCTGAAACTGGCCGACCAGCCAAACTCCTACCTGCTCGAATCGGTGCAGGGTGGTGAGAAATGGGGTCGTTACTCGATCATCGGCCTGCCGTGCCGCACCGTGCTGCGGGTGCACGACCATCACGTGAGCATCACCGTCGATGGCGTCGAGACCGAAAGCCATGACGTCGAAGACCCGCTTGCTTTCGTCGAAACCTTCAAGTCCCGCTACAACGTGCCGACCATCGCCGGTCTGCCGCGTTTCAACGGTGGCCTGGTCGGTTACTTCGGTTATGACTGTGTGCGTTATGTCGAGAAGCGTCTGGGCAAATGCCCGAACCCGGATCCACTGGGCGTGCCGGACATTCTGCTGATGGTGTCCGATGCGGTAGTGGTGTTCGACAACCTCGCCGGCAAGATGCACGCGATTGTCCTCGCCGATCCGGCGCAAGCCGATGCTTACGAGCAGGGTCAGGCGCAATTGCAGGCACTGCTGGAGAAACTGCGCCAGCCGATCACCCCGCGCCGTGGCCTGGATTTCAGCAAGCAACAAGCGGCTGATCCGCTGTTCCGCTCCAGTTTCACCCAGAGCGACTACGAAAAAGCCGTCGACACCATCAAGGAATACATCCTCGCGGGCGACTGCATGCAGGTCGTGCCGTCGCAGCGCATGTCGATCGACTTCAAGGCGGCGCCGATCGATCTGTATCGTGCGCTGCGTTGCTTCAACCCGACGCCGTACATGTACTTCTTCAACTTCGGAGACTTCCACGTCGTTGGCAGTTCGCCGGAAGTGCTGGTGCGGGTCGAAGACAACCTGATCACCGTGCGCCCGATTGCCGGCACTCGTCCACGCGGGGCCACCGAAGAGGCGGATCTGGCGCTGGAAGAGGATCTGCTGTCGGACGACAAAGAGATCGCCGAGCACCTGATGCTGATCGACCTCGGTCGTAACGACACTGGCCGGGTTTCGGAAATCGGTTCGGTGAAACTCACCGAGAAAATGATCATCGAGCGTTATTCCAACGTGATGCACATCGTCTCCAACGTCACCGGCCAGTTGAAGGCCGGGCTGACCGCGATGGACGCGCTGCGGGCGATTCTGCCGGCGGGCACCTTGTCCGGCGCACCGAAGATCCGTGCGATGGAAATCATCGACGAACTGGAGCCAGTCAAGCGTGGCGTGTATGGCGGTGCGGTCGGTTACTTTGCCTGGAACGGCAATATGGACACCGCGATTGCGATTCGCACTGCGGTGATCAAAAACGGCGAACTGCACGTGCAGGCCGGTGGCGGTATTGTTGCCGACTCGGTGCCGGCGCTGGAATGGGAAGAAACCCTGAACAAGCGCCGCGCAATGTTCCGTGCCGTGGCATTGGCCGAGCAAACCCCGGACGCCTGATCCACGCAAAACCCTGTAGGAGTGAGCCTGCTCGCGATTTTGGTCTGACATTCTCCTTAATGTTGACTGTTTCACCGCCATCGCGAGCAGGCTCACTCCTACATTTGATTGTGTTCAGCCATAAAAAACGCGGCGCCTGTGAGGGCGCCGCGTTTTTTATGCCAGCAGATCAGAAATCAAGGCTGACCCCGACGTTCACCCCCTGCTGGGTAAAGTCATCATCCTTGCGCACGTTGTAGCTGGCGCGCAACGCCAAATCCTGCGTGAGCTTATGGCTCACGCCCAGGTTCAGACGATTGAGGTTGGTCTGCGGCTCGTAGCCTTCGAGCGTGAAACGGTTGCCCGGCAAGCTGTTGAGGTTGATGGTCAGATCCTGGCGGTCGTCGTTGTACTCACGTTCGTGAGCGAACTCACCGAACACTTCAGTCTGCGCGGTGATCTGGTACTTGCCCTGGATACCCACGCCCAGACGCCGCGAGTTGCGCGACTGGTCGTCAAAAGTCAGCGCCGTGGAGTCAGCGCCTTTTTCCGAGTAGCCATCGACTTCGGTCTTGCCAAAGTCGGCACTGACGAACGGCGACAGGTGCCACGGGCTGCTGGCCTGCTGTGCGATGTCGTAGCCGAGGCGGCCGCTGATCGCCAGCACGTAACCGTCGGTATCGCCTTTCTCTCCGCGCTCGTTGACCCCAAGCTGGAATTTACGCTTGAGGCTGTCGTAGTCGAGTTTGCCGGCGGTCATCGCCAGATCGCCCCACCAGCGGTTTTGCTGGTACTGGGCGAACGCGGTGCCCATGTAGGAATTGAGCTTGTATTCCGAATCGGCGTCGCCGGCTTCGAGTTTCTGATGGTACAGACCCGCGGCCAGACCTACACGCCAGGCTTCGTTGACGCGATAGCTGCCGCCGATGTTCAGGTTGTAGCCGTTGCCGTCGGCACTGGCGGCGCTGTGCTGGCCGTCGAAGTCCTGATGTTGACCGCCGCCGGCAACGATGGCGCGCCATTGGCCCACGGCTTGCCAGTTTTCCCAATCGGCCAGCCATTGATTGCGCAGTTCATCCTGATGCGCGCGCAACGAACCCTGGGCCATTTCCGGCAGCAGGGTCAGTTCCCACGGGGCGGCGAGCAGCGAGTAGGCGTAGTCGGCAATCAGGCGCTGGCCAGCTTCGGTCGGGTGCACCGAGTCGTTGTAGATCAGCTTGGTCGGATCCGGCGTGGCGCTGTTGATGCCGTATCGGGCGTTCTCGGTGCAACTGTTGCCGCTGAAGCAGGTGGCCGTCAGGTTCTGGTCGGTCGCGAGGCCGAACTGCGCCGGGTTGGCGAAGGCTTCTTTGAGCAGCACCGGGATGTTCAGCGGGATGATTTCGGCGTTGATGCCCTGCAACTGCCTGACCAGCTCGGTGTTGAACTGGGCGCTGAGCTGCGAGGTGAAACCCTGCAGCGGCGAGCCGTTGATGGCCGGGGTCAGGCCGATGTCCGGCAGCAGCCAGACCATGATGTATTTGGCGCCGGCGCCTTGCAGCGTGCGGGCGCTGTCGGCCAGGCGATCGGCTGCGGCGCTGGCCTGATCGAGACTGAGTACGCGGCCCTGAAGGAAATCGTTGCCGCCCCCGGACAGGTAATACAGCGCGTTCGGATCGGCACGGAAGCCGTTCGACGGCAGGTAACCGCTGCGGGTGCGTTCGCCGGTGGCGGACTGTGTGGTGATAGAGTCGAGAATCTGGTCGGTACGGTAGCCGCCCACCGCCCAGTTGTTGCCATCGGCCAGACCTTCGCCGGCACGCGCGGCCGATGACGACGATGCGGTCTGATCCGGGCTGAAACCCAGTTTGCCGCCGATGATCTGGGTGGCGTTGAGGTCGCGGTTTTCCCCAGTGCCGTCCTTGTACAGAGGGCCGGTGCGGTTGGTGTAGCGCTGCGTGGCGCCGGCCGGGCCGCCGCTGTCCCTGAAGGTTCCGGCGTCGTTCAAGCTATCGCCGAACACGATGAAGTTGGAGTAGGGCGCGGGTGCTGCGTACGCCTGGGTGCAAGCCATGGCGAGCAGGCAACCGGCGAGCGGTACAAACAACGTCTGTTTGATCATGAGCAAGTCCGTTTATTTATTGTTGTAGGTGAACGAAACGACAGTACCAAAAACTCCCGGCGTTTTGCCATCGGTCGCGAAGCCTCCCTTAGTTTTGTCCCCCGTCAGCCCCGCCATATTGCACGCTCCGTCCAGCTAAGTTACTGTGCCGGAACGTATGAACGAGACCTTCCCCGTGTTGATCGTCAGCAAACTTCTGGATCAAGTCATCAAGGCACACGCCCGTTGGCGTTGGCGCGCCTGAATCTTTTCTGCCGGCCCGGCCGGATCTGTATCGCTTTGCCTTCCTTGCCCGTTTGAAATGCCGCTGTGCCGACGCCACCTGCGCGCCCGACATCGTGCAGCGCCCTGCGGGCAAGTCATTCGAAGGCTGTCTTCAAGTCAGAATTCAAGAGGTTCGAAACGCCATGTTGCTGATGATCGACAACTACGACTCCTTTACTTACAACGTTGTGCAGTACCTCGGCGAGCTGGGTGCCGAGGTCAAAGTCGTGCGCAACGACGAACTGACCGTCGCCGAAATCGAAGCGCTCAACCCCGAGCGCATCGTGGTCTCGCCAGGCCCGTGCACGCCGACCGAAGCCGGCATTTCCATCGAAGCCATCAAGCATTTCGCCGGCAAACTGCCGATCCTCGGCGTCTGCCTCGGCCATCAGTCGATTGGCCAAGCGTTCGGCGGCGATGTGGTGCGTGCCCGTCAGGTGATGCACGGTAAGACTAGCCCGGTATTCCATGAGGACAAGGGCGTTTTCGCCGGTCTGAACCATCCGCTGACGGTTACCCGCTACCACTCGCTGATCGTCAAGCACGATACTTTGCCCGAGTGCCTGGAGCTGACCGCGTGGACCCAGCACGACGACGGCTCGGTCGACGAAATCATGGGCCTGCGGCACAAGACCCTGAACATTGAGGGCGTACAGTTCCACCCTGAGTCGATCCTGACCGAGCAGGGCCATGAACTGTTTGCCAACTTCCTCAAACAAACCGGCGGCACGCGCTAAGGACTTCCCATGAATATCAAGACAGCCCTGAGCCGTATCGTCGAACACCTCGACCTCAGCACCGAAGAAATGCGTGACGTGATGCGCGAAATCATGACCGGTCAATGCACCGAGGCGCAGATCGGCGCATTCATGATGGCCATGCGCATGAAGAGCGAGAGCATCGATGAAATCGTCGGCGCCGTTTCGGTGATGCGTGAGCTGGCCGATCAGGTCGAACTCAAGACCCTCGACGGCGTGGTCGATGTGGTCGGCACCGGCGGTGACGGTGCGAACATTTTCAACGTGTCGACGGCGTCCGCGTTTGTCGTCGCGGCAGCCGGTTGTACCGTGGCCAAGCACGGCAACCGCGCGGTATCGGGCAAGAGCGGCAGCGCCGACTTGCTGGAGGCGGCCGGTATCTACCTGAACCTGACGCCGGTGCAGGTTGCCCGTTGCATCGACAACGTCGGCATCGGTTTCATGTTTGCCCAGACTCACCACAAAGCCATGAAGTACGCCGCCGGCCCGCGTCGCGATCTTGGCTTGCGTACGCTGTTCAACATGCTCGGCCCGCTTACGAATCCGGCCGGTGTCAAACATCAGGTGGTGGGCGTGTTTACGCCTGCGCTGTGCCGGCCATTGGCCGAAGTCTTGCAGCGTCTTGGCAGCAAGCACGTACTGGTGGTGCATTCGAAGGACGGTCTGGACGAGTTCAGTCTTGCCGCGCCGACCTTTGTCGCTGAACTGAAGAACAACGAGATCACTGAGTATTGGGTCGAGCCGGAAGATCTGGGCATGAAGAGCCAGAGCCTGCACGGCCTCTCGGTCGAAGGCCCGGAAGCGTCGCTGGCGCTGATTCGCGATGCGCTGGGCAAGCGCAAGACCGAGAACGGCCAGAAGGCTGCCGAAATGATTGTGCTCAATGCCGGTGCGGCGCTGTATGCCGCTGACCTGGCGACCAGTCTCAAAGAAGGCGTGGCGCTTGCGCACGACGCACTGCACACCGGTCTTGCTCGGGAAAAACTCGAGGAGTTGGGTGCCTTTACCGCGGTATTCAAAGTGGAGAATGAGGGATGAGTGTACCGACGGTTCTGGAAAACATTCTGGCGCGCAAAGTCCAGGAAGTCGCCGAGCGTAGCGCTCGTGTCAGCCTGAGCGAGCTGGAAAGTCTGGCCAAGGCGGCCGATGCACCCCGTGGTTTTGCCCAGGCATTGCTGGCGCAGGCCAAGAAGAAGCAGCCGGCGGTGATCGCCGAAATCAAAAAGGCTTCACCGAGCAAAGGCGTGATCCGCGAGAACTTCGTGCCTGCCGACATTGCCAAGAGCTACGAGAAGGGCGGTGCGACCTGCCTGTCCGTACTGACCGATATCGACTACTTCCAGGGCGCCGATGCCTACCTGCAACAGGCCCGCGCCGCTTGCAAATTGCCAGTGATCCGCAAGGACTTCATGATCGATCCGTACCAGATCGTCGAAGCCCGCGCACTGGGCGCCGACTGCGTGCTGTTGATCGTCTCCGCACTGGACGACGTGAAAATGGCTGAGCTGGCCTCGGTCGCCAAA
Source organism: Pseudomonas sp. FW305-3-2-15-E-TSA4 (assembly GCF_058787295.1). Taxonomy (NCBI): domain Bacteria; kingdom Pseudomonadati; phylum Pseudomonadota; class Gammaproteobacteria; order Pseudomonadales; family Pseudomonadaceae; genus Pseudomonas; species Pseudomonas sp. FW305-3-2-15-E-TSA4. Next base: position 14,136 of record NZ_JBYSZP010000013.1, on the reverse strand, counting down.
GGCGTGGGTCTCGATGTGCTGGTGGAAGTGCACGATGGCGATGAGCTGGAACGCGCACTGAAAACCCTCGACACGCCGCTGGTCGGGGTCAATAACCGCAACCTGCACACCTTCGACGTCAGCCTGGAAACCACCCTCGACCTGCTGCCGCGCATCCCGCGCGACCGTATGGTGATTACCGAGAGCGGCATCCTCAACCGTGCCGATGTCGAGTTGATGGAAATCAGCGACGTTTATGCGTTCCTGGTCGGCGAAGCGTTCATGCGCGCGGAAAGCCCGGGCACCGAACTGCAGCGCCTGTTCTTTCCGGAGCGTGGCGTTCCGGTCAGTGGTTCGACCCTCGACTGATCTGCTTCAGACCGAGTCGCCCCTTTCGCGAGCAGGCTCGCTCCCACAGGAAATGTATTCTTGATGTGGGAGCGAGCCTGCTCGCGAAGGGGTCATAAGATTCACTACAGACTGCTCGTCTAACGGATTTCTTTATGACTCCAGTTTGCCTCCCCATCGAAGCCGGCCTGCAAACCGAACAAGACTTGCTCGCTTCCGTCTGCGCCGGCAACGCCGAATCCGGTCTGCTGTTCTGGCAACCCAGTGATCGCGCCTTGGTCATGCCGCGTCGCCTCAATCGTCTGCCCGGTTTTGACCACGCCTGTGAAGTCTCCGCCGCTGCCGGCTGGCCAGTCTTGCTGCGGGAAACCGGCGGTGAACCGGTCCCGCAATCCGCTTCAACCATCAACATCGCATTGGTTTACGCCCCGCCCCGCAGCGAGGGCGATCTGAACCGCATCGAAACCGGTTACCGGCGCCTGTGTGATCCGATCTGTGAATTGCTCGATGAGTTGGGTGGTGTGTCGTCGTTGGGCGAAATCGACGGCGCGTTCTGCGACGGTCGTTTCAACGTCAATCTCGACGGCCGCAAGATGGTCGGCACCGCTCAGCGCTGGCGCCAGAGTCAGGGCGGTCAGCGTCCGGTGGGGCTGGTGCACGGGGCGATGCTGATGGATAACGAGCGCGAGTCGATGGTTGCAGCGGTCAATCGCTTCAACGAGGCTTGCGGTCTGGAGCAGCGGGTGCGCGCCGAAAGCCACATCGCCCTGCATGAGAAGTTCGTCGCGCCAACGGCTTTGGCGCGTCTGGATGAGCTGTTTCGTCTGATGCTGGCGCAGGTCTACAGCGCCTGATTTTGCGCGCTTAGCGCGTACCGAAGACTACCATGGTCTTGCCTTTCACATCGACCAGGTTGCGTTCTTCAAGATCCTTGAGCACGCGACCGACCATCTCCCGCGAACAACCGACAATCCGGCCGATTTCCTGACGGGTCACCTTGATCTGCATGCCGTCCGGGTGGGTCATCGCGTCGGGCTGCTTACACAGCTCCAGCAGGCAGCGGGCCACGCGACCGGTAACGTCGAAGAACGCCAGGTCGCCGACCTTGCGCGTGGTATTGCGCAGACGTTGGGCGATTTGTCCGCTGAGGACGTAAAGAATGTCTGGATCCTGCTGCGACAGTTCGCGGAACTTCACGTAGCTGATTTCGGCGATTTCGCATTCGACCTTGGCCCGCACCCATGCGCTGCGTTGCTGTTCCTGGCCTGCCTGTTCGAACAGACCCAGCTCGCCGAAGAAGTCCCCGGCGTTGAGGTAGGCGATGATCATTTCGCGGCCGTCGTCATCTTCGATCAAGATGGTGACCGAACCTTTGATGATGAAGTACAGCGTGTCCGAGCGATCGCCGGCGCAGATGATGTTGCTCTTGGCCGCATGGCGACGGCGCTGGCAATGCATCAACAGCTTGTCGAGGTTCTTGATTTTGGGTGTGGGGGTAATAGCAACCATGGTTGTATCCCGAAAAGACTGCACGGTGATGTTTGATTTTTTTATGAGGCGCTGAAGGCGGTCGCTACACAGGCTGACAATTGGCGCCAGCGAATTGGCGCCAGCTTACCAGACACTTCGTCGAAAATTCGAGAAATTACCTACGCAGCTGAGGCATCCGTCCTAGGAACGCCGGGCGCTGCCAGAGCAAAGGCCTGTGCTAAGCTGGCGACCCTTTTTTCTACAGTGGAGTCTTGGCGATGAAGGCACGCATCCAATGGGCTGGCGAAGCCATGTTCCTCGGCGAATCCGGTAGCGGTCATGTTGTGGTCATGGACGGACCACCGGACGCCGGTGGTCGTAATCTGGGTGTTCGCCCGATGGAAATGCTCCTGCTGGGCGTTGGCGGTTGCAGCAACTTCGACGTGGTCAGCATCCTGAAGAAGTCGCGTCAGGCGGTTGAAAGCTGCGAAGCGTTCCTCGAAGCCGAGCGAGCGACCGAAGATCCGAAGGTGTTCACCAAGATCCACATGCACTTCGTGGTCAAGGGCCATGGCCTGAAAGAAGCCCAGGTCAAGCGCGCCATCGAACTGTCTGCCGAGAAGTATTGCTCGGCCTCGATCATGCTCGGCGCGGCCGGCGTGGCGATCACTCACGATTATGAAATCGTCGAGCTCGGTTGAATCGACATTCAACTATCATAAAAGCAGGGCAGACTCTGGCGATCCCTCGCTGACGTCTGCATAATGCGCCACTTTTTTCAGGGCAGTGATCGGTCAACCGACGGATCGTCCGCCTGAACAGATAACCAAAATCGCCATCGCGAAGAGGTGTTAACCGTCCTACGCAGGTGCGTTGTTCGCACTTGACGGGCATGCTTGATCACGCGGCTGCGCCGCATACATAGAGAGTTTTTAACGGTGAAAAGCAAACTCAAGCTCCACGGGTTCAATAACCTGACAAAGACCTTGAGCTTCAACATCTATGACATCTGCTACGCGGAAACCCCGCAAGACCAGCAGGCTTACGTCGAGTACATCAATCAAGAGTACAACGCCGAACGCCTGACGCAGATCCTCACGGAAGTTGTCGAAATCATTGGTGCCAACATTCTGAACATCGCGAGTCAGAACTATGAGCCTCAGGGTGCCAGCGTCACGATTCTGATCTCGGAAGAGCCGGTGACCCCGACTGACAGCCAGATCGAAGAGTCCCCGGGTCCATTGCCCGAAATCATCCTTGCCCACCTCGACAAGAGTCACATCACGGTGCATACCTATCCGGAAATCCATCCGGACGCCGGTATTGCGACGTTCCGTGTGGACATCGACGTGTCGACCTGTGGTGTCATTTCACCGCTTAAAGCGCTCAACTTCCTCATTCACCAGTTCGATTCGGACATCGTGACTGTGGACTACCGTGTGCGCGGCTTCACCCGTGACGTTGAAGGCAACAAGCACTTCATCGACCACGAGATCAACTCGATCCAGAACTACCTTTCCGAAGACACTCGCGACGCGTACCAGATGACCGACGTGAATGTGTACCAGGAAAACCTGTTCCACACCAAAATGCTGCTGAAGAACTTCGAACTGGATAACTACCTGTTCGGCGACGCCACCAGCAACCTGTCCTCCGAGCAGCGTGCTCAGGTGACCGAGCGTGTGAAACACGAAATGCTGGAAATCTTCTACGCGCGCAACATGCCGGCGTAAGATTCCCGGGCACAAAAAAGGCGACTACCGTGCGGTAGTCGCCTTTTTTATTACCGAAACAGAACCCTGTGGGAGCGAGCTTGCTCGCGAAGGGGCCCTGCGAGACAACACTGAAGTCAGATCCTGTAGGTACTCTTGGTCATCACCTTCGCCAACAGACTCATCCCGAACTTCACCGGCGCCGGAAAACGGAAACCGCCCGCATCCAGTGCGCTCTCCGCATGATGCTCTTCATCAATGCGCATCTGCTCCAGAATCGCCCGGGACTTCTCGTCCTCGGCCGGCAATTGTTCCAGGTGCTCGTTCAGGTGTTTGCACACCTGATGCTCGGTGGCCGCGACGAAGCCAAGGCTGACCTTGTCACTGATCAGGCCGGCGACGGCGCCAATGCCGAACGACATCCCGTAGAACAGCGGATTGAGCACGCTGGTGTGACTGCCCAGCTGATGGATGCGCTGCTCGCACCACACCAGGTGATCGATTTCTTCTTCGGCGGCGTGCTCCATGGCAGCACGCACCTGCGGCAATTTTGCAGTCAGCGCCTGCCCTTGGTACAGCGCCTGGGCGCAGACCTCGCCGGTGTGGTTGATGCGCATCAGGCCAGCGACGTGGCGGGTGTCCTCGTCGCTCATCTGCACATCCGGCTGCACGATGGCTGGCGACGGACGGTAGGGCTGACCGCTGAAGGGCAGCAGGGTCCGCATCGCGGCATCGGCTTGCAGCAGAAGACGGTCAATCGGCGAGTAGTGACGTTGGGTAGTCATGCTGACCTCCGGGAAAAATCTCGACCGCCAGTTTAACCGAATCGGCCGGGGAAGGTTTGCGCTGGGTCATTTGCCACGCGGTCATGCTTTTGGTGGGAGCGGGCTTGCTCGCGAAGGCGTCGGCACCTTCAGAATATCAATGTCAGACACTCCGCTTTCGCGAGCAAGCCCGCTCCTACAGGGGCGGATGCAGTGAATCAGCCCGGCGGCCAGTTCATCTGGCGCTGACCCAGTACGTGCATATGAATGTGATAGACGGTCTGACCACCTTTTTCATTGCAGTTCATCACCACCCGGAAGCCTTCCTCGCAGCCCAGCTCCAGCGCCAGACGCTGGGCAGTGAACAGGATGTGCCCGGCCAGTGCCTTGTCGTCTTCGGTCAGGTCGTTGAGGGTGCGCACCGGTTTCTTCGGGATCACCAGAAAATGCACCGGTGCCTGAGGGGCGATGTCGTGGAACGCCAGAACCTGGTCGTCCTCGTAAATGATCTTGGCCGGGATCTCCCGGTTGATGATCTTGGTGAACAGAGTATCCACTGCTGTTTTCTCCGTTGTGGGGGCTGGCCTGAGTGTACTCATGGGAAATGACCCCGCCCAGTGTTTTGCCGTAGGACAGTTCAGCGTGGGCAGTAAGCCTTGTTGACCATGCCGACGATGGTGCGATTGAGCCAGCGCGAGCCGAGGCGTGGCAGGAAGGCCAGCCAGCGGTTGCGTCGTCCCGGAATGATGATGGCGCGGTTTTTCTCCAGTGCACGCACGGTGTAAAGCGCGACTTCCTCGGGACTCATCAGCAGTTTGCTGTCCTTGAGTTTGTCGCTGTTGAGCTGCGCGGTGCGGAAGAATGCGGTGCGGGTCGGGCCGGGGCAAAGTACCGAGACTTTGACCGCGCTCTGTTTCAGTTCAACCCGCAGCGCTTCGGAGAAGTGCAATACGTAAGCCTTGCTGGCGTAGTAAGTGCTCATCCACGGGCCGGGATTGAACGCCGCCACCGAGGCGACGTTGAGGATCTGTCCGCCGCCCTGCAGCGCCATGCTGTTGCCGATGGCGTGGCACAGGCGGGTGAGGGCGAGGATGTTGACTTCGATCAGATCCTGCTCGGTCATCCAGTCTTGGGCGAGGAACGGGCCGCAGGTGCCGATGCCGGCGCAATTGACCAGCAGATCGATCTGCCGGTCGCCTTCTTCCAGTTCCAGCAGGAAGCCGGACAAGCGCAATGGCTCGCCCAGGTCGCAGGCGCGGAACAACACCTCCACGCCAAAGCGCTGGGTCAGTTCGATCGCGATACTTTCCAGCTGATCACGCTGGCGGGCCACCAGAATCAGGCTGCGACCGCGCCGGGCCAGCGCTTCGGCCATGGCCAGGCCGATGCCGCTGGAGGCGCCGGTGATCAGAGCGTAACGGGTCATGCAATTCTCCATCGCAACAGCTCCGCGCCAGCGACGCAGGTGTCACGGCGGGGAGCGTTGTTCATTCTTTCGCAGAGTCTACAGGGGCCGGGGCCGCTTCGGCTGCATCGTCCACGGAATTCGCCGGTTCAGTCTCGACCTCGACTTCATCGGTAGTGACCGAGCCGCTTTCGTAGCTGCTCTCAAGGTTGCTTTCGTATTCCTGCTGGATCGCCGAGATACCGCCGAGCATGCCACCGGCAAATACCAGGGCGAAGAACACGATCCACAACGAGCACAGCACTTTGACCGCGGTGCTGTTGGGTGGCGGTGGCGGGCCGTAGCGGTTAGCGCCGGTGTTGCCCGGCACGACCATGATCACCAGCGGGAAGAAGCTGCCCACGAACGGCACCAGGTTCAGCAGCCAGAGCCAGCCGGACCAGCCGATATCGTGCAGGCGCTGTACGCTGAACAGAATGCTGACAATGATGAAGCCGAGGAACAGGAAGAACGCGAATATCCCGCCAATGATCAGGCCGGTGGTGGAGTCGCCACTGACCAGTCCGAGAGCGAGCAGGGCGAATATGCCCACGATCGGCAGAGTCACCAGGCTCAGCACCATCGTCCAGGCCAGAAACCGCAGGCGACCGATCCGGCCTTCGACGCTGAAGGGCTTGAGCACTGCGAATGCTGGCAGGTTTTCGCCGACGTTGGCCCGAGGTGGCGCATAGGGTGATGCGGGTTCGTTGAAAGTCGCCGGTTGTTCATGCACGTCCGACAGACTCAGTTCGATCGCCGTTTCGCTTTCGATCCGTGCATCGATCCCGGTCTTGCTCAGTGCTTGCAGATAAGTCTGCGCATCGCTGTGGGTCAGGTCGCGTTTGAGGGCGACGGTGCTGCCGTTGAACAGGCGCTCGATGGCGGCAACATCGCTTTTGAACAGGGCCGCCAGATTGAGCTTGGCGGTGGTGAGATCGACACCGGGCTGGAGAGCACCGTCGAAAACGATCTTGTAACGAGGTTCGCTCATGGCCGAGGCATCCTTGTCGCGAATCAATTGAAAGTCAGCAAGTGTAAGGCCAGTCCGTCGATCACTGGCCTGATTTTTCTCAGCGTGGCCAGCGTTTTGGCAACTGCGCCGCGCGTTCCAGCGCCTGACGATATTCCGCGTCGAGCCGGGCGATCAACTGGTCGACGCTCGGCAGGTCGTCGATCTGGCCTACGCCCTGGCCGGCCGACCACACGGTCTTCCAGGCCTTGGCTTCATCGTTGATCGGTTTGAGCTTGTCACCGAAATTGACTTCGCCCTTGCCTTGCAGCGCGGCCATGTCGAAACCCGCCGCCTCCAGGCTTTGACGCATGAAGCTGGCCGGTACTCCGGAGACTGCAGGAGTATGAATGATGTCCGCCGCCTTGGCCGTCAGCAGCATGTCCTTATAGGCGTCAGGCGCATGACTTTCGGTGGTGCCGATAAATCGCGTACCGAAGTAGGCCAAATCCGCGCCGAGCAGCTGTGCGGCCAAAATCTCATGGCCGTGGTTAAGACATCCGGCAAGCAACAGGGTTTTATCGAAGAATTCACGGATCTCGGCGATCAGTGCAAACGGACTCCAGGTGCCGGCATGGCCGCCGGCGCCCGCCGCGACGGCGATCAAGCCGTCGACTCCGGCTTCGGCGGCTTTCTCGGCATGCCGGCGCGTGGTCACGTCGTGGAACACCAGGCCGCCGTAGCTGTGCACGGCATCGACCAGTTCCTTCACTGCGCCGAGGCTGGTGATGACAATCGGCACCTTGTGCTCGACGCAGATGTTCAGATCCGCCTGCAGGCGCGGATTGCTGTTGTGCACGATCAGGTTCACTGCATACGGCGCCGGGTTGTCCAGTGTCGCCAGGCCCGCTTCAATCTCCTCCAGCCAGGCCTTGAAGCCGCTGCTTTCACGCTGGTTCAGCGCCGGGAAGCTGCCAACCACGCCGTTACGGCAGCAGGCGAGCACCAGCTCCGGGTTGGAGATCAGGAACATCGGCGCCGCCACTATCGGCAAGCGCAGACGTTGTTCGAGCAAAGCGGGCAGCGACATTGGAAATCCCCCGAGGTGAGATGCTGTTATGAAGTTAGAACGGCTTGACCACGACCAGAATTACGATAGCCAGCAATATCAGAACCGGCACTTCATTGAACCAGCGATAAAAGACATGGCTGCGGGTGTTCTCGCCACGGGCGAAGCGTTTTACCTGCGCGCCGCACATGTGGTGGTAGCCGATCAGCAGCACCACCAGGGTCAACTTGGCGTGAATCCAGCCGCCCATGCTGAAGATGCCCGGATTGAGGTAGATGAGCCAGCCGCCGAAGATCAGCGTGGCGATCATCGCCGGGCCCATGATGCCGCGATACAGCTTGCGCTCCATGAGGCTGAAGCGTTCCTTGCTGATCGCGTCTTCACTTTGCGCGTGATAAACGAACAGCCGCGGCAAGTAGAACAGCCCGGCAAACCAGCAGACGACGCTGACGATGTGAAACGCTTTGATCCATAGATAGAGCATTTTTGGTTATTCCCAGGTTCACGGTAGCCGGGATAGTAGAGGCTTGAGCGTCCGCACGTCACCTTGATGGTTGTCGCAGGGGCGCGCGGCCCCTATTATCGACGGCTTTCCAGTGGGTTCGTTGAGGGCAGGTTTATGGTCAAGGTCGGTATCGTCGGCGGCACGGGTTACACCGGTGTCGAACTGCTGCGTCTGTTGGCACAGCATCCGCAGGCAGAAGTGGTAGTGATCACTTCCCGATCCGAGGCCGGTCTGGCCGTGGCTGACATGTACCCGAACCTGCGCGGTCACTACGACGGTCTGGCGTTCAGCGTGCCGGACATCAAAACCCTGGGTGCGTGCGACGTTGTGTTCTTCGCCACCCCGCACGGCGTTGCCCATGCGTTGGCCGGTGAACTGTTGGCGGCGGGCACCAAGGTCATCGACCTGTCAGCGGACTTCCGGTTGCAGGACGCTGAAGAATGGGCCAAATGGTACGGACAGCCACACGGTGCGCCGGCGTTGCTGGACGAGGCGGTCTACGGCCTGCCGGAAGTCAATCGTGAGCAGATCAAGAAGGCGCGTTTGATCGCCGTACCGGGTTGCTATCCAACCGCCACACAGTTGGGTTTCCTGCCGCTGCTTGAAGCGGGTCTGGCTGATACTTCTCGCCTGATCGCCGACTGCAAATCCGGCGTCAGCGGTGCCGGTCGCGGTGCTTCTGTAGGCTCGCTGTACTCCGAGACGTCGGAAAGCATGAAGGCTTATGCGGTGAAAGGTCACCGTCATCTGCCGGAAATTCGCCAGGGTCTGCGTCGCGCTGCCGGTAAGGATGTCGGTCTGACCTTCGTCCCGCACCTGACCCCGATGATTCGTGGCATTCATTCCACGCTCTACGCGACCGTGGTTGATCGTTCGGTGGATCTGCAGGCACTGTTCGAAAAGCGTTATGCCAACGAGCCGTTCGTCGACGTGATGCCGGCCGGCAGCCATCCGGAAACCCGCAGCGTGCGTGGCGCAAACGTCTGCCGCATCGCTGTACATCGTCCGCAGGATGGTGATCTGGTGGTGGTGCTGTCGGTGATCGACAACCTGGTCAAAGGCGCGTCGGGTCAGGCGGTGCAGAACATGAACATTCTGTTCGGCCTGGATGAGCGCTTCGGCCTCTCCCACGCCGGTATGCTGCCGTAACACGTTCGGCAACACAGCAAAAAGGCCCGTCAAACGGGCCTTTTTGCATTCTGGGCAGTTGTTCGGGTTTATTGATATACCGTAACAATAGTTGACCGATTTTCTAGGACAAGCGGATAATGCGCGTCATCACGCATTATGGCGGCGTAACGCCGGGAGATAGTCAGCATGAGCGTCGAATCCTTCACCCCCACGGCTTTGCAATTCACCCAAGGTGCTGCGCACAAGGTGAAGAGCCTGGTCGATGAAGAGGGGAATGATCGCTTGAAGCTGCGCGTATTCGTTACGGGCGGTGGTTGTTCAGGGTTTCAGTACGGCTTCACCTTCGATGAGGATGTGGCCGAGGACGACACCATCGTCGAGCGCGAAGGCGTGAGTCTGGTGGTCGATCCGATGAGTTTCCAGTACCTGGCGGGTGCCGAAGTGGACTATCAGGAAGGTCTGGAAGGTTCGCGCTTCGTGATCAAGAACCCGAACGCCACCACGACCTGTGGTTGCGGCTCTTCGTTCTCGATCTGATCGCACCTCGCTGCGCACAACAAAACGCCGCAGAGCCTTACGGTTCTGCGGCGTTTTTTGTTGCTGGCGTTTTATTCAGTTGGGATAGATGGCGCCGAGTACCCGCAGGCCTTTGGCGCCGGTGACGCTCGGGCGATTGGCGGCAATGCCTTCGAGGCAGCAATGGGCCAGCCAGGCGAAGGCCATTGCCTCGACCCAGTCCGGATCGACGCCGTGAGTGGCGGTGCTGGCGACGGTGGCGTTAGGCAGCAGGTCGGCAAGACGTTTCATCAGCGTAGCGTTGTGAGCGCCGCCGCCGCAGACCAACATTTCCCGCGTATCGGATTGAGCGCTTTGCAGCGACTCGACGATGGTCTGCGCCGTCAGTTCGAGCAGCGTTGCCTGAACGTTTTCAGCAGCGAAGCTCGGCAAACTTGAGAGGTGGTGCTCCAGCCACGGCAGGTTGAACACTTCCCGGCCAGTGCTCTTCGGGCCTTTGGTCACGAAGAACGGGTCGCCGAGCAGAGCTTTCAGCAAGACTGGCTCGACCGTGCCGGTGGCTGCCCACTGGCCGTTGCGATCATAGTTCTCGCCGCGTTGCTGATGAATCCAGGCATCCATCAGCACATTCCCAGGGCCGCAGTCGAAACCGGCTACAGGCCTGGTCGGTTCTATCAGACTGAGATTGCTGAAACCGCCGACATTCAGGACTGCGCGGTTGCCGTTACGCTCTTCGAACAAAGCCTCATGGAAGGCTGGTACCAGCGGGGCACCCTGACCGCCAGCAGCCACGTCGCGGCTGCGGAAGTCGCTAACCACGGTGATGCCGGTCAGCTCGGTCAGTAGTGCGGGATTGCCGATCTGCACTGTGAAGCCACGAGCGGGCTCATGGCGAATGGTCTGGCCATGGCTGCCGATTGCACGAATGGCCTCAGGCTTTAGTTGCTGCTGGTCGAGGAGGGTGTGGATGCCCTGTGCAGCGAGTTTGACCCAGTGCTGCTGGGCGATCGCCGAGCGGGCAATCTCGTCGGGGCCGCTGGCGCACAAGCCAAGCAGCTCGGCGCGCAGGGATTCAGGCATGGGGATGTAATGCGTGGCGATCAGTTTGATCGCCGAGGTCTGCTCGATCAGGGCGATGTCCAGCCCATCGAGACTGGTGCCGGACATCACGCCGATATAAAGAGTCATGGCTTAGCGCTTGCTCGAAGCCAGCATGGTGGCTTTCTCTTGATCCATGCGCGCCATCAACGGCTGGCTCTGCGCGAGGAAACGTGCGCGCTCGGACTTGGCGATCGGATCCGCCATCGGCAGCTTCTGGCCCAGTGGGTCGACGTGAACGCCGTTGACCTGGAACTCATAGTGCAAGTGCGGTCCAGTGGACAGGCCGGTGGTACCAATGTAACCGATCACTTGGCCCTGCTTGACGCTGCCGCCGGTTTTCACGCCTTTGGCGAAGCCTTGCATGTGGCCATACAGCGTGCGGTAGGTGTTGCCGTGCTGGATGATCACCGTGTTGCCGTAGCCACCGCGGCGGCCGGCCAGCAATACTTTACCGTCGCCGGCAGCCTTGATCGGCGTACCGCGTGGCGCTGCGTAATCGACACCTTTGTGGGCGCGGATCTTGTTGAGGATCGGGTGTTTGCGGCCCATGGAGAATTTCGAACTGATGCGGGCGAAGTCCACCGGGGTACGGATAAACGCCTTACGCATGCTGTTGCCATCAGCGGTGTAATAGCTGCTGTTGCCTTGTTTGTTGGTGTAACGCACGGCGGTGTAGGTCTTGCCGCGGTTGGTGAAGCGTGCAGACAGAATCGGGCCGGTGCCCACTGCCTTGCCGTTGACCACTTTCTGCTCGTAGATCACGTCGAATTCGTCACCTTGACGGATGTCCTGAGCGAAGTCGACGTCGTAGCCGAAGACGCTGGCCATATCCATGGTCAGGCTATGGGACAGGCCTGCACGGGCAGCGGATTGTGACAGGGAGCTATTGATCACGCCGTGCACGTAAGCCGTGCGAACGGTCGGCTTGGCTGTTACGCGGTTGAATGCGTAGCCCTTGTCATTCTTGGTCAGGGTAATGGTTTCGACGTCGCTGACCTTGCTGTGCAGGCTGGTCAGTTGGCCTTCCGGGTTCAATTCGAACTCCAGCTTCTGGCCGTGCCTGAGCTGGCTGAACTGTTTGGCTTGTTTGTCGCTGGCCAGCACTTCGTGCACAGCAGCGGCTGGCAGACCGACTTTCTCGAACAATGTAGAGAGCGTATCGCCTTTGGAGACGACGACTTCGCGGTGCCCCGGGGCTTTTGGTTTCTCTGCAGCCGGAGCTGGGGCAGGTGCGGCTTCAGCGGTTTTCGGGGTTTCTTCGGTGCTGTTTTCGATCTGGGCGAAAGGTGAAGCTGCTGGCTCATTTGTGGCTTGAATCGCGTCAGCAGCGTCTTGATCTTGTGTCAGTTGTTCAGCAGGACTTTCCAGTTCCAGGCTCAGGGTCGTCTTTTTGGCTTCAACATCACTGGAAGGAAATACCAGGAGCGCCAGACTGAGAAGGGCGGCGATTCCACTTGCGGCGAGCAGGTGGGTCTTCGGGTAAAGCGGTGGCGCTTTAGACGGTTCAGTGGTCATAAGTAATTTTGACTTTGAAAAAAGATGAATTGGAAAAGATGAATGACATGATGAAGATGAAATAACTGTATAAAATATAACCAAATCATCCCCGAAGCAAGTCTACAGACACCCTGTCTGCAGATTGGTGTCCGTGCGCCGGGCAAAACTTGTAATTGGTGCACGATCTTGTATGGTTGGTTCCCTTTGAATCTGAGCCTTGCGGGTCTGTTATGAAGTCGGTTGAAGAGCAGCTAGCGCTGATTAAACGTGGTGCGGAAGAACTATTGGTCGAGTCCGAGCTGATCGAGAAGCTCAAGCGCGGCCAGCCGCTGCGTATCAAGGCTGGTTTCGATCCAACCGCCCCGGATCTGCACTTGGGTCACACCGTGCTTATTAATAAGCTGCGCCAGTTCCAGGAATTGGGGCATCAGGTGATCTTCCTGATTGGTGACTTCACCGGGATGATCGGTGATCCAAGCGGCAAGAGCGCTACGCGTCCTCCGTTGACTCGCGAGCAGGTTCTGGAAAACGCTGAGACATACAAGACTCAAGTATTCAAGATTCTTGATCCGGCGAAAACCGAAGTTGCCTTCAATTCCACCTGGATGGATCAGATGGGTCCGGCTGACTTCATTCGTCTGACATCGCAGTACACCGTCGCACGTATGCTTGAGCGTGATGACTTCGATAAGCGTTACACCACCAATCAGCCGATCGCTATTCATGAGTTCCTCTATCCGCTGGTTCAGGGATATGACTCGGTTGCTCTGCGCGCGGATGTTGAGTTGGGCGGTACCGATCAGAAATTCAACCTGCTGATGGGGCGTGAGCTGCAGCGTGGGTATGGCCAGGAAGCTCAGTGCATTCTGACCATGCCATTGCTGGAAGGTCTGGATGGCGTGAAGAAGATGTCCAAGTCGTTGGGCAACTACGTGGGTATCCAGGAAGCGCCAGGTGTGATGTACGGCAAGCTGGTTTCGATTCCGGATGCGCTGATGTGGCGTTACTTTGAGCTGCTCAGCTTCCGTTCGATGGATGAGATCAATGCCTTCCGTGCAGATGTCGAGGCGGGGGCTAACCCGCGCGACATCAAGATCAAGTTGGCGGAAGAGATTGTCGCGCGCTTCCATGGTGAGGAGGCTGCGGCCAATGCTCATCGCGCTGCCGGTAACCGTATGAAGGATGGCGAACTGCCGGATGATCTGCCGGAGATCGAACTGGCCTCTGCTGAAGATATGCCAATTGCGGCCGTCCTTAATAAGGCAGGCCTGGTGAAGAACTCGGCGGCTGCGCGTGATCTGTTGGCTTCCGGCGGTGTGCGTGTGGATGGTGAGGTGGTTGATCGCTCCTTTATATATGTGCTGGGCGCGACCCACGTTTGCCAGGCGGGCAAGAAGGCATTTGCACGTATCACACTGAAAGCTGGATAAAGTTTGAAATAAGGGTTGACGGCGAATTTTAGAAGTCTATAATTCGCCCCACTTCCGGCGCAGTCGAAACGGAAAACTCCTTGAGATTCAACGAGTTACGCAGTTTTCGGCAGCGACTTGCTTCAGTTCATCGAAGCCTGGAAAGAGTTGAAAGAGCGGTGATGTTTGGCTCTTTTGACGGTTCGATCTTCTCGGTCGAAAGCGGAGAAAAAGAGGTGTTG